>NZ_JAEMTF010000059.1 GCF_016462415.1 Williamsia sp. | reverse complement strand
GTCGCTCCGCGACGGGGCGGTCGAGTCGCTCCGCGACGGCGAGGAGGTCGAGGCTGGCCTCGATGTCGTCGGGGTGGATCTCGAAATCGGTCGACCGGATGCTCGAGACGTCGGCCGTCAGAGCGGTGGGCCAGGGCTCGCCGTCGAGCGCGCGCTGGATCTGCGCGTCGATGAACGACCCGCCCCACCTCTTGTCGAGAGCGCGCAACGCGGGGCCGTGGTGCACGCCCGCCATCTCCGAGACCGTGAACCCGTTGTCGCCGAGCAGCTCGCCGAGTTCGGTGGCCGACAGTTCCCGGGTGTGGAAGGGGTTGAGCGGGGTGTCGCGGCCGGGGGAGAAGGTGATCCGGTTCGGCGTGCTCATCAGCAGCACACCGCCCGGGCGCAGGACCCGGGCGCATTCCCGTACGAATTGTGGCTGATCCCACAGGTGCTCGATCACCTGGAAATTGACGACGACATCGACGCTCGCGTCGGCCAACGGGAGGTCGACGAGGTTGCCCTGTTCGATGCTCAGGCGCGGATATCGAGCCCGGGTGTGCGCGACGGCGGTGGCGTCGTAGTCGACACACACCACGCTCCGAGCGACATCGGCGAGCATGTCCGCTCCGTACCCCTCGCCGGATCCGGCTTCGAGCACGTCACGGTCGGTGCAGATTGCGAGGATGTGCTCGTAGGCCACTTCATGTCGCCGGAACCAGTAGTTCTCCTCGGCGATCCCCGGCGCGGTGCGTTCGCCGGTGAGCACGAGGGTGGGCCCCTGTGTCGCCTCCGGGCGCTCGGTTGGGTTGATCATCCCCGGGAGCCTAGTGGCCGACGTTGTGATCAGCGTCATGGCCACCTCCCCACCTGGGATGGAACGGGTGTCAATCACGCCCCTGGTTGGGGTTAAAGTGGAGTGGAACGCTTATCCTTACCGGGCGGTAAGTTGACGAACCCCAAGCAGGAGGTCGATGAGGACCATGACGAACACTGTCGTATTGATCAAGCAGGTTCCAGACACCTGGTCCGAGCGCAAGCTCTCCGATGGTGACTACACGCTGGACCGTGAAGCAGCCGACGCGGTGCTCGACGAGATCAACGAGCGCGCCGTCGAGGAGGCGCTCCAGATCAAGGAGTCGAGCGGGGGCGAGGTCACGATCCTGTCCGCCGGTCCGGAGCGCGCATCCGACGCGATCCGCAAGGCTCTGTCCATGGGTGCCGACAAGGCCATCCACATCAAGGACGACCTGATGCACGGCTCCGACTCCGTCCAGACCGCGTACGTGCTCGCACGCGCACTGGGCACCGTCGAGGGCGTCGAGCTCGTGATCGCGGGCAACGAGGCCACCGACGGACGTGGCGGCGCGGTGCCGGCCATGATCGCCGAGTACCTCGAGCTCCCGCACCTGACGCATCTGCGCAAGCTCACCGTCGAGGGCGAGACCCTCACCGGCGAGCGCGAGACCGACGAGGGGATCACCCACGTCGAGGCCTCGCTGCCTGCCATCGTCAGCGTGACCGAGAAGATCAACGAGCCCCGGTTCCCGTCTTTCAAGGGGATCATGGCCGCGAAGAAGAAGGAAGTACAGGTCCTCTCCCTCGCCGAGATCGGTGTCGAGCCGTCGGACGTGGGCCTCGAGAACGCCGGTTCCACGGTCACCTCGTCCACCCCGAAGCCGCCCAAGACCGCGGGCGAGCGCGTGACCGATGAAGGTGACGGCGGCACGAAGGTCGCCGAATACCTTGTCGGACAGAAGATCATCTGAGGAGCGTAGAAATCATGGCTGAAGTTTTGATTCTTGCCGAGCAGGACGCAGAGGGTGGACTCAAGAAGGTCACCGGCGAACTGATCACGGCAGCACGTGCACTGGGCACCCCGTCCGTAGTCGTCGTCGGCAAGCCCGGCAACGCCGACGGTCTGATCGCCGGCCTCACCGAGGCCGGAGCCGAGAAGATCTACGTCGCCGAGTCCGACGACGTCGAGAACTACCTGATCAGCCCCCGCGTCGACGTCCTCGCCGCGGTTGTCGAGCAGGCCTCGCCCGCCGGTGTCATCGTCGCAGCGAACGCCGACGGCAAGGAGATCTCCGGTCGTCTCGCGGTCCGTCTCGGATCCGGCATCCTCTACGACGTGGTCGGCCTGAACTCCGACGGCAGCGCGGTGCACTCGATCTTCGGTGGCGCGTTCACCGTCGACGCCACCGCCAAGGGTGACGTGCCCATCTACTCCGTCCGTCCGGGCGCCGTGGAGGCCGAGCCGCAGGCAGGCGCAGGCGAGCGTGTCGACGTCGAGGTCCCGGCCGCGGCCGAGAACGCCGTCAAGATCACCAAGATCGAGCCCATCGTCGGTGGCGACCGGCCCGAGCTCACCGAGGCGTCGATCGTCGTCTCCGGTGGACGCGGTGTCGGCAGCGCCGAGAAGTTCTCGGTCGTCGAGGACCTCGCCGACTCGCTGGGTGCCGCTGTCGGTGCCTCGCGCGCGGCGGTCGACTCCGGCTACTACCCCGGCCAGTTCCAGGTGGGTCAGACCGGCAAGACCGTGTCGCCGCAGCTGTACGTGGCCCTGGGCATCTCCGGAGCCATCCAGCACCGTGCGGGTATGCAGACCTCGAAGACCATCGTCGCGGTGAACAAGGACGAGGAGGCGCCGATCTTCGAGATCGCCGACTTCGGCATCGTCGGCGACCTGTTCGACGTCGCACCCCAGCTCACCGAGGCCGTCAACAAGCGCAAGTGAGCCGCAGCACGACCTGAACGACCACATGACCCCCGGGATCCCCCGGGGGTCATGTGCGTGTCGGGCCCGGTTCACCATGGCCGGGGGAGTTCATCACGCCTCCATCGACACGACACCGTCGCGCTGCAGTGCTGTGCGAATCGGTCACTACACCTGTGGCCATGACCAACTCACTGCTGGCCGATCGACCCCTCCCGACCCCTCCGCGGTCCACGCGTCCACTCATCACCGGACCGACCTACAGCCTCCATCTCACCGACGACCCGCGCGACATCGTCGCGGCGCAGCGGCTGCGGTACGCGGTGTTCTCCCGCGAGCCCGGTTTCACCTCGGCGATGGCCGGCGTCACCGACGGCCGGGACGCGGACCGTTTCGACGACTTCTGTGACCACCTGATCGTCCGCCACAACGACACCGACGAGGTGGTCGGCTGCTACCGGATGCTGCCGCCCGCGGGCGCGATCGCCGCGGGCGGTCTGTACACCGCCACCGAGTTCGATCTCGCCGAACTCGACCCCATCGCCCCGCAGACCGTCGAGATGGGTCGGGCCTGTGTCGCGACCGCGCATCGCTCGGGGTCGGTCATGGCGCTGATGTGGTCGGGGATCCTGCGCTACCTCGACGACACCGGCCACCGCTACGCCGTCGGATGCACCTCGGTGCCCGTCGACACCGGCGACGGCACCGCGCCGGGTGCCCACATCCGGGGCATCCGCGACCTCGTCCGGGATCGCCACCGCGCGCCCTGGGAGGTCCACCCTCGTATCCCTCTCGACCTCGACGGTCGTGGACTCGACGACATCGCCGCGCCGCCCCGGCCGGCGCTGCCGCCGCTGCTGCGCGGCTACCTGCGGATCGGGGCGCAGATCTGCGGCGAACCCGCCCACGACGTCTTTTTCGGCGTCGCCGACTTCGTCACGATCATCGACAAGAACCAGGCGAACACCCGATACCTCGACCGACTGCGGTCGGCCGCCGACGCCGCGGAGGCCTAGATGACCCTCGTCCACACCCTGCCCACCCGGCGCGCCCACGCCTGGTTCCCCGTCAGTCCCTGCGACACGAGCTGCGTGCCCACCGCCGCCCGCACACACGGCCGCGTGCGGGCCGTCATCCGGCTCCTGCGGGTCGTGATGACCATCTGCTGGCTCATCCCCGCCGGGACGATCGTCACGGCCCTGCCGCGTCCGCTGCGACGACGGTTCGTCCGCGGTGCCGCGCGCTCGCTGCTCGCGGCCCTGGGCATCGCGGTCCTGGTCGACGACCGTCGACCGTTCGTCGGTAGGGGGGCCGGCCTGATCGTGGCCAACCACACCTCGTTCCTCGACATCCTCGCCATCGCGGCGGTGGTGCCCGCCCGCTTCGTCGCGAAGTCCGAGCTGCTCGCGTGGCCGGTCATCGGGACCCTCGCACGCCGCCTCGGTGTCATCGGCATCGACCGCGCGTCGTTGCGGGCGCTGCCGGGCACGGTCGAGGCGGCGGTCGCCGGACTGCACGCCGACGACGCCGTCGGGGTGTTCCCGGAGGGCACCACGTGGTGCGGACGCACCGGCGGGACGTTCCGGCCTGCGATGTTCCAGGCGGCCGTCGACGCATCCGTCCCCGTCATCCCGATGCATGTCGGCTTCCGGGGTCCTGGCGACGAGGTGTCCACGGTCGCGAGCTTCATCGGCGACGACGACCTCATGGACACGATGCGGAGGGTGATCTCGGCCACCGGTCTGAGCGTGCGGATCCGGGTACACGAGTTGCAGCTGCCGGGTTCGGATCGTCGGGAACTCGCCCGACGGTGCGAACGCCTGGTCTTCGGGCCGATGGTGCTCCCACCGCTGCCCACCGCCGCCGAGAGTGTGCACGGGTTGTCGCTGGCGGGCTGAGCACGCCGCGGAATTGTCGACGGTGTCCCGGGCGTTATCCTGAGGACACCATGCCCACCACCGATCGGACGCCCATCGGCCGTCCCACCGTCTACCTCGATCACGCCGCGTCGACAGCCATGCTGCCCCGCGCCGTCGAGGCGATGACGCAGATCCTGGGCGATCCGGGCAACGCCGCGTCGCTGCACGGGTCCGGCCGTCGCGCGCGCCGCCACCTCGAGGAGGCACGCGAGTCGATCGCCGCAGCAGTGGGTGCGCGTCCATCCGAGGTCATCTTCACCGCGGGCGGCACCGAGAGCGACAACCTCGCCGTCAAGGGCATCTTCTGGGCCCGGCGAGCCGGTGACCCCCGCCGCCGGCGGATCGTCATCTCGTCGGTGGAACACCACGCGGTCATCGATCCCGCGCAATGGCTCGCCGACCGTGGCGAGGCCGACCTCGTACTGTTGCCGGTCGACTCCGACGGGTTCGTCGATCCCGCGGATCTGCGGGCCGAGCTCGCCGCACACGCGACCGAGACCGCCCTGGTGTCGGTGATGTGGGCCAACAACGAGGTCGGGGCGATCCAACCGATCACCGAACTCGCGGCGATCGCCGCCGAGTTCGCGGTACCGATCCACACCGACGCCATCCAGGCCGTCGGGCACATCCCGGTCGACTTCGCCTCCAGCGGCCTGTCCGCGTTGAGCCTCGCCGGACACAAGTTCGGCGGTCCCCACGGTTCGGGCGCGTTGCTGCTGCGTCGCGACGTCGACTGTGTCCCGCTGCTGCACGGTGGTGGCCACGAACGCGACGTCCGGTCCGGCACACCGGATGCCGCCGCGGCCGTCGGCATGGCCGCCGCGCTGACGCAATCGGTCGACGAGCTCGCCGACTCGATGCATCGTGTCTCGGCCTTGCGTGACCGGCTGCTCAGCGCCCTGATGGACACCGAGGGCTGTCTCGTCAACGGACCGTTGGGGTCTCGGCGCCTCCCCGGCAACGCGCACGTGTCCTTCATCGGGTGCGAGGGGGACTCGCTGCTGATGTTGCTCGACGCCAATGGGATCGAGTGCTCCACCGGATCGGCCTGCACCGCGGGCGTCGCCCAGGCCAGCCACGTACTCATCGCGATGGGCATGTCCACCCCGGACGCCCGCAGCAGCCTGCGGTTCAGCCTGGCACCGTCGACCACCGCGGCCGACATCGACCGCGTCGCCGCGGTCATCGGCGAGGTGGTCGATCGCGCACGCACCGCGGGCATGGCCAGCGTCTCGGCGGGGGACCGCTGATGCGCATCCTGGCCGCGATGAGCGGTGGCGTGGACTCCGCGGTGGCCGCCGCACGCGCGGTCGACGCCGGACACGACGTCGTCGGCGTCCACCTCGCGCTCTCCACCGCACCGGGCGCGCTGCGCACCGGCAGCCGCGGTTGCTGCTCGAAGGAAGACGCGGGCGATGCCCGCCGCGTCGCCGACATCCTCGGGATCCCGTTCTATGTCTGGGATTTCGCCGACCGCTTCAAAGAAGACGTCATCGACGAGTTCGTCAGCGCCTACGCCGCGGGTGAGACGCCCAACCCGTGCCTGTCGTGCAACGAGAAGAT
Organism: Williamsia sp.; assembly: GCF_016462415.1. Classification (GTDB taxonomy): domain Bacteria; phylum Actinomycetota; class Actinomycetes; order Mycobacteriales; family Mycobacteriaceae; genus Williamsia_A. Next base: position 21,729 of record NZ_JAEMTF010000059.1, on the reverse strand, counting down.
CAAGTTCTCCGCTCTCGCCGAGCGGGCCATCGCCCTCGGCTTCGACGCGGTGGCCACCGGCCACTACGCACGGCTCGTCGACGGCGAGCTCCGGCGCGCGGTGGACGAGGACAAGGACCAGTCCTACGTCCTCGCGGTGCTGACCGCACAACAACTCTCACGCGCGATGTTCCCCATCGGCGACACCCCCAAGTCCGAGATCCGGGCGGAGGCGGCGCGTCGCGGGCTGTCGGTCGCCGAGAAGCCGGACTCGCACGACATCTGCTTCATCCCCACCGGCGACACGCGCGCGTTCCTCGGCGCCCGCATCGGCGTCCGACCCGGCATGGTCGTCGACTCCTCCAGTGGTGTCGCGCTCGCCGAACACGACGGCGTCCACGGCTTCACGATCGGCCAACGCAAGGGCCTCGGCATCGAGGCTCCCGCCGCGGACGGCCGACCCCGCTACGTCACCGGTATCGACGCGGAGACGTCGGTCGTCACGGTCGGTCCGGCCGAGGATCTCGACGTCTGGTCCATCACCGCCGATCGCGCGGTCTGGACATCGGGAACGGTGCCGACCGAGGATCTCGAGTGCACCGTGCAGGTCCGTGCCCACGGTGGTCTCGCGCGTGCACGGGCCCGGGCGATCGACGGCGGTGCCCGGATCCACATCGAGCTGTCCGAGCCGCTGACCGGGGTCGCCCGAGGTCAGGCCGCGGTGCTCTACCGTCTCGACCCCTCCGACGGCGACGTCGTTCTCGGCTGCGGCCGAATCGCAGCCGCGTGACGAACCCGGCCGCGTCGCCACCCACCGGGGTGGCCACCGGCGTCGGCTCGATGCCCGGATCCGACGCGCGTGCCGCAGCCGAGATCATCGCCGGCGAGGTGGGTCTGGTTCACCTGCCCGAACTGCCCGCGCGCGGGCTCGGGGCCGACATGATCGGGCGGAGCGCCGCCCTGCTCGTCGACATGCCCATGGACGTCACGCCGTCCGGTTACCGGTTGCGCTCGGGTGGGTCGACCATGGGTCGGCAGGCGCGGGACATGCTGCGCACCGACATCGACGCCCTCGAGGAGATCTGGGAGACCCGCGGACTCGGTGGTCCGGACCGGTGGGTCAAGGTGCAGCTCTGTGGACCCTTCACCCTGGCCGCGTCGGTCGAGGTCGGCGGCGGGCACAAGGCATTGCACGACCGAGGGGCGTGGTCGGATCTGGTCGACTCGATCGCCGAGGGCGCCGCGACGCACGCCGCCGAGATCCGTCGTCGGCTCGGTGCGCAGGTGCTCGTCCAGTTCGACGAGCCGCTGCTCGACCGTGTCATCGAGGGCAGCATCGCGCCGCTGAGCCGGCTCGACGTGATCAACCCGGTGCCCTCGCAGGTCGTGGCCGAGCACATCGATGCACTCATCGACGTCGTCGGCGGCCCGGTGCTGCTGCACCACTGCGGCAAGCGATTCCCCTGGCACACCGTCGCGCAGACAAAGCTCTGGGGGGTCTCGTTGGACATTGCCCACGTGCGCGCGACCAACCTCGACGGTCTCGGCGAGTTCCTCGACGGCGGTTCGGTGGTCGCTCTCGGAGCGGTCCCGTCGACCGATCCGGGTCGCGAACTGCCCGCCGAGCACGTCGTCGCATCCGTCACCGAGATCATCGACACCATCGGGCTGTCCCACGACGTGTTCGCCGAACAGCTGATCATCACCCCGGCCTGCGGGCTCGCCGGCGCCGATGCGGACTGGGCGACACGGGCACTTGCGCTCGCCACCACCGTCGCGACGGCCCTGCCACAGCAGTAGGTCAGGCTCGCACCGTCACGGTCGTCCCGACCGCCGCCCACCGGTACAACGCCGCCATCTCGGGGCCGGGCACGTGTATGCATCCGCGGGAGCCGCCGGTCCGATAGTCCTGCGAGCCGTAGGGGAACTTCTGCCACGGCGAGTCGTGGAACCCGTAGTCGTCGAAGAACGGCAGGAAGTAGTCGACGTGGACGCGGTAGTCGGGACCGACGAGGAATCGGTCGGTCTCGCGCGCGACGACCTTCCAGGTGCCTGTGGGGGTGCGGTCGGCGGCGTTGTCTATGCCGGTGGTGACCGGCGATGCGCTGACCGTCCTGGTGCCCTGACACATCCACATGCGCTGCTCGGAGATGCTGACCGTGACCAGCCGGGTGCCGGTGTTGCCCGCGCAGGCGACCGCATCCTCGACCGCGGTCCTGGCACTGCTGGTCGGGGCCTCACTGCCGGGTGCGGGGGCACTGGAGGTGACAGCCGCCGCGACGGCGGAACCCGGGGACGGATCGGAACCGGTGAACAGCCCGGTCACCAGGATGGCGGTGACGACCACGGCGACCGGGACGATGAGGATCGCCCACCAGTAGTCGCGAAGGGAAGTGGGCACGCCGTCCAGGATGGCACAACCCCGCCCGGGTCAGCGGTCGCCATGCGGGGCGTCGGTCAGCTCACAACCCGTCGAGCCGGCGTATGAGCTTCGGCGGTGCGACGAGCCGGAAACTCGCGTCGAGCAACTCGGCGACCTCATCCCAGTCGGGTGCTCTCGACAGATCGAGCCCGAGCCATCCGTACGCACCGACGTAGGCGGGTACGAAGAACCGTGCGTCATCGGACAACGCGTGCGCCTCGGTCGGATCTGGCTTGAACAGCAGCGAGGTGTCCATCATGTCGCCGCCCTTCACCGACCCGCCGTAGTAGGCGAAGATCTTGCCGCACCGGAACGTCGGCCGGCCGTGCGCGATGACCTCCGTCGCCTCCGGCAGCGCGAGGGCGATCCGACGTACGCGCGCCAGCGTCGGGTCGTCGTCGGAGAACATGATCGGGTGCGGCATGGTGTGCGAAATTCTAGCGGTGTCCGACGTCTGGACTAGCCTTGATCCGTGGATGAGAGCCCCGACGCCGAGCTGCGTGAGCAGTGGTCCGCCCTGGCCGAGGAGGTGCGTGAGCACCAGTTCCGGTACTACGTGAAGGATTCGCCGGTCATCACCGACGGCGAGTTCGACACGCTCCTCAAGCGGCTGCAGCAGCTCGAGGCCGATCACCCCGAACTGGCGACACCGGACTCGCCGACGGTGATGGTCGGGGGCGGGTTCGCGACCGAGTTCGCCGCGGTCGACCACCTCGAACGGATGTTGTCGCTGGACAACGTGTTCGACGCCGACGAGATGCGGACGTGGATCGACCGGGTCCAGGCCGACGCCGGTACCGGTCTCGACTATCTCTGCGAACTCAAGATCGACGGCGTCGCCCTCGCACTCGTCTACGAGAACGGCACGTTGGTCCGCGGCACCACCCGGGGTGACGGACGCACCGGCGAGGACGTGACACTCAACGCCAAGACCATCGACGACATCCCGCACCGTCTGACCCCGTCCGACGAGTACCCGATCCCGTCGCTGCTCGAGGTCCGTGGCGAGGTGTTCTTCCGCATCGAGGACTTCGAGGCGCTCAACGCGTCGCTGGTCGAGGCGGGCAAGGCCCCGTTCGCCAACCCGCGCAACTCGGCGGCCGGCTCGCTGCGGCAGAAGAACCCCCAGGTCACCGCCCGCCGTCGGCTCGGGATGATCTGCCACGGCATCGGCAAGCTGGAGGGATGGGCGCCGGAGTCGTTGCACGACGCCTACCTCGCCCTCGGCGCGTGGGGACTGCCGGTCTCGACGCACACGACGAAGCTGTCCGGCGCCGACGAGATCCTCGAGAAGATCAGCTACTGGGGTGAGCACCGGCACGACGTCGAGCACGAGATCGACGGCATCGTCGTCAAGGTCGACACCACCGCGTTGCAGCGGCGCCTCGGCTCGACCTCGCGGGCACCGCGATGGGCGATCGCCTACAAGTACCCGCCCCAGGAGGCGACGACGACGCTGCTCGACATCCGGGTCAACGTCGGCCGCACCGGGCGGGTGACCCCGTTCGCCTACATGAAGCCGGTGCTCGTCGCCGGCTCGACCGTGGGTATGGCCACGCTGCACAACGCGTCGGAGGTCAAGCGCAAGGGCGTGCTCATCGGCGACACCGTCACCATCCGCAAGGCCGGCGACGTCATCCCCGAGGTGCTCGGACCCGTCGTCGACCTGCGCGACGGCAGCGAGACCGAGTTCGAGATGCCGACGCACTGCCCCGAATGCGGAACCGAGCTGCGCCACGAGAAAGAAGGCGACGCCGACATCCGTTGCCCCAACAGCCGTTCGTGCCCCGCGCAGCTGCGTGAGCGTCTGTTCCACCTCGCCGGCCGCGGCGCGTTCGACATCGAGGCGCTGGGGTACGAGGCGGCGACGGCACTGTTGTCCTCCGGGGTGTTGGAGAACGAGGCCGACCTGTTCTCGTTGACCGAAGAGGATCTCGCGAAGGCGGATCTGTTCGTCACCAAGGACGGCGCGTTGTCGGCCAACGGCAAACGGCTCCTCACCAATCTGGGCAAGGCCAAGTCGGCGCCGTTGTGGCGGGTGCTCGTCGGGCTGTCGATCCGACACGTCGGTCCGTCCGCGGCCCGCGCACTGGCCACCGAGTTCGGCACCCTCGAGGCCATCGAGAACGCCGACGTCGAGCAGCTCGCGCAGGCGGAGGGGATGGGGAACACTTTGGCGCAGAGCGTGGTCGACTGGTTCGCTGTCGACTGGCATCGCGAGATCGTCGACAAGTGGCGTGACGCCGGTGTCCAGATGGCCGATGAACGCGACGAGTCGATCCCGCGCACGCTGGTGGGGCTGAGCATCGTCGTGACCGGTTCGCTGCAGGACTTCTCCCGTGATGGCGCCAAGGAGGCGATCCTGGTGCGCGGGGGCAAGGCGTCGGGGTCGGTGTCGAAGAAGACCGCGTTCGTGGTGGTCGGCGAATCACCGGGGACGAAGGCGGAGAAGGCCGAACAGCTCGGCGTGCCCATCCTCGACGAGGACGGCTTCAAGGCGCTCCTCGCCGACGGGCCACCGGACAGTGTCAGCGAACCTTCGGAATAGCGAGGATCGTGGTCACGATCCGGGACAGGTAACCCAACCGGGCGATCTCGGAGGGGCGGAAGTCCGGGCCCCCGGATCGGCCCAGCAGCAACGCCTTCGACGACGAGCCGACCGGCGCCGCGGCCAGGCGGGTGTCGGAGTCCTTCCAGGACTGCGGCACCCACGTCGCGTCGGGGTCGAGTTGTCCTGCCTCCGCGATCGGGAGCCAGTCCACCTCGGTCAGGCGTGTCTCGGGAGCGCTGGAACTGCCGAACAGCTGCAGCACCCCGCCACCGCCGAGGGTGACCACCGTGCTCCACGACACCCGCATCACGCGGGGAGCGGTGTCGACCAGGACCTGCAGTCGCTCGGAGGCCGGAGCGGACGCGATCCGGTCGACGAGTTCGAGCTCGCGATGGGTCTCGAGGACCCCGGTGTAGGGCCGGATCGAGTCGACCCGCACCCCGTCCACGTTCTCTGCGGCGGTGATCAGGGTGTCCGGCAACGACCCGCGCGGCACCTCGACGACGATGTCGTCGACCGCGTAGGTGTCACCGCGTTCGACGACGTCGAGGGAGAGGATGTCGGCACCGACCGATCCCAACGACACCGCGAGCAGACCGAGACTTCCCGGACGATCTTGCAGGTAGACCCGCAGCAGGTACGACACGCTGGTCATTGTCCCACCGGGTGGGGATCACCGCCGCCCCGGCGGCGGCGTCGCGGTGCCGCTCAGTTCGTCGGCACGACGCCGGGATTGGTCGGATCGAGTGGTTCGACACCCACGGCGGTGCCGTACGCACACACCTCGATGCCCGTCCCACCGAACTCCGTGGTCTCGAACCGGAACGCGACCACCGCGTTCGCGCCCTTCTGTTGGGCCTCGGTGGCCAACCGGTGCAACGCTTCCTGGCGACAGTCGTGCAACAGCTGGGTGACGCCCTTGAGTTCCCCGCCCGCCATCGCCTTGAACCCGGCGCCGATGTTGGAACCGATGTTGCGGGAACGGACGGTGAGACCGAACACCTCACCGAAGGTGTAGCCGATGCGGTAGCCCGGAACGTCGTTGCTTGTGACGATGATCATGGTCTGGAGAGCTTAGTGAGGCGATCGTGGGCCCGTGGTCGTTCGCTCGGTCGGGCGGATGCGGCGCGCGGTGCCACCATTGACCCATGGCCGAGCACACCGAATATCCCGCCGAACACGTCACGACGTCGGTCGCCCGTCGGATCGAGGCCGGCCGGGAACACGATTTCCTCGCGTGGACCGACGCCGGGATGGCCCTGGCCCGGACTTTTCCCGGATTCCTCGGCGGCGGGTGGTTGCGCTCGGCGCAGGATTCGTCGGACTACTACGTGGTCTATCGGTTCGACAACGAGGCGCAGATGGACGACTGGGTACGCTCACCGGTCCGCCGCGCCTGGCTCTCGCGCGGTGAGGGTGTCGCGGTCGAGTCCGCGGTGCACCGGTTGTCCGGCATCGAGGGATGGTTCGAGCCGCAGTCGACCCTGACCAACGCGGTCCGGGTCATCGGTGCACCGCCGGCGCGCTGGAAGCAGGCGATCACGATCTGGCTCGGGTTCTTCCCGCTCAGCCTGCTGATCAACGTCGCCGTGGTGGCCCACCTCGACGGCGTCCCGCTGGTGCTCAAGACGCTCATCGCGACCCTCATCAACACGCCGTTGATGGTGTACCTCGTCCTGCCGTGGATCACCGCGCGGCTCCGCCGTTGGCTGGGCTGAGCGGGCCACGGTCGTCGCCGTCGACACGACCACTAGGCTCGGTGCGTGGTCGCCGTGCCTGGTCTCCACCCGATTGCTCTGTAGAAGGGACGCATCGTTGTCTGCCATCTCCCGGGATGAAGTGGCCCATCTGGCGCGCCTGTCGCGCCTGGCGCTCTCCGATGACGAACTCGATCAGTATGCGGGCCAGCTGGATTCGATCCTGACCCACGTCGCGCAGATCTCGGAGGTACGCACCGACAGCGTGGACGCGACCGCCCATCCGGCCGGACTCGCCAACGTCCTGCGCCCCGACGTCATCGTCCCCGGACTGACCCCGACCGAGGCCCTGTCCGGCGCGCCGTCGGTCGAACAGTCCCGCTTCGCCGTCCCGCAGATCCTGGGCGAGGAGCAGTGACCGCGATCCGCGACGCCGGGCCCATCACCGGCCTGTCGGCGTCCGACCTCGCAGGCAAGATCCACTCCGGTGAGCTGTCGTCGGTCGAGGTGACCCGCGCCCACCTGGACCAGATCGAACGCACCGATGGTGATCTGGGCGCGTTCCTGCATGTCACGTCCACTCAGGCGATCGCCGCGGCGCAGGCCGTCGACGCCGCCATCGCCGCGGGGGAGAAGCCCGCATCGTCGCTCGCCGGCGTCCCGCTTGCCCTCAAGGACGTCTTCACGACCACCGATGCGCCCACCACCTGCGGGTCGAAGATGCTCGAGGGCTGGGTGCCGCCGTACGACGCGACCGTCACGCGCCGACTGCGTGAGGCCGGCATCCCGATCCTCGGCAAGACCAACATGGACGAGTTCGCGATGGGCAGCTCCACCGAGAACTCCGCCTACCAGCTCACCCGCAACCCGTGGGACACCGACCGGATCCCGGGCGGATCGGGCGGTGGCAGCGCCGCGGCGCTCGCGTCGTTCCAGGCGCCGCTGGCCATCGGCACCGACACCGGTGGTTCGGTGCGGCAGCCGGCCGCGGTCACCGCGACCGTCGGCGTCAAGCCCACCTACGGTGCCGTGTCGCGCTACGGACTCGTGGCCTGCGCCTCGTCGCTGGACCAGGGCGGCCCGTGTGCCCGCACCGTCCTCGACGCAGCCCTGCTGCACGAGGTCATCGCCGGGCACGACCCGCGCGACTCCACCTCGCTGGACTCGCCGGTTCCCGACGTGGTCGGTGCTGCGCGCCGCGGCGCCGAGCAGGATCTCGCCGGTGTGCGCGTCGGTATCGTCACCGAACTGCAGGGCGACGGGTACCAGCCCGGAGTGCTCGCGTCGTTCACCGCCGCCGTCGAGGTGCTGCGCGAGCGTGGCGCGGAGATCGTCGAGGTCTCGTGCCCGCACTTCGAGTACGCGCTCGGTGCCTACTACCTGATCCTGCCGTCGGAGGTGTCGTCGAACCTCGCGCGGTTCGACGCCATGCGGTACGGACTGCGGGTCGGCGACGACGGAACCCACTCGGCCGACGAGGTGATGGCCATGACGCGTGCTCAGGGCTTCGGCCCGGAGGTCAAGCGCCGCATCATGATCGGTACCTACGCGCTGTCGTCGGGCTACTACGAGAAGTACTACGGTCAGGCCCTCAAGGTCCGGACGCTGATCGCCCAGGACTTCACCACCGCCTTCGAGTCGGTGGACGTGCTGGTGTCGCCGACCACGCCGACCACGGCCTTCGAGATCGGTGAGAAGGCCGACGACCCGCTGGCGATGTACCTGTTCGACCTGTGCACCCTGCCGGTGAACCTCGCAGGCAACTGCGCGATGTCGGTGCCGTCGGGGCTCTCGGCCGACGACGGACTGCCGGTCGGACTGCAGATCATGGCACCCGCCCAGGCTGACGACCGTCTCTACCGCGTCGGCGCCGCATACGAGGCGGCGCGCGGACCACTGGTCTGACCGACGGCGGGCTGACCCGGACACAGCGGGGCCGACGTGCCCTGCTCGGTGCCGTACTGGTGGCCGTGCCCGGCCGGGAACGACAGGGCGCCCACCAGATCCGCGCTGGCCTGCACGAAACCGGCGACGGGGAACCAGGCCGGGCGCGGTAGGTCGGCCGGTGCGGTCGATCGCGTCGGCGGTCGCCAGAGCAGCCGGGGTGACCATCGGACGACCGGGTCGCTGGCGTTGGCGAGCACGACGCGTCGGGGTGCCTGCGCGGCAACGGTTCCCGCCGGTGCTCCGGCGAGGACGGTGGCGCACACCGGCACACTCCCGGCGCGGGTGGCAGCCCACGTCCGTGCCGCGTCGGCCCCGATCGCGCCGAGGCTCTGCCCGTAGAGGTAGATCTGCGGTCGCGCAGCCGCCGGCAACCGTCCCACGGCCCGGGTCAGAGCCGCGGTCACGGCGATCGCGCCCGCCCGAGCGGTGTCGGTCCCGGAGACGAACGCCCGCCAACTGGGGATGTCGCTGTACTGCAACGCGATCACCGACACATCACCACCAAGTCGATGCTCGAACCCGAGTACTGCATCGGGGTCGACCCATCCCGAACCGGTGGGGACGGCCACGACCACGGCCGCGCGCCGGGCGCCGCCCGCCGACGACCACCGATCGACCAGCTCCGCCGCGCGGTGATCGACCGGCCGGCCGTCGGACGACGAGTACAGGCGGAGCGACGTCGCGGCGGCATCGGTGGTCGTGAACGCCGCCGCCCTGCTCATCGTCGCGGCGCCCTCGACCGCACCCTGCGGTCCGGCTGTCGCGGGGGCCAGACCCGCGACCGTGGCCACGCCCGTGACGACGGCGACCGCCGTGAGCCCGGGCGCCCGGATCATGGCCGCGTACAGCGCGACCGGTACGAACGACACCGCGACCCAGGCGGGTCCCGGCCCGGGTTCGCCCAGACCGGCGCGCAGGGTGTCCTGCCACCATGCGTTGGCGAGCACCAGACCGGTGAACACCGCGGTGGTCAGGCCGACGACCCGGGCACGGCGGCCGCGATCGGCCGCGCGATCGCCGGCCCGGTCGGGCATCAGTCGCCCGACGATGCCCCCGATCCCCGCACCCAGCAGCAGACACCCGGTCAGCAGGGCGACGTGCACCGACATCTCTCGGGGCAGCGAACCCGGGGCCAGCGCGATCGCCGCCCCGACGAGCGCGCCGATCACCCCTGCGGGGTGGGGGAGTCGAGACGATCGAGTGGGGGTCATCGCGCCGTCGCCTCTGCGGCGCGGACGGCCAGCGACAGCGCGATGTCCCCGACACCCTCGTGCGTGATCGGGGTACCCGCGCGTTGCCGCCACGTGTTCGCCCGCAGTCCGACATCGGCCAGGTCGGCGCCGATCTCGCAGATCGGGTCGGTGCAGCTGTCGTGCATCGCCTCGACGAGGGCGTGGTCGAGACGCTGTCGCGCCCACGGCCCGAGTGGGCGTCCGGAGCGTGCGGCCAGGCGCAGCAGGTCGTACCCGAGATCGTGGATCTTGCAGAGCGGTTCGAAACGGTCGGGGAGCGGGACCGGCGTCGAGCACCCACCCCGCGGGTTCGCCGGCGCCCCGTCGATGATCACCGGGTCGTAGCCCAGGACGGCGCGGGGCGGCGCCCCCAGATCGGCGAGGGCGGCCATCGGCTCGGGACCGGTCAACGACATGACCGCGGACCCGGCCGGGGTGGCGAGGTCGGCGGGAACCGGGTCGGCGTCCGCGCCGGGCATCGCCCGGGCCTGGACCGCCACGATTCCGAGGGCCAAGAACAGGCCGAAGGTCAACAGTGTCAATGCGATTCGTCGGGATGCGAGGATCATGAACCGACGCTAGGAAGCCGAGGCCCAACACCGCATCGGCGATTGGTGCTGTTCGCAGCGGTTCCGCAGAGCCAGTTCGGCGTCGCCGGGCTGCCACCGACGGACGACCGGGTCTCCCTCTCAGGTATGAGGACAACCGGGGTCCGGGGGCTCTACCGTTGTCGGTGTGAGGATCTGGCGCGGGACATGGCAGACGATCGGCTCGCAGGTGCGGCAGCTGCCGCTGGCGGCCGACCCGACCGTGCTCGCGTTCATCGGCCGCCGGGTGAACATCGCGTTCACCGTCGTCGCGATCATCATGTTCTCGATCGCCTGGCCGACCCTGCCGCTGACGCACTCGGTCATCGGGGTCCTGCTGCCGGTCCTCGCGGCCCTCGCGGCGTTCCCGATCATGTTGGCGTGGGCCAATCCGCTGCTGGGATGGGGGATCTCGCTCATCTCGGCGCTGGTCATCGGAGCACTGTTCGGTCGGGTCCACGAGTGGATGTGGACGGTCCAGGTCGTCCACATCATCGAGATGCTGGTACTCGCGGCGATGGTCAGCCTGCGGGGACCGATCCGGTGGATCCCGCTGTACTGGATGTGTACCTGTGCGGTGTTCGCGGTGGCCGCACCGTCAGGCGCGGTCCTCGGGTGGGTCGTCGGTCTCACGATGCTGTTCGTGACCTGTTGGCTGCTGCGGGTGCTGCTGCGCTCCCGGCGCGAGCTGGCACACGAGACCGAACTCAAGGACGTGGCGGCATCGCGGACCGCGGTGCTCGCCGAACGCACTCGGATCGCCCGTGACCTGCACGACGTTGTCGCGCACCGGATGTCGGTGGTCGTCGTGGCCGCTCAGACCGCGAAGTTCCGCGTCGAGGGCGTGACCCCGGCCGCCGACGCCGAGTTCCAGTCGATCGCGGTGATGGCGCGTGAGGCCCTCGACGAGGTCCGGCAGATGCTCGGGGTGCTGCGGGTCGACGGTGAGGTGAGCACGCAGGCGCCCAACCCCGGGGTGTCCGACATCGCCGACATCGTCGAGGCGACGCGCGGAGCAGGCATCGTCGTCGATCACCGGCTCATCGGCGCCGGGCCCGAGACGGTCAACGAGGTCGTGGGTCTCACCGCGTACCGCATCGTGCAGGAGTGCCTGGCGAATGCCACGCGGCACGCCCCCGGCGCACGGATCGACGTCGAGGTCGCCATCGACGAGTCGTCGGTCCGGGTGACGGTGGTCAATCTGCTGGTGGAGGGCCCCGGTGAGACGGAATCGTCGGGTGGACACGGTATCCCGGGCATGTGCGAGCGCGCGGCGGCCATCGGTGGCGTCCTGGTGGCCGGCCCGGACGGCGTGGGGGCGTTCCGGGTGTCGGCGATGCTGCCCATGCGACTGCCGGTCTCCGACGCGGCGATGGGCTGAGACGGTGTCGATCACGGTGTTCATCGCCGACGATCAGGCAATGGTCCGGCAGGGCTTCGGGGCGTTGCTGGCCGCGCAGTCCGACATCTCGGTGATCGGTGACGCCGCCGACGGTGCGGCCGCGGTCGCCGGCATCCGCCGTCTGCGCCCCGAGGTGGTGCTCATGGACGTCCGCATGCCGAAGATGGACGGCCTCACCGCGGCCCGTGCGGTGCTCGCCGACACCGCGACCGCCCCGAAGGTGTTGATGCTCACCACGTTCGACATCGACGACTACGTCTACGAGGCGCTGCGGATCGGCGCGTCGGGTTTCATGCTCAAGGACGCACCCGCCGACGAGTTGGTGCGCGCCGTCCGGGTCGTCGCGGCCGGGGATGCCCTGCTGGCGCCATCGGTGACGCGTCGTCTGATCGCGGAGGTCACCGGCCGCCGCCGACCGCAGCCGGGAGCCGCGGTCGTGCTCTCGCACCTGACCGCTCGGGAACGGGAGGTCCTCGAGCAGGTCGCCGAGGGCAAGTCGAACGCGGAGATCGCCACGGCGCTGTTCGTCGCCGAACAGACGGTCAAGACGCACGTCAGCAACGTCCTGGCCAAGCTGGGGCTGCGTGACCGCGCGCAGGCGGTCGTGTTCGCCTACGAGAACGGCGTGCGCTGAACCGATTCGGCTCGGCTCCGGTGCTCGACGTCAGATGGTGGGGTCGACCCCGGCGGTCAGGCCTCCGTCGACGATGAACTCCGAGCCCGTCGAGTAGGACGACTCGTCGCTGATCAGGAACACGATCATCGCGGCGACCTCCTCGGCCTCCGCGGATCGGCGCAGCGGGATCTTCACCATCCCGTCGGGGATGGTCTCGGTCATCGGCGTGCGGATGAGCCCGGGGTGCACCGAGTTGACCCGCACCTTGTGCGGTGCGAGTTCCAACGCCGCAGACTTGGTGATGCCGCGGACCGCCCACTTCGAGGCCACATAGCCATGCGCCCACGGACTGCCCTGCAGCCCCTCCACCGACGACACGTTGATGATCGACCCACCGCCTGCGGCGATGATCGGATCCGCGGCGGCCTGCATCCCCAGGAAGGTGCCGGTGAGGTTGACGTCGAGGATCTGCTGCCACTTGTCGAGGCGGAACTTCTGCAGCGTCGAGCCGTTGACGATCCCGGCGTTGTTGATCAGTCCGGTCAGTGACCCGAAGGTCTCCGTTGCCGCCGACACCGCCGCGGCCCACTGATCGGGCTGCGTGACGTCGAGATGCACGTAGCGGGCGGCGTCGCCGATGTCGGCGGCCAGTGCCGTCCCGTCGTCGTCGAGGATGTCGCCGAGCACGACCGAGGCGCCCTCGGCGACCAGCGCGCGGGCGTGCGCGGCACCCATGCCGCGGGCCCCTCCGCTGATCAGGACCACTTTTCCGTCTACACGTCCCATGTCTGTCTCGTTCCTCACTTGTTCACATCGGCCGGCGCGCGGTAGACACCGCGGCTGGTGACCAGGGGCAGGTCGAGCGTGGTCCGCAGACCGGGTGCGGCTGCGATGACCGCGGGTATCGCGTTGACGATCCGGCCGGCGGCCGCCACGATCGCCGCGTGGTTGTGGTCGCCGTGCACGCTGGTGGGGCAGATGTCGACGACGTACGACGGCTCGCCGGTGATCTCCACCCGGTACGAACCGCCCGGCTGCGCCGACTGCGCCCAGTCCGGTCGGAGGTCATCGCGCAGTCGGGTCACGTGTTCGACGACGATGGCAGCGTGTCCGCCGACCATCCCGCTGATCCGGAACCGCACCGCGGCGGTGGTGCCCGCGGCGATGTGCCCGGCCGAGACGTCGAAGTCCTCGGGTGCGGGCTCTCTCTCGTTCTCGTCGACGATGTCGTCGACGGTGATGCCGAGCCCGTCGGCGAGCATCCGGATGGCTGACCCCCACGCCAGGCTGAGCACGCCCGGCTGCAGGAACAGTGGGGGGTCGTCGACCGGGCTGCCGAAGCCCATCACGTCGAAGATGACCTCGGCGCCGTCGTATGTGGCGTAGTCGGCGATCTCCATGCACGTGATCTGGGTGACGTTCTGGCAGGTGCTCGCCAGCGCCAGGGGGATGAGGTCGGTCGCGAAGCCGGGGTCGACACCGGTGATGTACATGCTGGCGTCGCCTGCCCGGCCCGCGGTCTCGATCCGCTCGATCAGCTTGTCGGGCATGATCTCCCACGGATACTGCATGGTGACCGGCGCCGATCCGACCAGATCCACTCCGGCCTCGAGAACGGCGAGACAGTCCTTGGTGGCCTCGCCCATGCGGGTGTCGCCCATGGCGCAGTAGACGACGCACTCGGGTTCGGCGGCCAACACCGCGTCGATCCCGGTGACCGCCGATATCCCGGTGGTCACCCCCAGTCCGGCGAGGTCCCCGGCGTCTCGTCCGACCTTGCCCGGGCTGTGCACGCCGACCGCGACGAGCTCGAAGCGCGGGTCGTCGATCAGCTGCCGCAGGGCCAATCGCCCGACATTGCCGGTCCCGACGTGGGCGACCCGGATGGGCATGGCTTCTCCTCGCGACGACCGGACGGCTGAACTCTAGACCAGACACTAGTCCAGACAGTTGATCGGTCAAGAGGGAACGTCAGAACGACGGGCGGAGGAAAGGTGATTCGGGAAGCGGACGCCGTGCGACGCGCAGCGGTCAGTGGCCGGACTCGGTGCGTACCCGCGAGGTGGGGATGCGGATCGAGGTCCGGCGCACCATCGCCCACACGGTGGGCCAACCGTCGGCGAACACAGGCCGCGAACGGCGGCGCAGATGCACCGCGATCAGGGCGATCAGGGTGGCGACCCCCGCGCGGCCCGATGCCGAGCCGAGGAACTCCGCGGCGTGCACCACCGGCTGCCAGAGCCAGCGGATGACCGAGGTGAACACCTGGGTACGGGTCTCGCTGCGGGGCACGCCGTCGGCCTGTCGCTCCGAGTTGGCGTTGACCCCGGCCGCGGCGATGTCGGCTGCGGCCCAACAACTGTCGACCGGGCAGCTGGCGTGCATGCGGCGCACCAACTGCGAGTCGAGCGCGCGCCGGGCCCACTGTCCCAGTGGTTGATCGGTGGTCGCGCTGTAGCGCAACAGGTCATAGCCCAGGTCGTGGGTCTTACAGGGTGCGTCGAAGGATGCGGGCAGTGTGATCGGGGACGAGCACCCGCCGTCGGGGTTGGCGGGCACCCCGAGGTCGACGACGGGTCGGTATCCCATCGTGGTGACGAAGCCGGACGGGATCAGGGCCAGGGCGCGCACCGGGTCGGGTCCGGTGAGGGCGGCGATGGCCGCACCGGCCGGGGTGTCGTCGCCGAGGTGGACCGCCGCGTCGATCTGGGTGGGGGTGCTGCTCCCGGACGCTCCCGACGCCGAGCGGACCGACATCGTCGCGGCCGAGGACGTGGTGAGCACCGAGGTGACGATGAGGCCGGCGGCCACGATGATGGCCAACACGAGAAGACGGCCGATCGCGATGCGTGCTGCATCGATCCGTCCTGTTCCCATCCCGACAACAATACCGGTGGCATCGAAACCCGGCTCGGCGTGACGCTCACATGCGGGGCCCGACCGGTCGCTGCGCGCCACGGCGCCACGTTCCATACATTGATAGGCGCACTGCGCTCGAGCGACGAGTCATCAGACGCTGCGAAGGGAACCGACCACGTGGGCAAGTTCGGCATTCTGACCTCCGGCGGCGACTGCCCCGGCCTGAACGCCGTCATCCGCGGTGCCGTGCTCAAGGGCGAGACGGTCTACGGACAGGAGTTCGTCGGGTTCCTCGACGGCTGGCGCGGTCTCGTCGAGGGTGACGTGATGCCCCTCGATCGCAGCTCGGTGCGCGGTCTGGCCCGCGAGGGCGGGACCATCCTCGGCACCAGCCGGATCGGACCGTACAGCGAGCCCCGCGGGGGTGCCGAGAACATCAAGAAGGTCCTCGACGAGCTGGGCATCGACGGCGTGATCGCGATCGGCGGCGAGGGGACGGCCTCGGCGTCCAAGCGGCTCTTCGAGGACGGCATCAACATCGTCGGCGTGCCGAAGACGATCGACAACGACCTCGACGCCACCGACTACACGTTCGGTTTCGACACCGCCGTCGAGATCGCCACCGAGGCCATCGACCGCCTCCGGACCACCGGCAACTCCCACAAGCGCTGCATGGTGCTCGAGGTGATGGGTCGCCACGCCGGATGGATCGCGCTGTACTCGGGCATCGCCGGCGGCGCCCACGCGATCCTGATCCCCGAACAGCCGGAGAGCCTCAACCAGATCTGTGCGTGGGTGACCAGCGTCAAGAACCGCGGACGGTCGCCGATGGTGGTCGTGGCCGAGGGCTTCACGCTCCCGGACATGGACCAGGCGCACTCCACCAAGGGCGTCGACGGGTTCAACCGCCCGCGCCTGGGCGGGATCGCCGAGGTGCTGGCCCCGCTGATCGAGGAACGCACCGGCATCGAGACGCGGTCGACGGTGCTCGGGCACATCCAGCGAGGCGGATCGCCGACCGGGTTCGACCGTGTCCTCGCGACCCGACTCGGGATGGCCGTCACCGACCTCGTCGCCGACAAGCACTGGGGCCACATGGTGGCGCTGCGCGGAACGGCCATCGTGCGGGTCGACTTCGGTGAGGCCCTGGCCAACCACAAGACCGTGCCGCAGGACCAGTATCAGGAGATCCGCGTCATCTTCGGGTGAGTGGGTGGCGGCCTCAGTCGCGCGGGATGACGATCCACAGCGCGAGGTAGACGAGGAACTGCGGTCCCGGCAGCACGATCGACACCACGAACAGCAGGCGGACCAGCCCGGCGCTGAGGCCGAAGCGTTCCGCGATCCCGCCGCACACGCCGCCGAACCACGACTGGGTGCGTGATCGTCGTAGTCGGGGAGTGCGGTCGGACGGGACGGGTGGGTGATAGGACATGAACGCTCCTGTGATCGGGGGTGGACCACCGACGGTAGGGATCTCGTCGGCGCGCGGCATCGGTGATCGCCCTGATCTCGACCCTGGACCTCGCGGCAGGAGTGCCGAGCCGACCGACGATCCGCCCCGGCATAAACTGGTGTGCATGACTGCTCCGACCGCCGACCTGATCGACTACGACGACGTCATCGCCGAGTTCAACCCGGTCCTGGGCCTCGAGGTGCACGTCGAGTTGGGGACCGCGACCAAGATGTTCTGCGGCTGCCCGACGGAGTTCGGCGCCGAGCCCAACACCCAGGTGTGCCCGGTCTGCATCGGTCTGCCCGGATCGTTGCCGGTCGTCAACGCCGCGGCCGTCGAGTCGGCGATCCGGATCGGCCTGGCCCTGAACTGCACGGTCCGTCCGTCGAGCCAGTTCGCGCGCAAGAACTACTTCTACCCCGATCAGCCGAAGAACTACCAGATCTCCCAGTACGACGAGCCGATCGTCTACGACGGTCACCTCGACGTCGTGCTCGCCGACGGCACGCCGTGGCGGATCGAGATCGAGCGGGCGCACATGGAGGAGGACACCGGCAAGTCGTTGCACATCGGCGGGGCCGGACGCATCCACGGCGCGAGCCACTCGCTGCTCGACTACAACCGCGCCGGCGTCCCCCTGGTCGAGATCGTGACCCGGCCGATCGAGGGGACCGGGGCACGCGCCCCCGAGGTCGCCCGGGCCTACGTCACCGCGCTGCGCGATCTGCTCAAGGCGCTCGACGTCTCCGACGTCCGCATGGACCAGGGGTCGCTGCGCTGCGATGCCAACGTGTCGCTGATGGCCAAGGACGCGACCGAGTTCGGCACGCGCACCGAGACGAAGAACGTGAACTCGCTGCGCAGCGTGGAGGTCGCGGTCCGCCACGAGATGCGCAGGCAGGCCGCGATCCTGCGCGCCGGTGGCGAGATCATCCAGGAGACCAGGCACTTCCAGGAGTCCGACGGCACGACGCTGGCGGGTCGCCGCAAGGAGACCGCCGAGGACTACCGCTACTTCCCCGAGCCCGATCTCGCTCCCGTGCAGCCGGATCCGGCGTGGATCGAGCAACTGGCCACGACGATGCCGGAGATGCCGTGGCTGCGTCGCGCGCGGATCCAGCAGGAGTGGGGCGTCTCCGACGAGGTGATGCGCGATCTGATGAACGTCGGCGCCGTCGACCTGATCATCGCGACCGTGGACGCCGGTGCGCCGGCCGAGGCTTCTCGCAGCTGGTGGGTCAGTTTCCTCGCGCAGCAGGCGAACACCCGCGAGGTCGAACTGGCCGACCTGCCGATCACGCCGGCTCAGGTGGCGTCGGTCATCGCCATGGTCGAGGCGGGCACGCTCACCAACAAGTTGGCCCAGCAGGTCATCGTCGCGGTACTCGACGGCGAGGGTGAACCGGACGCGATCGTCGCCGACCGCGGTCTCGAGGTCGTCCGCGACGACTCCGCACTGCAGTCCGCCGTCGACGAAGCCCTGGCCGCCAACCCCGACATCGCCGAGAAGATCCGCTCGGGCAAGGTCGCCGCGGCGGGCAAGATCGTCGGCGACGTCATGAAGGCCACTCGCGGACAGGCCGATCCGGCGCGGGTCAAGGAACTGGTCCTCGCGTCCTGCAGCTGAGCGGCGTCACCTCGTCTGCGCGTTCGTGGCGCGAAACAGCGGGATCGCGAGGATCCCGGCCACGATCACGCCGCCGAGACCGCACGCGGCGAGCCACCCCGAACCGACCTCGTCGATGACCGCGCCACCCGACCACGATCCGGCCATGATCCCGATCTGGAAGGCGAGCACGTACATCGCCGACGCGACAACGGGGTGAGCGTCGTCGGTCCGGAGCACCGCTGTCTGCAGCGTGGGTGCGGCGCAGGCGAAGGCCGCACCCCACACCACGACGGCGGCCACGAAGATCACCGCGCCCGAGCATGACGCGATCGCGCCGAACGCGATGACGAGACCGCCCGTCACCAAGGCCAGCGCTGTGCGGATCCGGGTGTCGAGCAGGCGACCGATGAGGGCTACGGCCACCAATCCCGCTGCACCGTAGCCGATCTGGAGGCCGGCGAGCCCGGAGGATCTGATCGAGACGTCGTCGGCCAGTACGGACAGGAACGTGTAGGGAATGTAGCTCGCGGTGACGATCGCGACCGTCGTCGCACAGATGGACACGATCGGTCGTGACAACGCGGTCGCGCGTATTCCGGGCGGTTGTCGCGCCTCTGCGGGCATCGACGGGAGGGACAGAGCCGCCACGGCGGCCAGCGCGAGCGCCAGCGCACCGACCGACGCCGCGGCGATGCGCCATCCCGTCCACCCGGCCAGCGCGGTCATCGCCGGGGCTCCTGCGACGAGGGCCAGTGATCCCCCGACGAACACCCGTGCGGTCGCCCGCCCCGGTTCCTGTGGGCGCAGCGACGCGGCCACCGCAGGTACCACCGACCAGAGCACACCGTGCGGAACCGCACCCACGGCCCGAGCCGCCAACGCCCACTGCAGGTCCGGTGCACCGGCCAGAGCGACCTGCGACAGCGCCAGCAGCAGTAGCGACCCGACCACCACACGACGCCGGTCCCATCGACGCGCGATCGACACCGCCGGCAGGATCGCGAGACCGGCGATGGCCGCGTACACGGAGAGAAGTGATCCCGCCCGGGATTCCGTGGTGTCCAGATCGCGGGCCAGTTCGGGGAGCACGCCGATGGGGAACATCTCGGCGGTCAGGTAGACGAACAGCGCCCCGGCGAGCGCCGGCGTCGCGAGCGCCCGGCGGTCCCTCACGGTCGATCTCTCACAGTCGGTGGGTGCGCAGGTGCGCGGCGACGTCCGCGATCCACGTCACGGATTCCGCCGGCGTGAAGATGTGGCCGGCGTCGGGGTACTCGACCGTCGTCGCACCCGGTATCTGTCGAGCGAGCCCACGAGTGGAGTCGGGAAGGACGATCCGGTCCTGCCCGGCGACCACCACGAGGGTGGGTGCCGACACCGCCGCCAACGAGGCGGCGATGTCGACCGAGGCCGCGAGACGCGCCTGATCGGTGCCTCCGTCGGGATAGTCGGCCAGCGTTGCGTCGATGGCGCCGGTCGCGTCGTCGAGTTCGCCGAGCACCGCGGGGGAGGCGAGGCTGACGAGGTATCCGGCGAGGGCTCGACGGTCCACGGCGGCCAGCGTGGACCAGGTGTCGACCACCAACCGGATCTGCGGGTCGGCGGTGGCGAACCCGACGGTCAGGATCAGTCCGGTCACCCGGTCGGGGTGGCGGAGTGCCGCTGTGAGCGCCACCGCGGATCCCAGTGACAGACCCAGCACCGGGAATCGGTCGAACCCGGCATCGACCGCGGTGGCGACGAGGGTGTCGGCGAGGACGTCGAGGTCGAGAGCGGAGGCATCGGACGGAGTGCCGCCCGAGCCGGGGTAGTCGGCGCCGATCAGAGTGCGCTCCGTCGACAGTGCGTCGATGAGACCGGTGAAGTTGGCGGCCACGGATCCGCCCGCGCCGTGGGCGAGTACGAGCGGTGGGCCCGATCCGGCGATGATGACGTGGGGGTCGCGGACACGCTGTGTGGTCGGCATAATTGCTGACGCTAAACGTTGACCTCGGTGTCAAGGTCAAGCGTCGAGTGGTTCAGATCACGATTCGGAGGTGACGATGCGCATCGGTGAGCTGGCTCGAGAGTGCGGGGTGTCGGCGCGGTCGATCCGCCACTATGACGCGCACGGTCTGCTCAGCGCGCAACGCCTGAGCAACGGTTATCGCGACTTTCCCACGTCGGCGATCGAATCGGTGACCCAGATCCGGATGCTCATCGCGGCCGGTTTCACCGTCGAGACCATCGCCGAGGTACTGCCGTGTATGAACGGCACGCAGGTCGACATGTGTCCCGAGGTTGCTGGGCTGATCCGGAAGACGTTGAGCGACATCGACACCGAGATGAACGAACTCGAACGCAAGCGTCGACTCGTGGACGAGCTGCTCGCCGGTCAGCGCGTCGCGCGCTGACATCGCCGGCAGAGCTCAGAGCCGACTCTGCGAGGCGGTCGGCGGCATGAACCGCACGACGCGATCGTCGGTGGGGCCCGGTCGGCCCGCCTGCTTGTTGATCGTGCCGACCTGGAAGACGCCGGACGCCGAGGCGGCCATCCGGCCGAAGGCGCCGTAGCGCTTCTCCAGGACGACGACCGGTGGCTCGACGGTCGGCCGCTCGCGGGTCGGCGCACTGAGCATCTCGACGCGTTGCGTTCGCGCGGTCGAGACCACGACGGTGCCGTTCGCCGCGGCACATCCGGAGATGCCGGGTCGGTCGGGCCATGTCCACAGCGCCCGCAGCGTGCCGGTGGTGTCGATGATCTGCAGGCGGTCCTCGGTGGGCGCGCGGTCGGTGAGGTAGAGGCTGCCGTCGGCCGCGTCGGAACAGATGACCGCGTTGGCCCCGAGTCCCGAGGCCAGCACCCGGGGCGGCGCGGTGCTGCCGCTGTTCAGTGCGGTCACCGAGAGCAGCTTGCCCGCGAGCGACGACGGGTTCGCCGCCGCGGCGGGGTCGCCGGCGTCACCGGTGGCCACGATGAGCTCGGTGGGCGACTTGAAGTGGATGGACCCCACGTTTCCGCTCGCGCCCTTGGGTATCCCGGTGAGGATCGGCTTCGGGGTGTCACCGGGCGCGATGCGCACCACCCGGTTGTCCGACGCGGTGGAGATGTAGGCGTAGATGAGCTGGTCCTGCTCGAAGGTCGGTGACGGGGCGAAGTCCATCAGGCCGCCGTCGCCGTCGGCGTCGACCGGGACGGTGTCGACCACGCGCCGGGGGCCGTTGCGGCGGGTGGAGATGATCTGGCCGGTGGTCCGTTCGGCGACCACTGTCGACTCGCCCTTGGCATCGCCGGCCATCACCGCGCTGGTTGCGCCCAGGCAGGTCGCGATGACAGCGGGGTCGGGATCGACACAGGGGCCGGTCGGCGGCGGCTGATCGGGACCGTTGGAC
>NZ_JAEMTF010000226.1 GCF_016462415.1 Williamsia sp. | reverse complement strand
GCGTGTTCGAGGGCCATGACGGCAGGTTAATACGCAATCACACACTGTGCAACAAGGTGCATATAAAAACGCATGTGCGATCGTCCGAGGTCGGCGTTACGGTCGGCGCCATGACCGACCTCGATGAGTACGGACGGCCCGAGCCACCGCTTGCCGCAGACGAGACGGCGACCCTCCTGGGGTTCCTCGACCATCAGCGGGCGACGTTCGAGTGGAAATGTCGCGGACTGGACGCGGCCGCTTTGCGGGTGACCGTGGGGGTGTCGTCGATGACGCTCGGCGGCCTGCTCAAACACCTGGCCTACGTGGAGGACGACTGGTTCTCGCGAGATCTCCACGACCGACCACGCAGAGAGCCGTTCGCGTCAGTCGACTGGGACGCCGATCCTGACTGGGAGTGGCATTCGGCAACCGACGACACCCCCGATGAGCTCGTGGCGCTGTGGCGCGAATGTGTGGACGGCGCACGGTCGAGCACCGAGCGGGCTCTGAACGACGACGGGTTGGACACCCTGACCCGCAGAGCGTTTCCGGACGGCAGGCGGATCAGTCTGCGGTGGATCCTCGTGCACATGATCGAGGAGTACGCGCGGCACAACGGCCATGCCGACCTGCTCCGGGAGTCGATCGACGGTGAGGTCGGGGAATGACGGGCCAGACGAGTGGGGATGGCGAGATCCCGGAGTGCCCCCGGCAGGACTCGAACCTGCGACCTAGAGATTAGAAGGCTCTTGCTCTATCCACCTGAGCTACGGAGGCGTGCTGCGCGCAGAAGTATATCGGCCGTCGCCCCGACCGACCCGGACGCCGGGTGCGGGCGGGCCGTGGAGATTGTCGGGCACGGCGAGCCCGCAGATAGAGTGCAGTCATGAGCGTGACCACTGCCGATTCGATCGACCTGCGCCGTAGCGCGGCCGCAGGGCTCGGTTGGGTCGTCGCCTGGGTGACCGCCGTCGTCGCGATCATCGTGACGGCGATGTCGGCGTCGCAGTTCTCGGAACTGACCGGCATCCCCGATCCGGGATGGATCACCACCTACGGACTGCCGACGGTGCAGGGCATCGGCGAGATCGGTGCGGCCATCGCGGTCGGGTCGGCCCTGTTCGCGGCCTTCCTCGTTCCGCCGCAGGCCGACGGCGTCCTCGATGTCGGTGGCTATCGCGCGGTCCGCTGGGCTGCGGTCGGCGCACTCGTCTGGGGCATCACCTCGCTGATGATGATCCCGCTGACGCTGTCGAATGTGTCGGGGCGGCCGCTGTCGGAGTCATTGCAGCCGTCGAACCTGATCACCGCGATCGAGCAGGTCGCCGACGCCCGATCCTGGTTGTGGACCGCGGTGTTCGCCCTCGTGACCGCGGCATTCGCGCGGGTGGCGCTGCGCTGGTGGTGGACTGTCGTCATCTTCGGTCTGGCGCTGCTGAGTCTGATGCCGCTCGCCCTGAGTGGACACTCCTCGGCCGGTGGCAGCCACGACTACGCCACCAACAGTCTCATCCTGCACATCGTGTTCGCGACGGTCTGGCTCGGCGGCTTGTTCGCGGTGCTCGTCTACGCCCGCGGACTGGGCGCCCACACCGGCCTGGCGGTGGCGCGCTTCTCCCGGGTCGCGCTGTGGTGCATCGTCGTCGTCGGCGCCAGTGGCGTGATCAACGCCCTGATCCGCGTCGAGTTGTCCGACCTGTTCACCGACACCTACGGCCGCATCGTGCTGCTCAAGACGGTGGCGTTGATCGTGCTCGGAGGTCTTGGGGCGATCCACCGACGACGAACCGTCACCGCTCTGCAGTCCGACCCCGACGACAGGGCGGCGTTCATCCGGTTCGGGCTCGTCGAGGTCGTGGTCTTCGCGGTGACCTTCGGTCTGGCCGTGGGACTGTCGCGGACGCCGCCGCCTGCCGAGGACACCTCGAAACTGTCGGTGACCGAGGTCGAACTCGGATACAACCTGCCCGGTCCGCCCACCGCCCTGCGGATCCTGACCGAGTGGCGGTTCG
>NZ_JAEMTF010000058.1:21183-28503 GCF_016462415.1 Williamsia sp. | reverse complement strand
GCGACGCTGCACGCGGGCGGCCATCCGAAAAGGCGGCGTCCACACCGGTGAGATCATCCCGTTCCGTCACGCCGACGCGTCGTGCCCACGATGCGGAGCGCCGATGAAGCGCGGCACGGTCGGCGGGAGAACCACGTGGTGGTGTTCGGAAGAGCAGGCCTAAGGGCCGGTCAGCCTCGTTGTACCTGTCGGATTCCTTCTCGAGGGCACCGCCCGAGGCAGTTGTATGGAACGGGGTTCGTCCGGGACTTTGCGACTGCTCACGAACAGAGGGGGTGCCGTCTTGGGCCTGCAGTCCGGTCGCGCGCCTCGCGAAGGGCTTTGATGTTGTTCGTGGCAGCGACGATGCTGTCGAGCCGGTCCGCTCAAGTTCGCTCCATCACTTTGACACCGGGAGCTGCCGAAGCACCGTCAAATGCGCCCGAAGAACCGGACCCTGGCCCTGCCACTTAGTACGCCCGGGTTGGCGCGCATCCGTCAACTGTCCAACATCGACAATATATAGGGGATCAGCTCACGAAGAGCTTCGGTAGCGTTAACGCTAGCGATCTCATGCCATTTATCATCTTTTTCTTCGTCCGCTTTATCTGATATTCCGCGGATAATAAGGAACCCCACCACTCCATCTTCTCTGGCGCGTTCATAGAAGGACGCAGTCACACCGCCGGCCTCAGTCTCTACGGCCATAGTTTTATCGTTGTACCCCTGCAGCCAGGCTGGTATGTCCGACAACTTCGAACCAACAACGGCTGAACCAGTACCGATGGGTCCCTCGTGCAACCGAAATACTCCGCTTGGCCTAGAAATATGCGCGGGTTCGCCCTTATCTTCAAAAAAGTCCGAGAGTACACGAGAGATCTCAACAGGAACGGAAACCGAGTCCCCACGTCGCTTGACGCCAGCGTCGAGTTCCTTACGATTGTCGTACTCGATAACTTGATTTGCTATAACCACGTCGCCCAGGTCTACACCCGCGTGAATGGATCCTGCTATTCCAAGAAGTACAATTACTTTCGGATTGTACTCCCGCACTAGATCCGAATACGCTATAGACGCGGCGGCTTGGGTCCGTTTCGCACATCGCGTCGACGCCACCGTTACAGATCGTTGATCATAAACTAACTCGCCAACCGTATACGATCGCTTTGATCCAGAGCGCACTTGGCCAAAGCTAGGTTGACGTCGGAGCACTTCTGCGACCGCACGCGCCTCGGTTGAGATAACCGTGATAATCCCGAGATCGACTGGCATCGTTTCCGCCTTTACATCTTTAGAACCCAAAGACTGCAGGTATGCAGCCGCCCATGTGTTTACAGGTAGAGTTTTCGGTGCGTGTATGCTCGGCTCGACATGCAGAGCCGCACCCCTGGTCACGGGGCTATTCGACTCTAAGCATAACCTAAGGACGTCGGCAGCACGATCGTGATTTTGCGGATCCAGCGCCACTAAAATTGGATCTCGCGATAAGTAACCAGATAAAATAGAGCTAATCGCGTTTATTCTCTTATAGAAACCGTCACCGTAAAACTCGGTCGAACCTTCCCCATGATAGAGCATCTCGTCTCGTGGAAGCGCGGGCAAAATTGCGATTCGAAGGCCTAGGCCTGGCAGACAGTCCTCAAGAATTGATGTAGATATCCGCGAAAGATGTCGGGATGCTTCACGACTCGAACACGCGATAGTCCAGCCCCGAGATTCCGCGGATGAAGGTAAAATGTTCAGCACTACACCCGAACGGCTCACCCGTCGGTACTTATCCACCGCATTATGAATACTCTCTATCAGGTCCGAGTCAGGGAATGGATCAGTGCTGGGGGTTTCTATACGGATGGCCGAATTGAAGACCACCAATTTGCGAAGCCCTCCATGCCCGCGGCTCCGAGCTTGCGTTTCCTCGATAATCGAGGGTCCCGAAAGTCTGAGCCGAGCTAGCATCGCGATCGACGATGAGTGTAGTTGTTGAATCGTATCGGTTGTCAGCTCACTGTTGCTTACCCGCTCCACGCTCGTCACAAAAACGATTTGATCGGGGTTCTTAAGCGTGGCGTTTGCTCTCTCTGCTAATTCTCGAGCCCGCTCACATAATTGGGAGACCTTCATGCTTGTTACTCCACCTTGACCCAGCTGGCGCGCTCGCGCAGCGTACACCAGACGTAATCCACGGAGCGCAATGTCGGCGACGATCAGCCAGTGTCCGAGACGCTTAGTTAGCGTATCAACGGCTGAATCTACAGTTCCCGAGTGCGAATTGGTAATAACCTCGACAACATCAAGCCATAACTCATCCGCAATTTCGTCGTCGCCTATCGCCTTCAATGCTTTGAGTAATTCGTCACGACCTTGGCCTTGACCGTGGCGGAACTTCCACCAACCACTTTTAGCTGCCGTAGCGGCATTCATCTTGCCCAGCGCAATAAGACAAGCGTAGGGCTCGCCGTGAAAGCTTTCAGCACGAGAAAGTAGAGCTGGGGCGTCCAGCAGCACTAGCTTTACCTCGGCCGCGAGCGCAGCCGGAAGGTCGGCCAGCGGACCGCAGGTCGCCAACAGCGTTAACATGCCGACAGCGTCTAAATCCCCCTGCCCGCCGCGCCTCAGACGACGGCCAAGTACTAATCCGAGCTTTTTGGCCTCGCGTATCTGGTTGGCCGATAGGGGCAGATGGTCCGTTGACCTCGCGTCGCCCAAAAGCCATGCCGCCTTGCGATTACGCGCAGTCGGACCACGCTTTAACCTTCCCGCCGCATACAATCTGGAGGTCAAGGAACGGCCTTGCTCCTCGCCAAACAGATCGCGTGCGCCCGATCGCACCACTGCACCATGTAAGGAAAAGCGAACTCCGACCGTGTCGGGAGCGCCCAACCGATGGTCGTCCCAGCGATGCAGGAATGATTTTGCGACACCGTATCTGAGCAGAATTACTAAGATCTTCTCGGTTACGACCCGAGGTAGTACATCATTTTCAGACTCCCGCAGCACCGCTGACAATGTTTCCCAGCACAGGTGTTCCTCGGCTTCGCCAAAATGCACATCCTCGCCATGGCGAAATGCTCGAACGATACTGCCATTCACTTGGGCAGTGATGGGGACAGCAACACCGGCGTCAAGTGCAATATCGAGCCACAATGAGACAAACTCACGCGCATCGCCAACAGCCAAATTTGAACCGTGGCCTCGCCGCAGGAGATCAACCAGCTGGTCGATTGAGTATCCGACTTTCAGGCGGTTGACTAACGCGCGGTATTGCTTGTCGTCTATCGCCGACTTACCATGCGCCTTGACTATTGATCGAGCTCTTTCTTCCTTGTTTCGATACAGCTCTGTAAATGGACGGGTAAGTTGCTGTTGCAGATATAGGGTATTTGATACTTTGAGAGTTTGTTTATGCATTTGAGGCGGGACAGGCTTCTTCGAATTAAATACTCGTACGCCCTCAAAAAGTCCACTTTGACCGGCTAGCGCGCAAACTAGCGGAGAGACGTCAGGTGTGAAAATGTAATCCGCTTGATCTTTATGAATATCCCATCGAACTTCCGGTACAACACTTTTTTGGAGTCGCTCAACCCACAATTGTCCGAACTTGGCGGACACGATGAACTGTATCATTCGAAGCCGACTCGTCGCAGATTTGAAACCTTGAGTGAGCATTCCCTGGTACGTCCCTGCGCTAGCCAGAGCCGCCTCAAACAAATCCTGAATCTCAGATTCTCTCAAACTGGAAAAACTGAACAACGGAATTATGCGGATCGAGATGTCCCGGCCAGCCGGAAGTGATGAAACATAGACGCGGATCTTTTGCAGCTGACAGAACCGTGACGCCGGCCATCCAAGATCATCATCGACCTTATGAACTATCCACGGTTGTGGTGAAAATGTGTAGGAATCTATATCATAGTGTGCTTGCAACGAGCTGGTGACTTCTGCGGCGGTAAATCCGGATACAGAATTGATTCGAGGTCGAAATGATTTGGGAAGCCGAACCGTGGTGGTGGGCCAATCGATATTGTAAGGACGGGGAACGATACTTATTGCAGCTACGATCTGGCCACAGAATGCCATGCTAGACCTATTATCTAACGCGGCATACGGCTCTCTGGGTTTAACCAGATCGGAATTCCACGAGTGGACATCGACAGCCACTACGTCAGTTATTACGACTGCTCCAGCTGAAAGTAATTTCTGTGAGGCTTCATTGATCGAGGTTCCCGAAATTACGACGTCGTCAACCAGATTGACAACTTTTCCCTTCAAGAAATCAAGATCCATGTCTAGAATTCGGTCTGAGTATATTGGCTTATCGGTGGTCACGTACTTCAATAGACGCATCGAATCGATTAGGCAGGTGGCTTTTCGGGCCATCGAAATGACTACGTCCGCGTCACGACCAATCCTATCGCCGAACGTCCGGAGTTGCTCGGAAGTATCGGAGGTAAACTGGTTGATGAAATCATTGCGGCTAGCCACGCAAGTTACTACCTCTCAAGTTCAGGACCATCTTCTGGTCCCGTTGTCCCACCCGAAGCGCCCGCCACAGGCCAGCAACTTGTGTCCGGTTGCGGCTCGGACCGCCCGACAAGCCGGAGTGTACCGTTAAAGCCTGCTCTTGAGGCGGTCAGATGGATTGAAGACCCCAATCCGATGACACGTAACCTCATCAATGAGCAGTTTACCGAGGCGCTCGGAACGTCCGCGAAATCACGGACTAGTTCGACGACGCTCTGTCCTCGCCTCGGCGTTCTCGATACCCGCTGGACGATCGCCGCGGATCTGGCCTCGATCGGCAGCGTGGACTGACCGATGACGGTCGATCCCGACTACTTGCGCTCACTTGATAGAGGTATGCAGGCGGAAAGCGCCAAGTACTCGATCGTGGAAATAGTCGCCGACGGTACCGCGCTTCGCAGGGCGCTATCCGTGTGTCGGGCTGACAGGATTTGAACCTGCGACCACTTGACCCCCAGTCAAGTGCGCTACCAAGCTGCGCCACAGCCCGTGGCTGCCCCGTGAGAGGCATCGCCGCCCCGTGAGGAGCAGCCTGAACAGGTTATCCGACCGGCCTGCCTCAGTGCCAATCGCCTGGCCGGCGCCGCGCGTCAGAGACGAGCGAGCAACTCCGCCTTCTTGGCGGTGAACTCGTCGTCGGTGAGGATGCCGCGCTGGTGCAGGCCGGCCAGCGACTCGATCGTCGCCAGGATGTCCTCGGAATCGCTCGTGCCGCCCGTGGACGACGCCGGCGGCGGCTCGGCCGCCGGCGCCTCCGGAGACGCGTCCCCCTCGACCTCGGGGAGGCTGGACACATCGAAGGTCCCCAGCTGACTCGTGAAGGTGACCGCCCCAGGCCCGACACCCTGCTGCTGCGCCACACCGCCGATATGGTGCTCACCGGTGTCGAAAACCCTTGTCACGCCCTGCACCTGGATGGCCAGACGTCGGGTCGCGGGAAAGATCGCATAGCGCGCGTCGTTCTGGCCCCCGAACGAACTGGGGACACCGAGATCACCGGGCCACCAGCTGGACGACGGTACCCCAACCTGGCTGTCGTCGGGGAACACAGCCGAAGTAGTCACGAGTTCCGACAGCTCCGAGCACAGCGCGTCGACACGGGCCTTGAGCGCGTGATCGAACATGTTGCCCACCATGGTCATCCCGCCGCGGATCCACTGCCCCGATCCACCGAGCTCAGGAATCGAGAACTGGGCCATCGTGCCGCCGCCCCTGCTCACCGCCAGCAGCATGGCCAGAACGGCGTCATGCGAGACCTCGTGACGCTGCGCGACCTCGGCGACGGCACGTTCGACTTCCGGGCTGACCGTTGTTCGCATCAGACGATTCTAGGCGTCGAGCGACTTCCGGGATCGACGCATGGAAGTCTGCCTACTTCAGGTCCAGCGCCCTCGACACCGTGAAGAACAGGTCGGTCTGATCGGTCAGGCCCACCACGTCCGCGGCATTCGGACCGTAGGCCGCGATCCGCAGCTGGGATCCGGTGTGGCCCTGATCGTAGGCGTCGAGGTTGTCCGAGGTGCCATAGGACACCGTCATCGGAGCGCCGTCCTTGGTGGTCAGCACACGAGTGAGTCCGGGGTAGATCGCCTCACGCACAGCCTGTTCGGGAAGCTTCGCCTCTTCCGCCGCGGCCGCGACGTCCTCGGCACTCGTGGTCTCGACGACCTGGCTGCTGTGGGCGTGATCCGCCGTGACGATGACCAGGGTGTCCTTGGACTCCTTCGCGTAGGCGAGCGCCACCTGGGTGGCGTCGTCGAGATCGACGGTCTCCCCGATCTGGCCGCACGGGTTCGCGGCATGGTCCTGCTTGTCGATCGACGCGCCCTCCACCTGGAGGAAGAAGCCCTTGTCGTTGCCCTTGAGCAGGTCGATCGACTTCTTCGTCATGTCGGCGAGCTTGGGGACATCGGCGCCCCGCTCGGGGTTGTCGGTGCACGTCGCGGCCGGCTCGAGGTAGCCGCCCTTCGTGGCGACGGGGCCCTGCATGCGCACCGGCATGTTGCCGTCGGCGAAGAGCCCGAGCACCGGTGCGTCCTGGTTTGCCTTGTCGAGTTTGTTCACGTCGTCGGCTGTGCGGACGATGTTGTAGCCACGCTCCTTGGCCTGGACCTCGAGTGTCTTACCCCGGTAGTCACCGGCCTTGGCGACCTGCTGGAAGCTCTCGGCGCCACCACCCATCACGATGTCGGCGCGCGAGGTGAGGATCTGCTCGGAGATGGATCCGAGTCCACCCTTCTCCAATGCGTTCTCAGGGCACTTCGCAGTGGTGTCGTCAGGTCCGTAGCACTTGCGCGCGCTCACGTGCGCGAGCTGCACCGCTGGGGTCGCGTCCTGGATCTCAGCCGTGCTGATGTCGCCGGTCGCCTTGCCGGATTCCTTGGCCTTCTGCAGCAGTGTCTTCTGCGGCGCTCCCTTGATGTCGACCGAGATCGCGCCGTTGTAGGTCTTGGTGCCGGTCGCCCAGGCCGACCCGCTCGCCGCGGAATCAGTGACGTAGCTGGGCTTTCCGTCCTTGCCCACCGAGTAGTGGGTGTACTGCCCGGTGAGCGGCAGAGCATCGATGCCCGGGAAGGCACCTGCGGCGCCCTCGGCGTAGTTGCGCGCCACGGTGATCTCCGAGTCGCCCATTCCGTCGCCGATCAGCAGGATGACGTTCTTGGCGCCGGTGCTGCGGATCGAGTCCTCGATCAGCTGACGCCGGTCATCACCCGAGCGGCGGGCACCGCCGTGCTCGGAGATGGAGCCGGTGGCCGCGGGGGTGAGCATCGGCAGCGCCGAGTCCGACCCCTTGTCGCCGTCGTCGGAACCACATGCGGC
>NZ_JAEMTF010000058.1:0-21083 GCF_016462415.1 Williamsia sp. | reverse complement strand
ACGTTGATCCGCACCGGCGACCCGTCGAACCCGAACTGTTCACGCAGCTTGCGCTCGAGGAAGCGGCGGTAGCCGGCCTCGAGGAAACCCGTGGTAAACAGCACGAACGTCGGCGGACGCGTTGCGGCCTGGGTCGCGAACATGACGCGGGGCTGACGGCCACCACGCACCGGTGGCGGCGTCGCGGCGATGATGTCCTTGAGCCAGCCGTTGAGCTGACCGGTGGAGATCCGCTTGTCCCACGACTCCAGCGCACCGTCGAGCGCGGGCACCAGCTTCTGCACCGACCTACCGGTGGCCGCGGAGATGTTCACCCGACGCGCCCACGGCACCCGGGACAGGTCGCGGTCGATCTCCTTGTCGAGACGCTCACGACGGTCCTCGTCGACGAGGTCCCACTTGTTGAACGCGATGACCAACGCGCGGCCGGCCTCGATCACCGACGTCAGCACGCGCTGATCTTGCTCGGTGATGGGCTCGGACGCGTCGATCAGCAGTACGACGACCTCAGAGGCGTCGATGGCGGCCCGGGTGCGCAGCGAGGCGTAGTACTCGTGGCCGCTGGCGGTGTTGACGCGCTTGCGCAGGCCGGCGGTGTCGACGAAGTTCCACAACCGTCCGCCGAGTTCGACGAGCTCGTCGACCGGGTCGACGGTGGTGCCGGCGACGTTGTCGACGACCGCACGGTCGGAGTCGGTCAGCTTGTTGAGCAGCGAGCTCTTGCCGACGTTGGGCTTGCCGACCAGGGCGACGCGGCGCGGTCCGCCGTAGACGTCGCTCTCCCGCGGCGTCTCCGGCAGGATCTCGAGGATCGCGTCGAGCAGGTCGCCCGCTCCCCGACCGTGCGCAGCCGACACCGACCACGGCTGACCGAGACCGAGCGACCACAACGCGGCCGCCTCCGACTCGACCCGCTCGTCGTCGACCTTGTTGGCCGCGAGCAGGACCGGGGTCTTCGACCGACGCAGTACCTTCGCGACGGCCTCGTCGGTGCTGGTGGCTCCGACGGTTGCATCGACGACGAGAACCACGGCGTCCGCGGTCTTCATGGCGTGTTCGGCCTGCTTGGCGATCGACTGCTGCATGCCCTTGGCGTCGGGCTCCCAGCCGCCGGTGTCCTGCACCAGGAATCGCCGACCCGACCAGTTGGCCGAGTAGGAGACGCGGTCGCGGGTGACGCCGGGGATGTCCTCGACGACGGCCTCGCGGCGGCCCAGGATGCGGTTGACGAGCGTGGACTTGCCGACGTTGGGCCGTCCGACGATCGCGACGGTCGGCATCGGGACCGCGAAGCCCTCGACCCCGTCGCCGTCGGGGTCGACGACCTGCCAGTCGCCCTCGTCCGACCAGACGCCGTCGACGACACCGAGATCGATGTCGGTGGGTTCGGTCATGACAACACTCCGATTCGCTGGTTCGACAGTTCGGCCAGTCGGTCGATGACCTGGTCGATGTCGAGGTTGCTGGTGTCCACCTGAACGGCGTCGTCGGCCGGACGCAGCGGCGAGTGCTCGCGCGTCGAGTCGAGATGGTCGCGGCGCTGCACGTCGGCCAACACCTGGGCGAGGTCACTGGTGCGACCCTGCGCGAGGTTCTGGTCGTGGCGACGCTGGGCGCGCGCTTCGGCGGTGGCGGTCAGATAGATCTTGAGGGTGGCGTCGGGGAAGACGACCGTTCCGATGTCGCGGCCTTCGACGACCGCGAACTCACCGGCGACGAGCTCACGCTGCAGCGCGACCATCTTCTCGCGCACTGCCTTGACCGCGGACACGGCCGACACGGCCTGTGTGACCGCGTCGGTGCGGATCTCGTCGGAGACGTCCTCACCGGCGAGGGTAACCGCGTGCGACGACGGGTCGTTGCTCAGCGTCATCGCGACGTCGGCGACGGCATCGATGATCTGTTGTTCCACAGCGACATCCGCGCCGGCGCGCAGTGCGGCCAGGGTGGCGACGCGGTACATCGCACCGGTGTCGAGGTAGCGCGCTCCGACCCGGTCGGCCAGGCGTCGCGAGACGCTCGACTTGCCGGTGCCCGCGGGCCCATCGATGGTGATGATCGTGGTGGTGGGTGTCCCGCTCACATCCCCACCGCCTTGTAGAGCTCGCCGATCTCCTTGCGGCCCAACACCCGGAGGCTGCCGGGGCGCTGGTTACCGAGGTTCACGGTGCCGATCTCTGTACGCACGAGACCCAACACCGGGAAGCCGACGGAGTCCATCATGCGGCGCACGATGCGCTTACGGCCTTCGTGCAGGACGAGTTTCACCAGGGTCTGGCCGTCGTTGATCTCCAGCACGCTGAACCCGTCGACCTCGGCGGGGCCGTCGTCGAGCTCGATGCCCGCCTTGAGGGTGCGGCCGAGACCGCGGGGGACGACGCCCTTGACGGTCGCGAGGTAGGTCTTGGGGATCTCGTAGGACGGGTGCATCAGGCGGTGCGCGAGCTCGCCGTCGTTGGTCAGCAGCAGCAGGCCCTCGGTGTCGGCGTCGAGACGTCCGACGTGGAACAGGCGCTGTCCGGACATGACCCGCTCGGCCACGATGTCGCCGACACAGGGGCGGCCCTGGTCGTCGGCCATGGTGGACTGCCAGCCCTTGGGCTTGTTGAGCACGAGGTACTGCATGTCCTCGTCCATGACGACGCGCGCGCCGTCGACGCGGACGACCGCGGTCGCAGGATCGATGCGCATGCCCTGTTCGGTGACAATCTCGCCGTCGACGTCGACACGTCCTGCGGCGATCAGTTCCTCGGCGCCGCGTCGCGAGGCAACTCCGGCCTGCGCGAGAACCTTCTGCAGGCGGACGCCGTCGGCGACGTAGTTCGCGCCCTCGCCGTCGACGGGGTCGACGTTCTGGAAACGGGCGGGTTTCGCGTTGTTGATGCGGGCCTCACCGCGCGCGACGCTGGGGCTCGAGGAGCCCTTGCGATGCGTGCGCTTGGGTCCGACGCGCGATCCGGGGGCGGGTCGCCCACTCTTCTCAGCGCTCTTCTTGTTCGTGTTCGATGCAGCGTTCTTGCTGCGATCCGGTCTGCCGTCTCGGCTAGCGGGTGCCATGGTGTATCCAGTTCTATTCAGGTTTTTGAGTTCAGTCGTCCAACTCCGCGGTGGCCGCAGAAATTTCCGATGCCCCCGAGTCTGACGCGTGGGAGCCCATCTTGGCGAATCGCGGATCGCTGATGATCTCGTCGCCGATCTCGTCGATGACGTCGACATCGGGCAGCAGCGGCGCCAGATCCGGGAGTTCCGACAGCGACGCGAGACCGAGCCGCTCGAGGAACAACTCGGTGGTCGCGTACAGCGTCCCGCCGGTTTCCGGGTCGGTTCCTGCCTCGGTGATCAGCCCACGGGCCAGCAACGTGCGCATGACCCCGTCGACGTTGACGCCGCGCACGGCGCTGACCCGGGTGCGGCTGACCGGTTGCCGGTAGGCCACCACCGAGAGGGTCTCGAGCGCGGCGCGGGTCAGCTTCGATCGCGCCCCGTCGAGCAGCAGTTTCTCCACGTAGGGGGCGTAGTCGTTGCGGGTGTAGAACCGCCATCCGTCGCCTGCGAAGCGCAGGTCGATGCCGCTCGACCGGGCGCTGAGCTCGGCGTCCATCGCGCGCAGCGCCGCGTCGATCCGCACGGCCGGCTCCCCCGTCGCCGACGCCAGCTGCTCGGTGGTCACCGGCGAGTCCACCACCAGCAACACCGCCTCGAGCGCCGAGCGCAGTTCGTCGTCGTCGAGCGGGTCGACGAGCTCCTCGGACGGGTCGACGGCGCGTTCGGGCTCGTCGAACAGCCCGTCGGACGCTGTGTCGGAACTCTCGTCGGGTCCGCTCGGCTCCCCGTTCGTGTCGCTGTCAGTCATCCCGCTGCCGGTCACCCGTAGTCCTCCACGCTGGTCACGCTGATCTCCTCGGTCTCGCGCTCACCGCTCCACATCACGTGCAGTGTCCCGAGTGCCTCGCTCTGCTCGAATTCCACGGCGCGTTGCCGGAACAGGTCGAGCAACGCCAGGAAGCGGGCGACGACCTCGAGACCGTTCGCGCACTCCGACGCCAGCGTGCCGAAGTCGACCCAGTGGCCCGCGCCCGCGATCCGCAGGAGCTCGGTGACGCGGATGACCTGCTCGGGCACCGACACCGCGTCCACGTCGTGCAGGTGCGCCAGGCCGACGCGCGGGACCGGCTTGGGTGTCATCGCGGCCGCGGCGACCTGCGCGAACTGCCAGGCGTCGACACCCAGTGTCACCTCGGGCAGCAGCTGCTCGTAGCGCGGCTCCAGCGACACCGCCCGCGGATACCGTTGCAGCGCGGCGGCTTCCAGCTCGGCGAACAGGGCGGCCACCTGCTTGTAGGCGCGGTACTGCAGCAGGCGGGCGAACAACAGGTCCCGCGCCTCGAGCAGCGCGAGGTCGTCGGCGTCCTCGACCTCGCCCGCGGGCAGGAGTCGTGCGGCCTTGAGGTCGAGCAGCGTCGCGGCGACCACCAGGAACTCGGTCGTCTGATCGAGGCTGACGTCGTCGGTGAGGTTGCGGGTGTAGGCGATGAAGTCGTCGGTGACCAGGTGGAGCGCTACCTCGGTGACATCGAGACGGCGGTTGCTGATCAGCTCGAGCAGCAGATCGAACGGACCCTCGAAGTTGGTGAGGTTGACCTGGAAGCCGACCGGCGCGGTCTGCTCGACGGTGTCGCTCTCGGTCACGACGTGCCGGTGCGGTACAACACCTCACGCGCCAGCGCCCGATACGCCTTGGCACCACCGGATTTCGGCGCCCACGACGTGATCGGCTCCCCGGCGACACTGGTCTCCGGGAAACGCACGGTGCGTGCGATGACGGTGTCGTAGACCGCGTCGCCGAACACCTCGACCACCCGGTTCATCACCTCACGCGAGTGCAGCGTGCGGGAGTCGAACATGGTCATGAGGATGCCGCCGAGGTGCAGGCGCGGGTTGAGTCGGTCGCGCACCTTGTCGATGGTGTCGTTGAGCAGGGCCAGCCCACGCAGCGCGAAGTACTCCGACTCCATCGGGATCAACACGGTGTCGGCGCACGCGAGGGCGTTGACGGTGAGCAGTCCCAGCGACGGCTGGCAATCGATCAACACGTAGTCGTAGCGGTCGAGGATCGGGTGCAGTGCGCGGGCCAGGGTGTGTTCGCGGCCGACCTCGTTGACGAGCTGGATCTCGGCGGCCGAGAGGTCGATGTTGCTCGGCAGCAGGTCCAGTCCGTCAACCCGCGTCGAGTGCAGCACCTCGTCCACCGACACCTGCGGCGGGACCAGCACGTTGTGCACGGTCAGCTCGAGCTCGTGGTGCGGCACACCCAGACCGGCCGACAGCGCTCCCTGCGGATCGAGGTCGACGAGCAGCACCCGCCGGCCGTACTCGGCGAGCGCGGCGCCGAGGTTGATCGTCGACGTGGTCTTGCCGACGCCGCCCTTCTGGTTGCAGACGGCGATGACGATGGCCGGGCCGTGCTTGTCCACCGGTGTCGGCTCCGGCACCTCACGCGTCTGCCGACCCGTCGGGCCCAGGCCCTCGGCGTCGGCGGACGAGACGTCCGACTCGGCCGGACCACGCGACGGGGTGTCGATGGTCAGGCTGTACTGGGCGTCATGCGGATTGCTTTCGCGAACGGGGGCACCCGGAACCGGTGGCTGCGGTGCGCTCACGTCCTCGATGCTCCCGTCGGATGTGGTGGGGATGGAATGCAGATCAGCCTAGTGCGTCGGCGCCACGATGCCGTGACGCATCGCCGTCAGCGGGCACGGGGATGCGCGGTGGCGTACACCTCACGCATCGCCGACACCGTGACCAGCGTGTACACCTGCGTGGTGGTCACCGAGGCGTGTCCCAGCAACTCCTGCACGACGCGGACGTCGGCCCCACCGTCGAGCAAGTGGGTGGCGAAGCTGTGGCGCAGCGTGTGTGGCGACACCGACTTGTCGAGACCGGCGCGTCCGGCCGAGTCGACGAGCACCTGCCAGGCGCTCTGCCGCGACAGCCGACCACCCCGGGAGTTGAGGAACATCGCGGGGTTGAACTTCGACACCAGTGCCGGTCGGCCGCGGACGAGGTAGGCCTCGATCGCCGCGATCGCCGGCCCGCCCACGGGCACCATCCGCTCCTTGCCGCCCTTGCCGCGCAGCAGGATCGCGCCGCTCTCGGCGACGAAGTCCTCGATGTCGAGCGAGACCGCCTCGGAGATCCGCGCGCCGCAGCTGTAGAGCAGCTCCATGAGCGCACGATCGCGCAGGCTGCGCGGTGTCTCCGACGGGCCGCTGCCACCGGAGGCCTCGAGGATCGCGACGACCTCGTCGATCGCGAGTGACTTCGGCAGCCGACGGGCCGGCTTCGGGGGCCGGACGGCGTGGGCCGGGTCGGTGGTCGTCATCCCCTCGGCGAGGGCGAACTTGTGCAATCCGCGGGTCGCGACCAGGGTGCGCGCGACCGAACTGTCGGCCAGGGGCGTCTCATCCCGATCGGGATCGCCGCGCCGCAGGGCGACGAGGAACTCGCGGACGTCCTCCTCGGTCACCTCGGCGAGGTCGGTGATCGACCGGGACACCAGGTAGCCCTGGTACCGGGTCAGGTCGCGGCCGTAGGAACTGAGCGTGTTCTTCGCCGCCCCCCGTTCGACCGCGAGATGGTCGAGATACCGGTGGATCTGGCTCTCGAGCTCCCCGCCTGCGCCCGACGTCACGCGCCGCCGGAGTCCCGGCGCGCGTGTCGCTGATCGAGGGCCGTGGGCTGGTCGACCCAGTCCGAGTCGGGCCCGCGCAGGTCCGCGCCGGTGCGCTCGGTGTGGGCCAGGGCCAGGATCCCGGCGACACTGGTGACGTTGACGATCTCGCCGGAGAACACCATCGCGACCGCGTCGTCGAGGGGGATCCAGTCGATGGCCATGTCGGCCTCTTCGTCGTGGGCCTCGGGGCGGTCGACGTCGTGGAGGTCGGTCGCGCGGAACACGCGCAGCGCCTCGTCGGTGAACCCGGGCGAGGTGGCGACGTCGACGAGGGTCGCCCAGGTGTCGGCCTCGACGCCGACCTCCTCGACGAGCTCACGCCGGGCGGCCTGCACTGGTGACTCGTTGCCGCCGGAATCCATCAGCCCCGCAGGCAGTTCGCGGAGTCGGCGCCCGACCGGGTGCCGGTACTGGGTGACGGTGGCGATGGCCCCGTCGTCGTTGAGCGCCACGATGGCCACCGCGCCGTGGTGCTCGACGACCTCACGCTTGGCCGAGCCATCACCGGGCATGGTGACCTCGTCGACCCGCAGCGCCAGGATCGCGCCGTCGTAGATCGTCCGAGAGTCCGTCACCGCGAACTCGTGGCGACCGGTGGTGTCGTCGGATGCGCTCACACGCCGGCCTCGGTGGCGTCGGGCTCGGCCACGGGTGTGGTCGTCACGCGCTCGTCGCCGTGGACATCGACCTCGAGTCGCTCGGCGGCCTTGTAGCGCAACGCCGCGGCGACGAAGGCGATGAACAGCGGGTGCGGGCGGGTCGGCCTGCTCTTGAGCTCGGGATGCGCCTGCGTCGCCACCAGGAACGGGTGGATTTCCTTGGGGTACTCCACGAACTCGACCAGGTGGCCGTCCGGCGAGGTACCGGAGAACACCAGGCCGGTGCTCGCGATCTGCTCGCGGTAGGTGTTGTTGACCTCGTAGCGGTGACGATGCCGCTCGGAGACCTCGGTGGAACCGTAGGCTCCTGCGACGATCGAACCGCGCTGCAGCACAGCGGGATACGCGCCCAGACGCATGGTGCCACCCAGGTCGGCCTCGCCGGCGACCGCGAGTTCCTGATCGGCCATGGTCGAGATCACCGGGTACGGGGTCTCCGGGTCGAACTCGGCCGAACTGGCGTCGTCGAGTCCCGCCGCGCGGGCGGCCTCGATGACGATGCACTGCAGACCCAGGCAGAGTCCGAGCAGCGGGATGCCGCGACGGCGGGCGTAGCGCACGGCGCCGACCTTGCCCTCGATGCCGCGGATGCCGAAGCCACCGGGGATGAGGATCGCGTCGACGTCGCCGAGATGCTTCTGCGCACCGGAGTCGGTGGCGCACTCGTCGGACTGGACCCACCGGATCTCGACCTTGGCCCGTGCGGCGAACCCGCCGGCCCGGATCGCCTCGGTGACCGACAGATACGCGTCGGGCAGGTCGACGTACTTGCCCACCAGCGCGACGGTCACCGACTCACGCGGCTCGTGGACCCGCTTGAGGAGTTCGCCCCACACGGTCCAGTCCACGTCGCGGAAGGGCAGGCCGAGCTTGCGGACGACGTAGGTGTCGAGCTGCTCGTTGTGCAGCACCTTGGGGATGTCGTAGATCGACGGCGCGTCCGGGGTGGAGATGACGCCCTCGATGTCGACGTCGCACATCAGCGCGATCTTGTTCTTCAGCGGTTCCGGGACATCACGGTCGCACCGCAGGATCAGCGCGTCGGGTTGGATGCCGATGTTGCGCAGCGCGGCCACCGAGTGCTGGGTCGGCTTGGTCTTCAGCTCGCCCGAGGGCGCGAGGTACGGGACCAGCGACACGTGGAGGAAGAAGACGTTGTCGCGGCCGACGTCGTGGCGGATCTGACGCGCCGCCTCGATGAACGGCTGCGACTCGATGTCGCCGACGGTGCCGCCGATCTCGGTGATCACCAGATCCGGCTCGTTGCCCTCGGCGTCCGGCGAACGCATCGCGAGGATGCGGTTCTTGATCTCGTCGGTGATGTGCGGGATGACCTGGACGGTGTCACCGA
The DNA here is from genome assembly GCF_016462415.1 of Williamsia sp. Classification (GTDB taxonomy): domain Bacteria; phylum Actinomycetota; class Actinomycetes; order Mycobacteriales; family Mycobacteriaceae; genus Williamsia_A. The sequence continues at coordinate 12,340 of NZ_JAEMTF010000058.1, read as the reverse complement.
GGTACTCGCCACGACGTTCCTTGGCGATGACGGTCGAATACACCTGTCCGGTGGTCACATTCGCCGATTGCGAGAGATTCCGGTCGAGGAACCGTTCGTAATGGCCGACGTCGAGGTCGGTCTCGGCGCCGTCCTCGGTGACGAAGACCTCACCGTGTTGGAACGGGTTCATCGTTCCCGGATCCACGTTGAGGTAGGGGTCGAGCTTCTGCATGGTCACCCGCAGACCGCGAGAGGTCAGCAGCTGTCCGAGGCTGGAAGCCGTGAGTCCCTTGCCGAGCGACGACGCGACGCCGCCGGTGACAAAGATGTGTTTGGTGCCCGAATGAGCATGACGCAGTGGTCGCAAGGCTTCTCCCGATTGGCCGGAGCAGGTCCTATGACCTGCTCGCCTACGGGATTCAACCGTAACACCTCTGCGGGTGTTCAGGCGTCAGGTGGTCGGTGCGATCGCGCTCGCGCCGGGACCGGTGCCGAATGCGCCGACCCGACCACGCGCCGCGTTGGCCAGTGCGAGGGCCGTGACGATGCGTCCCGTGCTGGCCTCGACGTCGTCGACCGAGGACACACCGCGCGACAGCGAGGCGTCCGAGCGGAGCACCGCTATGGGCGAGCCACCTTCGGCCGACCCCGTCCGACCGGCCAGAACCGCGCCCGATCCGCGAGCGCCGAGCGCGGTGGCGAACCGCGCGACGACCTGCCCGCGGGCACCGGCGTCGTCGGCGAACTTGTCGCCGGTCATGACCACCGCGAGTTGTGCCGGTCCCACGGCGTTGTCGACGTAGGTGACGAAACCGCCCTGTCGCAGTGCGGCGAGTCCGGACCCGATGTCGGCGTCCGACGCCGGCGCGGCGTCACCCTTGCGCTGCAACAGCGCGCCGAGCAGATCGCCGACGCGGCCACCGGAGTCGGTGAGTTCGGGTCGCAGCGTCGTGCCGGCGGGGATGCTCTGGTCGACGATGCTGGTCAGTTTCTCCGCCGACCCGTCGCCGATGAGTGCGTCGGTGAGCCCCACCTGACCGGCGAATCGTGCGCCGGACTGGTTGAGCACCTGCTTCACGCCGGCGATGTCGCCCTCGCTCGCGCCGGGAACGGTGACCAGCAGCACCGACCGGTTGGCCAGCAACCCGTCGAGGAGTCGCGGCGCCACCGCGGTGTTGAACGCATCGGCAGCGTTCACCTGACCGCTGAGAGCGTCCTTCTCCGAACGCAGGCCGGACACCGTCGAGTCGTCGTCCGACGACCCGACACGGTCACCGAGGAAGCCCGATCCGAGGGCGAGGCCCACGGCGAGCGCGAGGAACACCGCAATCAGCGAGATCGCGTGTTGGCGAAGAGAGATCACGTGCTATCGGTTCCAGACGTCCCTGGCCCACGAGTAGACCCGATCCCATTCGGCCAGGATCCAGTCCACGATCTCGCCACCGGTGTTCGAGGCGACCACCGCGACGATGACCGCGGCCAACGCGGCGAGGATGAGCAGTGCGATGGCGGCACCCGACACGCGGCTGCGGTACAGCGTGGCAACGGCTTTCGCGTCCACCAGCTTGGGTCCGACCTTCAGGCGGGTCAGGAAGGTCGACGGGTTGCTCTCTCGGCGGCTGCGATCGAAGAAATCGTCGAGGGTGGCCGACGTGCCGACGGTGACGATCAGCGAGGCGCCGTGGAAGTCGGCGAGCAGCAGCGCGAGGTCGGACGCCGAACCGGCGGCCGGGAAGGTCATCGCACCGACACCGAGGTCCTGGATCCGCTCGAGTCCGGTGGCGTGGCCGTCCGGGTCGGCCGGGAGGACCACCTGCGCACCGCATTTGAGCGTCGCTGCGCGGATGCCCTCGGGGTCGCCGACGATCAGGTCGGGCCGGTAGCCGGCGCGCATCAACGCGTCCGCACCGCCGTCGACACCGATCATGACCGGCGCGTACTCCTTGATGAACGGCTTGAGCTTCTTCAGGTCGATCTCGTGCTCGGGCCCGTCGGCGACGACCACGACGTGGCGGTTCTTCAACGCGACCTCGACCTCGGGCACACCGACACCGTCGATCAGCAGCGGCGACTCGCTGCGGATGAACTCGATCGTGTTGCCGGAGAAGGCCTCCAGGTGATCGACCAGACCGGACTTGGCCTCGATCATCATCGAGGCGACCTCGCGCTCGCCGATCTCGGTGCCGCGCGCCAGCCGGTTGTGGCCGACGTAGACCTCGCCGTCGTCGATGCGGATCTTGGCGCCGTCCTTGATTCGGCGGAAGACCTCCGGCCCGGCGTCGTCGATCAGGGTGATGCCCGACGCGACCAACACCTCAGGGCCGAGATTCGGGTAACGACCCGAGATCGACGGCGACGCGTTGATCACCGCGGTGACGTCGGCCTCGACCAGACGGTCGGCGATGACCCGGTCGAGATCGAGCTCGTCGAGGATCACGATGTCCCCGTGCCCCACCCGCTCGAGCAACCGGGTGGTGTTCTTGTCGACCCTGGCGATTCCGCTGAATCCAGGCAGGGTGTCGTCGGTGCGGGACAGCAACGCTGGCATCTTCATGCCGCTCATGATTGCTCCGGCAACGCCGACCACCATGGAGGCGCGCCGTAACATTTGCCACTTTTGTCACACGAGCAACACCAGTTACGCGGTCGCCTTCTCGCTCTCCGCGGTGGCGAGCAGTTCCTCGGCGTGCGCGCGACCGGTGTCGGAGTCGCCCAATCCGGCCAACATCCGAGCCAACTCGGCGATCCGGCCGTCGTGGTCGAGGGTGGTCACCGAGCTGGTGACCGCACTCGCCCGCGTGCTCTTGCCGATGAGCAGGTGGTTGTCGGCGAACGCCGCCACCTGCGGGAGGTGCGTGACGACGATGACCTGATGGCTGCGGGCCAGTGCGGCGAGTCGCTTGCCGATCTCGACCGCGGCCCGACCACCGACACCGGCGTCGACCTCGTCGAACACCATGGTCGATCCCCCACCGGGCCCGGCCAACACCACCTCGAGGGCGAGCATCACGCGCGACAGCTCACCGCCGGACGCCGACTTGGTGATGGCCAGCGGTACCGCACCCGAGTGGGCGGCGAGGGTGAACTCGACGCGATCGACCCCGCCGGATCCGGCGTGCAAGCGCGCGCCGTCGACGAGCAGGCTGCGCGGGTCCGACTCCCCCGACTCGTCCGGCACGACGGCGACACCGAGCTTCGCGTCCTTCATGGCCAGCCCGGCGAGTTCCTTGGTCACCTTCGTGGCCAGCGACCCGGCCGCCTTCGTGCGCGCCGCGGTGAGCGCGGTCGCCGCGGTGACCAGCGCGTCGGTGGCCTCGGCCGCCGCGACCTCGAGTGCCTCGATCGACACCGAGGAGTCGTCGATCTCGGCGAGTCGGCGTGTCGCGTCGTCGCGCCAGGCGATGACGCCGTCGATGTCGGGGGCGTACTTGCGGATCAGGTTCTTCAGTTCGGCCTGACGTGCGAGGACCTTCTCCAGCTCCGAGGCGTCGGCGGGCAGACCGTTGAGGAACGATCCGAGTTCCTCGCCGATGTCGCCGACGAGGGACAGCGCCTCCTCGACCCGCGGGCGGAGCTCACGCAGCGTGGGTTCCGACGTCGTCTCCAGCAGGTTGCGGACCTGGCCGAGGGAATCGAGCGCCGACCCCGCGTCGGTGTCGGTGTCGGCCATGTCGGCCTGTCCGGTGAGGGCCACGTGCGCGCCTGCGGCGACCGAACGGACCGCCTCGAGATCGCCGAGTCGGTTGACCGTGGCCGCGAGCTCGGCGTCCTCGCCGGGAGTCGGGTCGACGGCACCGATCTCGTCGAGCGCGTAACGCAGCCGGTCGGCCTCCTGGGCCAACTGCCGCGAGTTCGCGCGGCGCAGCTCGAGCTGGTCGACGGCCTGGGTCCACGCCTCGCGTGCGCGGCTGTACTCGGCGAACGCCTTCGCGACGGGCTTGCCGCCGAACCGGTCGAGGGCATCGCGCTGGTGTTCGGGTTTGAGCAGCCGCAGTTGGTCGTTCTGGCCGTGGATGGTGAGAAGGCTGGTGGTGAACTGTCCGAGAACACCGACCGGCACCGAGCGGCCACCGAGGTGTGCGCGTGAGCGGCCGTCGGAGCCGACCGAGCGTGCGGCGATGACCGTGTCGTCGTCGTCGCGTTGCGCACCGGCGGAATCGAGGATCTCGGCCACCTGGGTGTCGGACGGGTCGAGTCGGAAACGTCCCTCGACCATGGCGCGGTCGGTCCCCGCACGCACCCGGTCGCCGTCGCCACGCACCCCCGACAGCAGGTGCAGGCTGGTGACGACCATCGTCTTGCCCGCACCGGTCTCCCCGGTCAGCACGGTGAAGCCGTCGTGGAACTCCGCAGCGGCGTCCTCGATGACACCGAGCCCGCTGATCGCTATCTCTTCGAGCACGTCACACCTGCCTACCCCGCCACCCGGTGACGGGAAGATCGAATTTCGTCACCAACCGGTCGGCGAACGGATCGGAATCGATCCGGACCCACCGCACCGGTTGCTTTCCACGGACCGCCTCGACGCGAGCCCCCGCAGGCACCTGCAGCGTCCGACGTCCGTCGCACGCGACTATGGCATGCTGCCCCGACCGTTCCACCTCGATGGCGATGACGGAATTCGGACTTGTCACCAGGGGGCGGGTGAACAAGGCGTGCGCGTTGGAGGGGACGACGAGGATCGCCTCGAGGTCGGGCCACATCACCGGACCGCCCGCCGAGAACGCGTAGGCGGTCGAGCCGGTGGGGGTCGAGATGAGCATGCCGTCGGCGCCGAACGCCGCGACCGGTCGCCCGTCGACCTCGGCCACCATCTCGAGGACGCCCTGACTGCGGGGGTTCTGGATGCTGGCCTCGTTGAGCGCCCAGCTGCGGTCGAGCACGGTGCCGTCGTGGGTGATCACGATGTCGAGGGTCATGCGGTCCTCGACGCGGTAGTCGCCCGAGATGAGCTGTTCCATCACGGCGTCGACCCGCTCGGCCTCGGCCTCGGCCAGGAACCCGATGCGGCCCAGGTTGATCCCGAGCACCGGAACGGCGGTCGGATAGGCGAGCTCGGCGGCCCGCAGGAACGTCCCGTCGCCGCCCAGGACGATCACGACCTCGCAGCCGGCCGCGGATTCCTCGTCGCCGGAGGTGATCGCGACGTCGGCGCCCATGCTGCGCAGCTCGGCCGGGTCGACGGGATGGATGTTGGGCGTGCCGGATCCGGATCCGATGTGGGCCCCGCGCATGTCGTGGTCGACGATGCGCAGGCCGATCCCGGCGTCGCCGCAGTGTCGGGCGATCGAGGCCAGGGTGTCGGTGACGATCTCGCGTCCCGTGTGGGCGACAACCAGGAACTCACGGTCCTGTGTCACTGTGCACCCGCGCAGCTCATTGAGGCCCCTTCTCGATTGCTGTCGTGATCGCAGCCAGTGTGGCGTCGTCGAGCTCACTGCTGCGGTCGGCGTGCTCGTCCGGGACACCGCCGAGCAGGGTGTCCTCTGCTTCTACGTCGGGAACCACCGGAACGGTTCCCTCATTACGCAGCCACAAGAAGTATTCAACATTTCCCGACGGACCCGGCAGTGGGCTGGCCACCACGCCCATCGTGCGCAGTCCCAGCGCCTGCGCACGGGCCGCCACCGCGCTGACCGCCCCCGCCCGCAGCGCCGGGTCACGGACGACACCGCCGGTGCCGACACGTTCCTTACCCACCTCGAACTGGGGTTTCACCATCGGCAGCAGATCTCCGCCGGGGGCGATGCACCGCGCGAAGGCGGGCAGGACCAGTCGCAGTGAGATGAAGGACAGGTCGGCCACGATCAGCTCGACCGGACCACCGATGTCGTCGGCGGTGAGATGGCGGACGTTGACGCGGTCGCGGACGTCGACACGGTCATCGGACTGCAACCGCCACACGAGTTGGCCGTAGCCGACGTCGGCGGCCACCACGCGGGACGCACCACGGCGCAACAACACGTCGGTGAAGCCTCCGGTGGACGCCCCGGCGTCGAGGCACCGTCGTCCCTCGACGCGCACACCGCCGGCTCCCGAGGCGTCGGGGGCGAACGCGTCGAGCGCACCGATGATCTTGTGCGCACCGCGCGACGCCCACTTCTCGGTATCGTTGTCGGTCAACAGGATCGGGGTGTCGCGCGAGACGTTGGTGGCGGGCTTGGAGGCCCGCACGCCGTTGACCGTGACCTGTCCGTCGGTGATCAGATCACGGGCCTGCTCACGCGAGCGCGCCAGACCGCGGCGGACGAGCTCGGCGTCGAGACGGGCCCGGGGTGCCACTACCGCTCACACACGGTCGAGCTGCTCCAGGGTGGCGGTGAGCACGTCGTGCGCGCGCTCGAGGAGGTCGGCCTGTGCGTCCAGGGTCGTCAGGTCGACACCCGGATCGGTGTCGCCGCCGAGGTCGTGCCGGTCCTGCGCGGCACGACGCACCTCGTCGACCTGCGCGGTGTACTCGCGCACGTCCCGCTGGATCTGCGCCGGATCGATGGCGGCGCGCTCGGCGACCGCGGACGGAGTCGGCGGTCCGGGCCGCGGGCCCGGGATCGGTTGGTTCATCGAGACCCAACGGTATCGGAGTCCAGTCCGTACCGACGCAGTGCCGCGGCGGCGGTGTCGTCGGTCGCGGTGAACGCGATGTCGCCGGGTTCGCGGTCGCCGAGGTCCTCGGACTCCCACGCGGCGTGCAGCAGTGCGGGCAGCAGGGAATCGGCGTCGGCGCCCTCGGCGGAACCGACCGTGACCGGCGACGCGGACACGTCGACCGTCCAGCCGGGGGCCGACGCGATCGCGCTGGCCGACAATGGGGCACCCAGCGCGGCCAGGTCGGGTGCGATGTGGGTCGGGCGGTGATCGGGGGCGGCGCACATCGCGTCGGCCACGGTCGCGACACCGGTGAGCACGAGCAGGCTGTCGGCGCCGATGGTGTTGGCGCCGGCGATGTCGGTGTCGAGACGGTCGCCGACCACCAGCGGATGCGAGGCGCCGCTACGGTCGAGCGCGTCCTGCATGAGCGGGGCGGCGGGCTTGCCCGCGACCAACGGGGTCTTTCCCGTCGCGTTGGCGACGGCGGCGACCATGGATCCGTTGCCCAGCATGAATCCGCGCTCGGACGGCAACGTCGGGTCGATGTTGCAGGCGATCCACAGGGCGCCGGCGTTGATGGCCAGAACGGCCTCGGACAGCTGCGCCCACCCGGTCTCGGTCGAATGTCCCTGCACCACCGCGGCGGGGCGGTCGTCGGCGCTGCGGGTGACACCGATCCCCACCTCCCGGATCTCCTGCGCGAGACCGTCGGTGCCGATGACCAGTGCCCGCGAGCCGGGCTCGAGGTGTTCGGCGAGCAACCGGGCGGCGGTCTGTGCGCTGGTGACCACCTGGTCGGCGTCGGCGTCGAAGCCGAGGTCGGTGAGATGGTCGGCGACCTCCGGTGCGCGGCGGCTGGCGTTGTTGGTGACGAAGTAGATCGGCTGGGTGGCCGCACTCAGCGCCTCGGTCGCCCCGTCGATCGGGCGGCTACCGGCGAACAGCGTGCCGTCGAGATCGAACAGCAGGGCGTCGTAGCCGTCGGCCAGTCCGTCGGTCCGGGGTGCTGCGTCGCTCACGGTGTCCTCGTCGGTTGGGGCCGGCGTCTGCGGCGCGGTGTCATTCGTCTCGGTGACGGGTTCGGGCTCGGGCGCGACCACAGGGGCGGCAACCGTGTCCTCGATTGCGGTCGGATCGGGCTCGGACACCGGTTCCGGCGTCGGTTCCGGCTCGGGCTCGGGCTCCGGCGTCGGTTCCGGCTCTGGAGTCGGCTCGGGCTCGGGCGTGGTCTCCGGTGTCGGCGGCGAGACGGGTTCTGGACTCGGTTCCGGTTCGGGGGACGCCGCGACCTCGGCGAACTCGGCCTCCTCCTGGGCCATCTCCGCGGCGAAGCGCTCGGGGTCGGTGAGCTCGGTCAATCGCAGTTCGGCGTCGGTCACGTCGTCGAGGTCGGCCGCGGCGGCGTTCATGAACCAGGTGATCGCGTCGTCGTCCCGACCGGCCGCCTGCAGGGCGGTGCCGTATGCGTAGAACAGCCGGGCGGGGCCGGTTCCGCTCTGCGCGGGGTCGAGACCGGCGGACTGCAACGTGACGACCGCCTTGTCGAACTCGCCGAGGTCGATCCGCGCCCCGGACTCGACGATCTTCATCTCGATGGCCTCGTCGCCGGTGAGGCTGCGCCCCTCGTCGCTGCGCGCGACGTCGATGGCGCGGTCTGGACGACCCAGTCCGCGTTCACAATCGGCGATCAGCGGCAACAGGCTGGTGCCACCGGACATGCGGCGCGCGGCGCGCAGCTCCGACAACGCCTCGGTCCATTCCTGAGCGTTGTAGGCGGCGATGCCCGCCGTCTCGCGCACGACGGCGATGCGGCCGGCGCGTTGACGCGCGGCCCGGGCGTGCTCGAGGGCGAGGACCGGATCCTCCTCGAGCAGCTGGGAGGTCATGATCAGGTGGCGGGCCACGGTGTCGGCGTTGGTGCGATCCAAGGTCAGCAGATCCCGGCGGACGGCCGGGTCGAGATCCTGCGGGACGACGTTCTCGGGCAGCGGCGGCTCGGGCGGACGGTTCACGGATCCACCGCGGCGCTGGTCGCGGTCCCGATCGCGGGGCGGTCGTCCGTCGCGGTCACGTGAGGGACGTGCATCGCGGTTTGCGCGCGGATCCCGGTCGCGGTCGGGGCGGCCGCGCCGATCGGACGCTGCGCCTCGGCTCTGTCCACGATCGTCGGAACTGTTTCGTGCACGGGGTGGTCGGTTGTCCCGATCGGTCATGGCGGTCCTCTGGTCTCGACGATCCGCAAGCCGGATCCACGCTGTGAAGTTTGTCGGCTCAGCATATCGGGGCGTCGTCCGACCGGCCGAATCGTGCGGGCACGCACGAGTCGGCGCGGGACGGGTCGCGCGGGTCAGACGATGCGGGCCCGACGGATGGCCGGCGCGGTGGACTGCGGGAGCAGCCGGGCGCGGTCGAGCGGGACCGCCAGGTCGACCTGGGCCTCCTCCGGGAAGCGGTAGGGGTTGCCCAGGACGATTCCGGCGAGCTGGCGACGGAGGCGTGACATCTCTGCGCGAACGGTGATGGCCTTGCCGTCGTCGCCGAACAACGATTCGGCCATCTGTGGCGCCGTCAGACCGGACCGGTGCGTGGCGAGCAGGTAAAGGATCTCCGCATGGCGCGGTGTCGGCTCGTGCGACCAGGCACCGGCGCGGCCCGCCACCTGCAGCATGGGTCGCATCGGATCGCGCAGGTCGACGCCGATCTGCGTGGTAACGCGGCCCTGCTCGTCGGATGCGTCGTCGAAGACCCGGACCAGCCATCCGCCGGGGAGGGGCTCGAGATCGCACGCACCGAGTGCCGGCACCCAGATCCGCCCGGACGACGGAGCGTCGGGCAGCAGCACACGGGTGTGCGGGGCCAGCGAGTCGACCGCGGCCACCCACCCGTGGCCGTCGACCGCCATCGCCGGTCCGGTCATCCGCGCCAACATCGGTGCGGCCACCGAGCGCAGGCGGTCCAGGGTGCGCCGGTGCAGCTCGCGCAGATGCGATTCCGCCAGTTTGGCGACCACGTCGACCAACGCGACAGTGGTCGGATGGATGGTCGCCGCCGGCCCGCTCACGTCCACGGCGCCGATGACGTCCCCGGTGCGTGGATCATGGATGGGTGCTCCAGCGCACGTCCAGGGATGGTGGCTGCGCACGTAGTGCTCGGCCGAAAAGATCTGCACAGCCTTCCGCGACACCAGTGCGGTGCCGATGGCGTTCGTCCCGACGGAGTTCTCCGCCCAGTTGGCGCCTTCGACGAACCCGAGGCGGTCGGCCTTGCTCAGCACCTGCGTCGACCCGCTACGCCACAGCACGCGCCCGCTGCGGTCGGCGACCACCAGGATGTTGTCGCCGTCGGTGATGACGGTGTCGAGTCCACGGGCGAGGTCATCCATGACATCGCTCAGCCCGGATTCGTGCCGGTGCATCTCGAGGTCGCCGGGTGTCATACCCGTACCGGTGTCGGGTTGTTGGTCAGGGCTGATGCCCTGCGACATGAGCCGGTCCCAGGATTCTCCGATCACGGTGCGCGGTCGTGCAGGGGACCTGTCGCCGGCCATCGTCGCGTCGTAGACCGCGGTCAGTATCTCGGCGTACTTGCGCGGGTCGTCGCCGGGTAGCACTGCGGGTTCGGGAGCTGCGGGCGATGTCATCGTGGGTCCAGTGTGCTCCGGGTCACATGCAGGTCGCAATCGAACCGCCGTCATGCCGGCGATGCAACGCGCTGCAACTCTTGTTCGCCGCGCATCCTGGGGCTGTGCTGTGGGTCACAGGTCGGTTTGTGTGGCCGACCGTGTCCACGAAGGAGTGATGATGACCCAGACCATCGAACCGCAGACTGCGCAGCAGTCGGGATCGGCCGTGGCGGTGGATCCGCAGGTGCGCGTCGACGACTGGCTCGGCGCATTCGAGACCGCGTTGTCGACCCGCGACATCGAACGGGTGGCCGGTATGTTCGCCACCGACAGCTTCTGGCGTGATCTGGTGACCTTCACCTGGAACCTCACCACCGTGGAGGGCCGCGACGGCATCTCCGACATGCTGACCGACTGCCTGATGACGACGGACCCGTCAGGCTTCCACACCACCGAGGTGCCCGAGTACGCCGACGGTGTGATCTCGGCGTGGATCGCCTTCGAGACGTCGGCGAGCCGCGGCAAGGGACATCTGCGGCTACGGGTCGACCCGGACGGCGCGCCGGATCTCGGATGGACGTTGCTGACCACGATGCAGGAGCTCAAAGGACACGAGGAGCGGCAGGGAGCGACCCGCATCCAGGGTGCGGTGCACGGATCGAACGCCGATGCCCAGACGTGGGCCGAGCAGCGGGCCGCCGAGGAGAAGGAACTCGGCTACGGGATCCAGCCGTACGTGCTGATCGTCGGCGGCGGGCAGGGCGGGATCGTGATGGGCGCACGACTGCGCCAGCTCGGCGTCCCTGCACTGGTGGTCGACCGTGCGCAGCGTCCCGGTGACCAATGGCGGGGCCGATACAAGTCGCTGTGTCTGCACGACCCGGTCTGGTACGACCACCTCCCCTATCTGCCGTTCCCGGAGAACTGGCCGGTGTTCGCCCCCAAGGACAAGATCGCGGACTGGCTCGAGATGTACACCAAGGTGATGGAGGTGCCGTACTGGACCTCGACCACCGCGGAATCGGCTCACTACGACGACGACACCGGCACCTGGACAGTCGTCGTGGATCGTGACGGTGAGAAGGTCGAGCTGCATCCGGAACATCTCGTGATGGCGACCGGCATGTCGGGCAAGGCCAACGTCCCACAGTTCCCCGGGATGGATGAGTTCGAGGGCGAACAGCACCATTCGAGCCAACACCCCGGCCCCGACGACTTCGTCGGCAAGAAGGTCGTCGTCGTCGGATCGAACAACTCTGCCCACGACATCTGCAAGGCGCTCTACGAGACCGGCGTCGACGTCACCATGCTTCAGCGCTCCTCGACCCACATCGTGAAATCGGACTCGCTGTGCGAGATCGCTCTGGGCGACCTCTACTCCGAACGAGCGGTGAAGTCGGGTATGACCACCCAGAAGGCGGACCTGACGTTCGCCTCGTTGCCGTATCGGATCATGCACGAGTTCCAGATCCCCGTGTACCAGCAGATCGCCGAACAGGACAAGGACTTCTACGACCGTCTCGAGGCGGCCGGCTTCCAGCACGACTTCGGAGACGACGGATCGGGGCTGTTCATGAAGTACCTGCGCCGCGGTTCCGGGTACTACATCGATGTCGGTGCGTCCGAGCTAGTCGCGGACGGGAAGATCAAGCTCGTCGGCGGTCAGGTCGAGCGTTTGACCAAGGACTCCGTGGTCTTGTCCGACGGGACCGAATTGCCGGCCCATGTCGTCGTCTACGCCACCGGGTACGGGTCCATGAACGGCTGGGTCGCCGACCTCATCGACCAGGAGACCGCCGACAAGGTCGGGAAGTGTTGGGGCCTGGGTTCGGCGACGACCAAGGATCCGGGGCCCTGGGAGGGGGAACAACGCAACATGTGGAAGCCGACGCACCAGGATCATTTGTGGTTCCACGGTGGCAACCTGCACCAGTCGCGCCACTACTCGCTGTACCTCGCGCTGCAGATCAAGGCGCGCTACGAGGGACTGCCGACGCCGGTGTACGGGATGCAAGACGTGCATCACCTGAGCTGAGAGCAGACGAAGGCCGGACATGGAAAATGCCCCCTGACCGAGGTCAGGGGGCATTTTCTAAGTTGTGTTCGGCGGTGTCCTACTCTCCCACACTGATTAGGGTGCAGTACCAT
>NZ_JAEMTF010000151.1 GCF_016462415.1 Williamsia sp. | reverse complement strand
GAGCATGACGAGCGTTCGTTGATCGCTGAGCTGATTCGAGGGAGGTCGGTCGAGGTGAGTGAACAAAGCGAACTGCGCGCCTACCGACATCGAGGTCAAAGCTGATGGTCCGCTGTTGGATCGACCCGTTGAAGCATCGTGCGGATGGTTGAGGGGGACTGGCGCTACTGCCGGGTGTGCGGATATGAACCGGTGCATCCACCGTGGGGTGCCACCGGTCTCGCGCCGACGTACGAACTGTGCCCCTGTTGCGGTGTGGAATACGGGAACGAGGACTACACACTGTCGAGCACCATCGAGTATCGCAACAGATGGCTGTCGAGCGGAGGGAAGTGGATGGATGAGCGTCACCCCGGCGACGGATTGCCGACTTCGGCACGCCTCGAACGTGTCTTGGGCGAACAGGTCAGACGCGGTCGGATGGCGCCGGTCAGTTCAGTCGTCGACGAGTTCATCGAGACGGAGGTGGACGAGCCGACGACGCACTTGTTGGTGAATGCCGTGCACCGGGCGACTCCGGGTGAGGAACGTTTCGAGTTCAACCTGTTCGACGTTCGGATCAACCGTGACAGCGGTGTCGTAGTGGTCGAGGATGTGCTGGACGCGGCGCGCTCCGAAGAAGTCGAGCTCGCCGAGTTTCGCCGCCGTCTCGAGAGCCGGTCGTGATCATTCCGTCGGATGACGAGTTCCTCGATGTCGGTGCCGTGGTTGTCCGCGACGACGAGTCGATCTATCCGGCGTGCGTTTCTGGAGCGCCCTGCCGTCGTCAGGTGCGCTCGATGGATGAGCGGATCAGCATCGAGTGGGGCGTCGATTTCGCGGAACGTCTCGACGCGGCACGAAGTCGAGTGAGAGATTGAGGCCATGACCACCTCGACCGCGATCGCTGCTGCGCTGTCCGTCCTAGGCGATGCATCGAGCATCACAGTCCTGACGGGCGCTGGCATGTCGGCCGAGAGTGGTGTGCCGACGTTCCGGGATGTGCAGACGGGTTTGTGGGCGAAGTACGACCCGATGACCCTGGCGACTCCGGAGGCCTGGCAGGAGAACCCCGCGTTGGTGTGGGCCTGGTATCAGCGACGCCGCGCGATGCTCACGGCCGTCGAACCCAACGCCGGGCATCGGGCGCTTGCCACCTGGGCGCAGTCTGCGGACGTACGGGTGGTCACTCAGAATGTCGACGATCTGCACGAGCGGGCCGAAAGCTCCGACGTGGTGCATGTGCACGGCAGTCTGTTTGCCTGCCGTTGCGACACGTGCGGTCGAGAACACGATGCGGAGGTAACCGATCCCGAGAGTGATCGTCTATCACCGCCCGGATGTGAGTGCGGCGGTCTGGTGCGACCCGGCGTCGTGTGGTTCGGGGAGATGCTGCCGAAGAACGCATTCGCAGAGGCGACGATCCGAGCGGAGGCGTGCGACGTGTTCATCCTGGTCGGGACCTCGGGTGTCGTCTACCCCGCCGCGGGACTGCCGCACATTGCTCGAGGGGCCGGCGCGACGATTGTCGAGATCAACCCGGATGAGACCGATCTGTCGGACGCTTGCGACATCACCATCCGGTCGACGGCCGCGGTCGCACTGCCGGCACTCGTTGACTCACTCACGACAAACGGTTGACGGTTCATCGACCATTGACGAGTAGTGCTCTCACCATTCGTGTTTGCACGCACCGCAGACGAACTGCGGAAAGCTCGGACCGGTGAGGACGCATCCCCCGAGCACGGTCCCGCGAGGCGGCGGTCCGGGCGGCATACCCATCATGAGGATGAGCGTCTGATGCGCCTCGCAGGCCGGGCACGAGGGTCGATTGCTGTACATCAGCTCGTCGAACGTCGGGCCGGACGGCTGGTGCAGGATGTCGTGACACGAGGGGCATACGCCGACCGCGTCTGGCCATTCGTCTCCTGACGTCAGCACGTGTCGCTGAAATCGCGGTGTGAACTCCGCGTCGCGGTCGCGCCCGCAGGCATTGCACCCCCACAGGGAGGTCGTGTCGGCGATGCGGTCGAGATCGGCGTCGTCGCAGCGATTCGGCAGCTGATACCACCGGGTCGGACGGCCAATCTCGTCGTCGACGGCCGACTGAAGGCGCTGCGCCATGGTGGGCTCCAGGGTGGTCGGCTCGTGCGGCAACGTCATCCCCAGGCGAGCCTCGAGCGCGGTCATGGAGATGCCGTCCCAGATGTGGGGGTACACCCGGTGCAAGGTCGGCACGCCGTCGGCGGGAACCCATCGAACGGACACCGCGGTCACGGTCCACTCACGCGCATCGACGATCGTGACGACGGTGTCACCGCTGTTCACGCCGTCGGGAAAGTTCCAGCGCACCCGCTCGATGCGGTCGGAGTCGTCGCGCCGCACCAGGTCTTCCCACGGCGACGCGACCGCGATGTGCACGGGCGCGTCGGGATCGCGCTCCGACGGGGGACGCGGAACTTTCGGGCGGACGATCGGGATTCGTTTTCGCGCCGGCGTTGCCCGACTCGCCACGCCGGGGTTTTTGCGGACCGTACGTCCGCTCCGCTTACGTGGTGGTGTCGTCATCGCTGTCTCCTCATGCTGGCCCCGACGGTATGCGACGCCACCGACAACTCATCGGGAGCGAACCGGCACTGATGTCACGCATCCAACCGATGTGTCGGACCACCGGGCGAAGCTGGTCACCTGTCCGAATATCGTGGGCACGAACACGGCCGCGGATACCCGCTCGGCAACCAGGACCGCTGGGGGTGATCGTTGTGGCGATGCGCGCCGACGACCGACAGCTGCGCCGAGACAGGAAGGGATGACACGGATGGCGAACAACGACTCGGTGACGTTTCGGTGGACCCGGCACGTCGAGTACGGGCTGGTCGGCAAGGTCATGGGTTGGGTCTTGATCCCGTTCGGTGTTCTCATCGCCTATGTCGCGGGCCGCGACCATGCGTGGCTTCCGTGCGCCATCGGTGTCTACATGTTGGCGCTCGCTGTACCGGGGTGTCTGGGGCCGTCCCTGCGTGTCGAGGCGGAGAAGGAGAAGGCGCGGGTGCGCAATCAACCGCCGTTGCGTGATGCGCGAATCTCCCTACTCGTCCCATCCCTCGGGTACGGGGCGTTTCTGGTCGAGCGAGCGCTTGCCGGCGACCCCGTTTCCACGGGCTACCTCGTGGTCGGTTCGATCCTGCTGGTGGCGGGAGCACTTCTCCTCGTCGTCAGGGTGGTGTCGCGCGGAGACCTGCTGATCAGTCAGACCCGGATCGACGTCCCGCCGCGATTCGCGTTCTCGGTCGACGACGACTCGGCGTCGATGCAGTGGGGTTACCGATCAGACGACATGGTGATCCTCAAGCGGCGCAAGCCGAACGGGAGGATGTCGAAAACCGGGCTGCCGTATCGATTGTGGGGAATGCACCCCAACACGGTGCTGTCGATGATCGAGCAACTGCGCGAATGGAACTCGGAGTCGAGGGTGGTCGACGGCAAGATCATCGCCGCCATGGCGGTGATCGGTAACCAGAAGTCGGTGAAGAAGGGTGAATCGGTGAACATCCCCATCGATTCGGCCGCGGCGTTCTCGCCCTCGTCCGGATTGTCTGTACGGGCCGCGGACGAGGAGCATCATGGCCGATAGCGGACGCAGAATCGCGGGCCAGCAGGGTCGTGCGGGTTGGCTCCGAACGCCGCTCCTCGCGGTGGTGATGATCGCCGGGGTGGCCGGATGCGGGACTGGTTTGACTGACGACGCGTCGGCCCCGGAGTCGTTGCGACCCTCGGCTGAGAAACCCTCACCGTCCGGTGCTGACCTGACCCCCGCAGCATTCTGCGGGTTGCTCTCCGACACCGACCTTCGCGCGCTGCAGCAGCCGCCGGTGGGCAAGCAGCCTGAGCCGGTCGACAAGGACGGTTCACCGGGTTGCGACTGGAGCCTGGGTGGCCCCGGTCGTCACCTGGAGATGTCGGTGTTCACGGCGCCCGATCCGGAACTGATCAGTCAGACCGCGACATCGACGTTCCCCGTGGGTTCGGTTGGCACGGGGTACGTCTCGTTCGGGTCGGTGGTGGGCGGGTGCAACGCACTGGTCAGAACGCAGGACGCGCCCGCGGCGCAGTTCCTTCGATACACCCTGGAAAGCCTCGATGGCAGCGTGACGGGCTGCGATCAAGGCATACCGCAGGTGCTGACCGTCCTACGCGGACTGAAGTGGTGAATCGGCATCGACACTCGAAGTGTGCGCTGTGCTCGAGCAGTGTCGAGATCATTGTTGGCCGGTAGTTCCTTACGCCACCCTGTCGGCCCCTGTGATGAGGGACTCACTTGCTGTAGCGGCTTTCGGGGTCCCGGTCGTGAAGAACATCGACGCACTCAGTCCTAGGATCAGTACCGCTGCCGCGAGGAACAGCGATTGTCCCATCGCGGCTGCATATTCATACGCCTCGTTCATTTCGGTTGCTGCACCGGGCATCTCCGCGTTTAGCCGCGCAGTCATCAGTGTGGCGATGGAGGCGGCTCCCAGAACGGCTCCGAGTTGGCGGATCGCGTTGAATGCTCCCGATCCGGCACCGGCGAGTGCGAGAGGGAGGCTCCGGACTGCGGTGGTGGACAACGGTGAACCGATGAAGGCGTTGCCGAGACCGATGAGCGCAATGGGGATCTCCAGCTGCCAGATGGGAGTGTCCGGCCGGAGAATCGCGCCGAGCCAGAACAGCGACCCGAGTGTGCATGTGAAGCCGGCGGTGGCCAGGGTGCGTGCTGAGAACCTTCCGATGAGCCTACCGACGACTGGTGCAGCCACGGCCATGACGAGGGCAAGAGGAAGAAGCAGCAGGGCTGACTCGGTGGGGCTGAAGCCCCGCGCGTTCTGGGCGTAGAGCATGAGCGGGAGTGCGATGCACGTGATGGCGAACCCCATGGTGGCCATCGCGATGCCGGCCAGGCTGAAGTCGCGATGTGTGAACAGCTGAAGGGGGATCAGAGGCTCAGATTTGTTCCGGGCCTGCCACAGGACGAACGCAGCCAGGAGGGCCAGTCCCGCTCCGATGAGCAGCGGGACACTGAGCCAGTTTGTGATGGTTCCCCAGTTGTACCGGTCTCCCTCCTGCACGCCGAAGACCAGGCAGAACATCCCCGCGCCGCTGAGTACGACGCCCAGGACATCGAGGCGATGTGACGACGCCGGCAGTCGCGGTACATGTTTGAGTGCAAGGACGAAGCCGATGACGCCGATCGGGATGTTGATGAAGAAAATCCAGGACCAACTCGTCGTGCCCACGATCAGTCCACCCAGCTGAGGCCCCACGAGTCCGCCGAGTCCGCCGATCGTTCCCCACATAGCCAAAGCGGGGCCGCGGTTGTCTGCAGGGAAGATCCGGGTGATGACGGCCATTGTCTGTGGTGCGATGAGGGCCGCGCCCAGTCCTTGCACGACTCGTGCGGCGACCAGGCTGGTGAAGTCGCCTGCGAGCCCGCATGCGAACGACGCGAGCGTGAAGACGCCGAGTCCGGCGAGATACACATTCTTGGTGCCGAAGCGGTCACCCAGGCGTCCGCTGATGAGCAGTGGCACAGCGTAAGCCAGCAAATACGCGCTCGTGACCCACACCGCAGAACTCAGGTCGATCCGCAGGTCTCTCATGATGGCAGGCGTCGCGACGGACATGATCGTGGAGTCGACCAGGATCATGAAGAACCCGATCATCAGGGTCCAGAGTGCCGCCCACGGCCGGGTCTGGGGGGATGGCTGGTTCATGTGGTTCCTCTCGATCGGTGGGACATGACACGAAGATTACGCACGTAACGGTTACGACTGCAACGATTGCTATCGTGACTGTCGGTTTGTTACGGTCCGTGCGTGACAGACGAAGCCCCGGAGTTCGGCTCCTTCTGGTTCGCGACCCAGAAGTTGGTCTCGCTCATGGAACGCGTTGTCGCTCGCCGACTTCGCGCAGAACTCGGCATCGGTTCGATGCACTACCGCGTGCTGAGCGCGGTCCAGGTCCGCGGAAATGGTTTCAATCAGCGAGATGTGGCAGACATGCTCGGTACCACGTCGGCGACCGTGAGTCGGCAGATCGAATCCGCGACGAACGAGGGCCATCTCACGGTCGAGGTCTCGACCACGTCCCGCCGCGAGAACAACGTCCGCCTGACCGCCACGGGCATTGACCTGGTCGCGCGAGGCGATGCGATCATCGCCGAGGAAAGCGAGATGATTCTCGCGGGCGTCGATAGAGCCGACTTCACCGTTGCTGCAGACACCGTCCAGACGATGCTCGACACCATCACTCGTACCTGATGGCAGCCACATGACTCCGAGATCGACACCCACACCGTTGATCATCGAGGTACATCTCGGCCTCAGCCTGCACCGACTCGGCGCGATCGAACTCGGCTACGAAGACCAGGGATTTCGCGTCTTTCACATCAGGGCGCAGTACTGCGAGACATACGCGGAGCTCCACCGAGAGATGTCGGCAGCCCTGCAGTTTCCCTGGTACTACGGAAACAATTCCAGCGCACTAGAGGAATGTCTCTCCGAGGTCGCAAAGTTCGACCCGCAGGTCCGGGGTGTGGTGCTGTCGGTATGGAACTGCTCGGCTCTCCTCCGAAAAGAGAGTGACCGCGACGCCAAGTTGGAGCGTTTTCAGGAGTTGCTCGTTCACGTCGGGTCGGAGATGGCTGAGCCTCGTGGCGTAGTGGTGGGTGATGCCGCCGCTTCACGTTCGCTCGTCGTGCTGCTGCACGACGAGAGGGAGCCGATAGATGTCGCCGACGGTTCTCTCCGGGATATTGTGATCAGTGTGCGCTGATGAACTGCTCAGTTCTGAACAACTACCCGATGGGTTCGAGTACCCGAGAGACTTCCTAAAAGTCGTGGGGCTCGGCCTCGGCACTGTCGACATCGACCCGTGGTACATCGGGGTGGGCGATTTCCTGGTGCAGAGAAACGCAGGCATGCGAGACAGATATCCGTCACGAACGGTGGTGCCGTTCGCGTTTCGTGGTGACAACGACGACACCGCCTGCTGGGACCTCGATCGACCGCCCGGCACCATCGTCATCGTCCATGACTACGCGTCGGAAGGATGGGAGAACGAGACAAGAGATCGTTCCCCGACTTCCGGGCCTGGTTCCATTCAGCCGTGGACGACATGTTCGACTTCGACTGAATGAACCGGGTCCGACCACGAACGGATCAGACGCGCACGACGCTCACGATGGTGCGCCCACCGAGCGCTGGACCTCTTTCATCCGCTCCGCGGCCTCTTCGTCGGTGATGGCGTAACTCTGCGCGCTCAGTCCCAGGAGCCGTTGCGTGGTGTCGGCCTCGGCGGCGAGTTGCGTGAGATCGGCCCGCCACGCATCGGCGAACTCCTGCACCGCAGCCCGGACCGCGGGTGCCCAGTCTCCGCCGGCGTCGCCTGCGGACTTCGCGGTGTCGGTCAACGCCGAGTGGCACTCTTCCCACTTCTTGGCGATGGTGTGGACCCGGCCCTTGTCGATGT
>NZ_JAEMTF010000225.1 GCF_016462415.1 Williamsia sp. | reverse complement strand
CGTCGCCCGGTCAGCTGGGGTCGCTGCCGGAGATCGCCGACGCCCACACCGCCGTGGCCGCGGCCAGAAGGGTGGCCGCGAGGAAATCATCGACGCCGCCGCCGGAGGCGAGAACCCACAGCACGCCGATCACCGGGCCGGCCACGGCCGCGGGCGAGTCCATGACGACCCGACGGCGCAGGGACCCGAATCGCGCTGCTCGCACGCGCACATCGGCGTCGTTGAGGCGTGGGGCGTCGAACGGGGTGCCCGGAGGTTGCTTGCGCGTCACCCGTCCGGCGGACACCGCGACGACACCCGGCTCGACGACGAACGCCGTCCGTCCGACGCGGGGCGTGGTCATCGTGGCTGCGGCATCCGGCGCGATCGCGAGCAGGCCGGTGTGGAAGTAGACCGGCCACCATTCCCGTCGACCGTTCCTGTCGGTCTCCAGGTATCCGCGTGAGCGCATCCGGTGTTCGAAACGAACACGTCGCACGGACACCGACTCACCGGCATCCGGGCGAGCACGCCGTCCGAGAAGCCATGCCGGCCCCAGCTTCCAGGCAGAGACGGCCACGACGATGAGCGCCACGAGCACACTCAGTTCGGGAACGACCGGAAACGCCAGTGCCGCGACAACCACCGTGGTCGCCGCGACACCGGCGGGATAACCCCGACCAGCCTTTATCTCAGCCCCTACTCACTTCAGGAACCCGACCTTCGACATGTCCTGGTCCCCGAACGCCGGAGCACCGAAGTTCGCGAGGTTCTTCTTCGTCGCATAGGTCGACGGGCGCTGGAACAGGGTGAGGCTGTGCCCCTCGGCCCACACCTGCTTGTCGAGTTCGTTGTAGTCGGCGAGCCGCTTGGCATCATCGGTCTCGGTGAGGGCGGTGTCGGCGAGGGCATTGATCTGCGGCGACCCGATCTGCCCGTAGTTCTGGAGGGTGATTCCCGGTGTCAGCCGATAGATGCCGTCGCTGCTGGACGTGAACGGGGTTCCCTCCCAGGTGAAATGGGTGACGTCGAACGCGCCCACCAGGATGTACTTGTTGAAGAAGTCGTCGCTGGGAACCGTGTCGATGATCAGGTTGGCTCCGACGGCCTTGAGGTTCTGCTGCATGACCTGAGCCTCCTGCGACGCATTCGACGCGCCCGACGGGATGACATCGTGCAGGTCGAGTTGCTTGCCGTCCTTCTTGCGGAAGTCACCGGCCATCACCCACCCTGCGGCCTCGAGTTCCTTTTTGGCCTGGTCCGGATTGAAGGTGATGTCACCGTTGTTGGCCTGATAGCCCTTCTGCCCGTTGACGAACAGGTGACTGTCGAGCACTGCGGGCTTCGAGGTTATCTGCCCCAGTTGCGCGTTGGCCAAGAAGTCACGGTCGATCGCTTTCATGAGCGCCAGGCGAACGGCCTTGTCGGCCGTGATGCGGCCCGCGGCTCCGTTGAAGTCGAAATGCCGGTACTGGTAGCCCAGGCTCTGGCGCAGGTCGACGTTCGGGATCCCCTTGGCGACCTTGAACGAGTCGGCGTCGCTTCCAAGTTCCATCTGATCGATCTCGCCGCTCTGCAGGGCTCCGATGGCCGCGGATTGATCGAGTGGGATGTAGCTGATCGTGTCGAGTACCGATTTGTTCTCACCCCACCAGTCGGGATTGCGCTCGACAACGATCCGCTTGCCGCCCGCCGCGATGTTCTTGATGCGGAACGGGCCTGCAGTCGCCGGGAACGTCGTCAGCGCGGCCTTGTTGAAATGGTCTGCGGTGTCGACGTTCTCACGTGGCAGCAGCGGGTAGAAGACGCCACGCCAGTCACCGTACTTCTTGGAGAAGGTGACGATCGCCTGCTGATCGGTGGTACCTCGCACGACCGACTCGATCCGGTCGTAGCCGGCGGTCGATGACGCCTCGTACGCGGTGTCCTTGCCGTTCTGCGAGGTCCAGTTGGCGACGAGGTCGCGATAATCGAGCGGACGGCCCGTACTCCACTTCGCCTTGGGGTTGATGTCGTAGGTGATGGTCTGTTTGCCGTTCACCTCGGACTCGACGATGT
>NZ_JAEMTF010000007.1:29427-92939 GCF_016462415.1 Williamsia sp. | reverse complement strand
TGCGGCAAGTACTTCCGACCACGTCGCGACGACCTGTTTGCGACGGGCGGAGTCGTCGGAGAGGGTGTCGGCCAGACCGAGCCCACGCGCCATGTCGAGGGTGGCCTGCACGAGCCGGTGCACGGCGGGATCGTCGGTGTCGCCGGCGATCGCATGGACGGTCATCCGATGCGCCGCACGGGCGAACTTCCGCTCCAGCGGACGGATCAGATCGCGCAGACCCGGATCCGACGCCGCGGCACTCCACACCTGTAGCGCCGCCTTGAACTGGGTGCCGGTGTAGATGTCGACCGCGCGCGAGACCACGGCCTCCACGCGACCAGGACCCTCGGGCAGCGTCTCGTCCATCACCGACGCACGACCGGTGAGTTCGTCGAACGTCTGCTCCAGCGTCGCCGTGATCAGGCTCTCGCGGGTCGGGAAGTGATGTTGTGCCGCACCGCGGGACACCCCCGCCCGCTCGGCCACCACCGACACCGTCGACGCCGACCACCCCTCGGTGGCCAGCACGTCGATCGTCGCCGAGATCAGCCGTTCTCTCGTTGCGCGCGACCGGTCCTGCTGCGGCGTGCGGGTCGGCGTGGGCGGTCGCCCGGAGTCCCGGAACATCACGTCGCCGCCGGTTCGGTGACAGCCCATCGCGGCGGGCGCTTCTCCAGGAACGCGGTCATGCCCTCACGGGCCTCGTCAGAGGCGAACAGTGCCGCCGACTCCCGGGTCCGATCCGCGGCGAACCGCTCGAACTCGGCCCGGATCTGTGCGGTGGCGACCTTTTTCGACTCCCGCAATCCCTGCGGGGAGCCCTTGCCGATCGCTTCCAGGATGCCGCCGGTGGTCCAGGCCAGCGCGTCGGCGTCGGCCGCGGCGACGGTGATCAACCCCATCGACTCGGCCTCCGCGGCGCCGAAGCGCTCGCCGGTGACGAAGTAGCGTCCGACCGACCGCGAGGTCATCCGCGACAGCAGCGTCAACGAGATCACCGACGGCGCCAGGCCGAGGCGTGCCTCGGTCAGCGCGAAGGTGCTCGACGGCCCTGCGACGGCGATGTCGCAGGCACCGAGTAGCCCGATGCCACCGGCCCGGACGTGCCCGTCGACCCGCGCCACCACCGGCCGCGGCAGCTCCAGGATCGTCCGCATCACCGAGACCATGGCTTTCGCCCCGGCCGCCGACGCCTCCTCCGGCGACATGCCCGAACCCAGCGCCCCGGCGAGATCGGCACCGGCGCAGAACGTGCCGCCGGTGTGCGTGAGCACGACCGATCGCACCGCGGGGTCATTCCCGGCCGTGGCGAGGTGCTCGAGCAACTGCGCGACGAGATCGGCCGAGAGCGCGTTGCGGTTCGACGGCGAGTCGAGCGTGATCGTCGCGACGCCGGCCGAGGACTCGCACGTGACCAGGGTTGTCATGGGTGACACCTTGCCATCAGTGCGACCAGAGACATCAGTAGGACTTGGGCAGGCCGAGGCTGGTCTGCGCCACGAAGTTGAGCACCATCTCGCGGCTCACCGGTGCCACCCGGGCGACGCGGCAGAGGTTGAGCAGCGGAGCGATCCCGTACTCGCTCGACAGACCGTTGCCGCCCATCGACTGCACGGCCTGGTCGACGATCTTCACGCACGCCTCGGCGGCGGCGTACTTGCTCATGTTGGCCGGCTCGGCGGCGCCCCAGTCGTCGCCCGCGTCGTACATGCTGGCGGCCTTCTGCATCATCAGCTTGGCCATCTCCATCTCGATCTTGCCCACCGCCAACGGATGTGCGATCGCCTGGTGCGCGCCGATCGGCGTCTTCCACACGGTGCGGTTGTTGACGTAGTCGACGGCCTTGTTCAGCGCGAAGCGTGCCATGCCGATGGCCGAGGCCGCCGCCATGATCCGTTCCGGGTTGAGACCGGCGAAGAGCTGACCCAATGCCGCGTCGGCCGATCCGACGAGCGCCGTCGACGGCAGGCGGACGTCGTCGAGGAACAGCTGGAACTGCTTCTCGGGGTTGATCAGCTCCATGTCGATCATCTTGTACTCGAAGTTCGGGGTGTCGGTCGGCACGATGAACAACGCCGGCTTGAGCTTGCCGGTCTTCGCGTCCTCGGTGCGGGCGACGATCAGGACCGCGTCGGCCTGGTCGACACCGGAGATCCACACCTTGCGACCGGTGAGCAGCCAGTCGTCACCGTCGCGGCGGGCGGTGGTGGTGATCTGGTGCGAGTTCGACCCGGCCTCGGGCTCGGTGATGCCGAAGGCCATGGTGACGCTGCCGTCGGACAGACCGGGCAACCATTGCTGCTTCTGCTCGTCGGTGCCGAAACGGGCGATGATGTTGCCGCAGATGGCGGGCGAGACCACCATCATCAGCAGCCCGACACCGTTCGCGGCCAACTCCTCCATGACGATCGCGAGCTCATAGATGCCCGCGCCGCCGCCGCCGTACTCCTCGGGGAGGTTGACGCCGAGGAAGCCGAGCTTGCCTGCCTCGGCCCACAGCTCATCGGTCTTCTTGCCGGTGCGGGCGCACTCCATGAAGTACTGCTGGCCGTAGCGCTTGCCCAGTGCGGCCACCGAGGCACGCAGTGCCGCGCGCTCCTCGGTCTCCACGAAGGGGTTCACGGCAGTTTCGGTCGGTCGCTCGGATGTTGCGGTCATGCTGTCTCCTCTGTCGCGCTGTCCCCGGAGGGGTTGTCCTCGGAAGGGGTGTCACTGCTGATGACGGCGAGCACATCGCCCACCGCGAGTTGTTGTCCGGCCACGACGGCCAGTTCGGCCACCACCCCGTCGGCGGGTGCGTGCACCGTGTGTTCCATCTTCATAGCCTCCAGCCACAGCAGCGGCTGGCCTTGCGTCACCTGATCGCCGATCTCGACCGCGATCCGGATGACCGATCCCGGCATGGGCGCGAGCAACGACCCGGGCTTGCCGACCGCGGACGGATCGGTGAACCGTGGCACGTCGCGCAGGGTCACCGACGTCGCATCGGAGTCGACGTAGGTCACCGCACGGTTCTGGGCGTCGACGTACCGGGCGACGGCGAACCGTCGACGGACACCGTCGACCTCGAGGGTCACCGACGACGCCGACGCCCCCACCAGCGTCACCGACGGGTCGTCGGGCAGGTCGACGGAGTCACGGCCGGCGCGGTAGCGCACCGAGATCGCCGCGTCGACGTCGGCGATCGGATCGGAGCCGTCGGGCACGAACTGTGTGGTCTGGTACTGCGAGTGCAGGTTCCGCCATCCCGAGGGGATTCCGCGCTGCACCGTGGCGGCGTCGCGGTTTCTCGCGGCTCCCGATGCCGCCGCGGCCACCGCGGCCAGCCGGACCTCGGACGCGTCGGCCAGCGGTCGCGACAGCACCGGCAGGCCGATCTGGTCGATGAACCCGGTGTCGGTGTCACCGGAGCGGAACACGCTGTGCCGCAGGATGGTGACGAGCAGATCGCGGTTGGTGCCGGGTCCGTGGACCGTCGCCCGCGCCAGTGCGCCGGCGAGCATCGCCGCGGCCCGGGTACGGTCCGGGGCCCAGCTGATGACCTTGGCGAGCATCGGGTCGTAGAACACCGAGATCTCGCTGCCCGCCTCGATCCCGGAGTCGACGCGGATGCCCGGTCGGTCGAGTCGGTCGAACGT
Organism: Williamsia sp.; assembly: GCF_016462415.1. GTDB lineage: Bacteria > Actinomycetota > Actinomycetes > Mycobacteriales > Mycobacteriaceae > Williamsia_A. The sequence continues at coordinate 89,319 of NZ_JAEMTF010000007.1, read as the reverse complement.
CACGTCGGCGGGCAGGTCGATGTCGAAGACGGTGCCCGACTGCGGCGACCAGTTCGCGGCCGGGTCCTCGGCGTAGAGCCGGGCCTCGATGGAGTGGCCGGTGATCGGCGGCGGGGTGTCGCCGAGCGGCTCACCGTCGGCGACCCGGATCTGCCATTCGACGAGGTCGAGACCGGTCGTCGCCTCGGTGACCGGGTGTTCGACCTGCAGACGGGTGTTCATCTCCAGGAAGTAGAAGCGACCGGAACCGTCGGCGAGGAACTCCACCGTGCCGGCGCCGACGTATCCGATGGCCGATGCCGCGTTGCGCGCTGCGTCGAACAGGCGCCTCCGTAGATCACCACCTATGCGCTCGACGAGCGGCGCGGGCGCCTCCTCGATGATCTTCTGGTGCCGACGCTGGATGGAGCACTCCCGCTCCCCCACCGTCCAGACACGGCCGTGCTGATCGGCGAGCACCTGTACCTCGATGTGGTGTCCGCGTTCGACATACGGCTCACAGAACACCGTCGGATCACCGAAGGCGGACTCGGCCTCGCGGGCCGCGGCCGTGACCTCGCTCGCGAGGTCGGCGATGTCGCGGACGATGCGCATGCCGCGTCCGCCACCGCCGGCCGAGGCCTTGATGAGCACGGGCAGGTCCGAGGCGGTCAGCGTGGCCGGGTCGAGGTCGCCGAGGATCGGTACACCCGAGCCGGACATGATCGCCTTGGCGTTGACCTTCGACCCCATCGAGGTGATCGACGACGGCGGCGGGCCGATCCACGCGATACCGGCGTCGATCACCGACTGCGCGAAAGCGGCGTTCTCGGAAAGGAATCCGTATCCGGGGTGGATCGCGTCGGCGCCGGCGGACTTGGCCGCGGCGATGATCGCGTCGGCATCGAGGTAGGTCGCCGCCGACGTCTCACCGGGCAGCCGGACCGCACGGTCGGCCGCCGCGACGTGTGGGGCGGCGGCGTCGGGGTCGGAGAAGACCGCGACGGTGGACAACCCCATCCGCTCACAGGTCGCGAACACACGTCGCGCGATCTCGCCGCGGTTGGCGACGAGGACCGAGGTGATCGACGAATCGTTGTAGGTCACAGTGCCGTTCACATCCGGAAGACGCCGAAGTTGGAGGTGCCCTCGACCGGCGCGGTGTCGATCGCCGAGAGGGTGATGCCCAGGACGGTGCGGGTGTCGCGGGGGTCGATGACCCCGTCGTCGTAGAGCATCCCGGACAGGAACGCGGGCAGCGACTGTTCCTCGATCTGCGCCTCGATCATCGCGCGCATCCCGCGGTCGGCCTCCTCGTCGACGGTTCCGCCGCGGGCCTCGGTGGCCGCCCGCGAAACGAGCGAGATGACGCCGGACAGCTGGGCGGCACCCATGACGGCGGATTTCGCGCTGGGCCAGGCGAACAGGAAGCGGGGGTTGAACGCCCGACCGCACATCCCGTAGTGGCCGGCGCCGTAGCTGGCGCCGATCAGCAGGGAGATGTGCGGGACGGTCGAGTTCGACACCGCGTTGATCATCATCGACCCGTGCTTGATGATGCCGTTCTGCTCGTACTCCTTGCCGACCATGTAGCCGGTGGTGTTGTGCAGGAACAACAACGGGGTGTTGCTGCGGTTGGCGAGCTGGATGAACTGCGTGGCCTTCTGCGACTCGGCGGAGAACAGGACACCCTGGGCGTTGGCCAGGATGCCGACCGGATAGCCGTGGATCCGCGCCCAGCCGGTGCACAGCGATGACCCGTACTCGGCCTTGAACTCGTCGAAGTCGCTGTCGTCGACAACGCGGGCGATGACCTCACGGGGGTCGAACGGGATCTTCAGGTCACCGGGGACGATGCCGATGAGTTCTTCGGTGTCGTACCGGGGTTCGATGGGAGCGGCGAGCGGGCCGGGGCCGACCTTGCGATGGTTGAGCCGCGACACGATGCGGCGGCCGATACGGATCGCGTCCTGCTCGTCGCGCGCGTAGTAGTCGGCGAGCCCGGACTGCCGGGCGTGCATCAACGCACCGCCCAACGACTCGTCGTCGCTCTCCTCACCGGTGGCCATCTTCACCAGCGGCGGACCGCCGAGGAACACCTTGGACTGGTTCTCGATCATCACGGTGTGATCGGACATGCCGGGGACGTAGGCGCCGCCCGCGGTCGAGTTGCCGAAGACCAGTGCGATGGTGGGGATCCCGGCGGCGGACAGCTGGGTGATGTCGCGGAACATCCGCCCACCCGGGATGAAGACGTCTTTCTGGGTGGGCAGGTCGGCGCCGCCGGACTCCACCAGCGAGATGCACGGGAGACGGTTCTCCATCGCGATCTCGTTGGCACGGAACCCCTTGCGCAGGGTCCACGGGTTGGACGTGCCACCGCGGACGGTCGGGTCGTTGGCGACGATCATGCACTCGACACCCTCGACGACACCGATCCCGATGATCATCGAGGCGCCGACCTGGAAGTCCGAGCCGTACGCGGCGAGCGGACACAGTTCCAGGAACGCGCTGTCGGCGTCGATGAGCAACTCGATGCGCTCACGGGCGAGGAGCTTGCCGCGCTCGTGATGACGGGCGACCTTCTTCTCGCCGCCGCCGGCGAGCGCCTTGGTGAACTCGGCGTCGAGCCCGGCCAACTTCTCCTGCATCGTCTGCGCCGCGTCGACGAACTCCGGTGCGGATCGGTCGATCACCGATCGCAGCGCCGTCACGCCTGGTACCCCAACCGCTTTGCCGCCAATCCGGTCAGGATCTCGGTGGTGCCGCCGCCGATGCCCAGGATGCGCATGTCGCGGTACTGGCGTTCGATCTCCGACTCGGCCATGTAGCCCAGTCCGCCGAACAGCTGCACGGCCTTGTTCGCGACCCACTCGCCTGCCTCGACGGACGTGTTCTTCGCGAAGCAGACCTCGGCGATGAGGTCGTCGGTACTGGACACCTTCCGATCGACGACGGCGCGGGTGTAGGTGCGGGCGACGTCGATCCGACGGGCCATCTCGGTGACGCTGTCCTGGACGGACTGCCGCGCGATGAGCGGCTTGCCGAAGGTCTCGCGGGTCCGCACCCACTCGAGGGTGAGGTCGAGGCACCGTTGCGCGCTGGCGTAGGCCTGCGTGGCCAGCCCTGCGCGCTCGGTGACGAAGCCGGCCGCGATCTGCGCGAACCCGGTGTTCTCGGCGCCGACGAGGTTGCCGACCGGGACGCGGGCGTCGACGAAGCTCAGTTCCGCGGTGTCCGAGCAGCGCCAACCCATCTTGTCGAGTTTACGACTGACCGAGAAGCCCGGGGTGTCGGTGTCCACGACGAGCAGGGACACCCCACCGGCACCCGGTCCGCCGGTGCGCACCGCGGTGACGATGAAGTCGGCCCGGACCGCGGAGGTGATGTAGGTCTTGGCGCCGTTGACGATGTAGTGGTCGCCGTCGCGGACCGCCGACGTCGTCAGGTGGCCGACGTCGCTGCCGCCCCCGGGCTCGGTGATCGCGAGGCTGCCGATCTTCTCCCCCGCCAGGGTGGGACGCACCCATCGGTCGATCTGGTCGGCGTCGCCCGCGGCCACGAGGTGCGGCAGCGAGATGCCGTGGGTGAACAGCGACGCGTAGATTCCGCCCGCGGCCCCACGTTCGTGCAGCACCTCGCCTGCGATGGTGGCGTCGATCAGGTCGCCGCCGGATCCTCCGACCGACTCGGGGAATCCGAGGCCGAGCAGACCGAGCTTGGACGCCTCACGATGCAGTTCACGCGGGATGAGTCCGTCACGCTCCCACTCCGCCTGATGCGGCAGGATGTGCCGCTCGACGAATCCACCGACCGTGCTGCGCAGTTCGCGTCGCTCCGGGGTGTTCCACGCGGGTGTGGCAAGACTCATTCAGATGACCTCGAATCGATCGGGGATGTCGACCACGCGGGCGCGCAGCCATTCGCCGAGACCCTTGCCCTGCGGGTCGAAGCGGACGTTGTCGGCGACGCCGCGACCGAGGATGGCCTCGATCACGAAATTGACCGCCAGCAGGTTGGGGAAGCGGTGACGCGTGACGGTGAGATCAGCGGTCTCGGGCAGCAGTTGCGCGAGCAGGTCGACGGTGAGGATCTCGTCGAGCCACTCGAAGTGCTCCGGATCCCGCACCCACACACCGATGTTGGCGCTACCACCCTTGTCGCCACTGCGCGCGCCGGCGATCAGGCCGAGCGGCGCCGGGCTGGTCGGACCCCAGTCGCGCGGCGCGCGGGGCGGCTCGTCGACGAGTGGGGCCAACGGTCCTCGGACCGGGCTCGGCGGGATCAGGGTGACCGTGCCGTCGGGCAGCGTCACGCGGTGTTCGACGGCGTCGGCGGCGACGTACCCCGGCTCGAACACCCCGTACGGGCTGCCCTTGCCGGGAGGAGCCGTCATGCTGAACCCGGGGTAGCTGGCCAGCGCCAACTCCACGGCGGCCGAGGAGAACTCGCGACCGACGGTGTCGGCGTCACGGCTCTTGCCGACGCAGCGGAGCAGCGCCGATGACTGGGCCTCGGTGACGCCGTCGGCGCGGTCGGTGCGCGAGAGCTCCCAGGTGAGTTGCTCGGGTTTGGTCGCCAGCGACGACTCGAACTGTTCGGTGACGAGGCGGGCCTTCTCCTCGACGTCGAGGCCGGTGAGGATCATGGTCACCTCGTTGCGGAACCCCGCGAGGGTGTTGAGCGAGACCTTGACCGACTCCGGCGGGATCTCGCCGCGCACGCCACTGATCTGCACGCGGTCGGTCCCCTGCTGCGCCAACGCGACGGTGTCGAGGCGGGTGGTGACGTCGGGTCCGAGGTAACGCGGACCGGTGATCTCGTACAGCAGTTGCGCGGTGACCGTACCCACGGTCACCGCGCCACCGGTCGCGCGGTGCTTGGTGATGACCGAGCTGCCGTCGGCGGCGATCTCTGCGATGGGGAAGCCCGGCCGGGACAGGTCACCGATCTCGGTGAAGAAAGCGTAGTTGCCGCCGGTGGCCTGGGTGCCGCACTCGATGACGTGGCCGGCGACGACGGCTCCGGCGAGCTGGTCGAGATCCTCGGGTTGCCAACCGAAATGGTGCGCGGCGGGCCCGACCGCGAGCGACGCGTCGGTGATCCGCCCGGTGACGACGACATCGGCGCCGGCGTCGAGGGCGGCCTTGATGCCGAAGGCTCCGAGGTAGGCGTTGGCGGTCAGCGGCTCGCCCAGACCGAGCTCGGGGGCCCGGGAGATGAGGTCGTCACCGTCGACGTAGGCGATGGAGACGTCGACGCCTAGCTCGGCGGCCAGCTCGGTGAGTTTGTCCGCCAACCCCTTCGGGTTCAGACCGCCGGCGTTGGTGACGATGCGGACCTTGCGCTCGACGGCGATGGTCAGGCACTCGCGCATCTGGCGGACGAAGGTCGACGCGTATCCCCGGGCGGGGTCGCGGAGTCGGTCGCGGCCCAGGATGAGCATCGTCAGCTCGGCGAGGTAGTCGCCGGTGAGGTAGTCGAGGTCGCCTCCCTCGAGCATCTCGCGCATGGCGGAGAAGCGGTCGCCGTAGAAGCCGGACGCGTTGCCGACGCGGACGCAGGGAGCGGTGGCGGGAACTGCGGTGGTCATGCGGTGCTCATCTCGGTCGATCGGGGCGCGCGTCCCGGTCCGGGAGGACCGGCGAAACACTGGGCGATGCGGATCCACTGCTCGGCGTCGTCGCCGCGCACGGTCAGGTCGAGGTCGGCGGGTGCGCGACGTTGCGTCACCAGCCGGCAGAAGTCGATGGCCGGTCCGCTCACGCGGTCGGTGGCGTCCTCGGGTCCCCAGGTCCACAACGATCCGTCGGGGGCGGTCAGTTCGACGCGGAACTCGGCGGTCGGCGGGGTCTGGCCGTTGACGATGTAGGCGAAGTCGCGGGTGCGGACGCCGATGTGCGCGACCGCGCGGATGCGCGAGGTGGGCTCGACGGTGACCCCCAGGGTGTCGGCGACGTCGAGTCCGTGGGCCCAGAGCTCCATGATGCGGGCGGTGGCCATCGATGCCGCGGACATCGGCGGACCGAACCAGCTCAGCTTGGTCCCGGACGGGACGGCGACGAGCGCGGTGGCCAGCGCGGCTCGGTTCGTGCGCCAGGTGGCGAGGATGTCGCTCGGCGCGTCCGCGGCGGCCAGTTCGGCGGCGGTGTCGACGAAGCCGGCGGGGTCGGCGGCACCGGTGGTGAGGACGTCGGCGAATGCGTCGGGATCGGCGGCCGAGAGTGTGGCGACCCGGTCGGTCCAGGACAGATGCCCGATCTGATGGGCGATGGTCCAGCCGACCGCGGGCGTGAGTGTGCGCCAGGTGTCCTCGTCGAGGTCGGCGACCAGGGCGTCGAGCGACTCCCCCTCGGCGACCATGTCGGCAACCAGGGACTGCACAGCGGTCATGGCACACAGCGTCACAGGTGCTCCAATAAAAAGCAAGCACGCATGCTTGTTTTGACAGCGGACCCACAGGATCGCCGTGGTCCGGCTCGGATCAGCCGAAGGCGAGGTCTGCGGTGGCGCGGGCCAGCAGTGTGCCGTCGGCCTGTGTCAGCACGGCCGAGACCGACCCGAGCCGCCGACCGATCCGTTCGGGACGGGTGGTGACGATGAGCTCCCCCGCGTCCACCGGCGGCGACCGGAAGAAGTTCACGGCGAAGTCGATCATGGTGTGGTTCTGCCCCGCGGCGGTGTGCTGCTGCCCGGCGAGCGAGCATGCGTGCGCGGTGATCGCCGCGATCACCCCACCGTGCATGGTCCCCAGCGGGTTCGCCATCCACGACTGCGGCGAGCACACGACCGTCGGACCGTCGTCCCCGCCGTGCGTCGTCAACGACAGCAGATCCGCGATCGGCCCGCCTGACAGTCGCCCCTGCACGATCGCGTCCACGATCTGACGCCCGGTCAGGGCGGGGTCGATGCGGGGCGGCAGATCGGTGTCGGTGCCCATGGTGTCCGGGACGGTCGCGCGCTCGCCGGCTCCGGTGTCAGAGGCGTCCCGGCCGCGGGCGAGCAGCTCCGGGTCGAACGTGCGCGCGGTCCGGGCGTTGCGGACCAGCACCGACGCGTACAGCTCGTCGGCCGCGCCGGTGACGTCGACGGTGGTCAGTCCGAACATGTCGTGGCGGTCGCGCAGGGTGGCCGTCGCGGTGAGCAGTCCGTGGGCGGGCACGCGGTCGCCGGTGGTCGCAAAGGCCAGGCGCGCCTGGACGACGCCGAAGTCGGGGCCGGTGCGGACGACGAACGGGCCGCCGCCGACGGTGTCGACCAGGACCGCGTAGGCGCTGAGTTCGATGCGGCCGCGGTGATCGGTGACCGCGGGCCCCATCCGCTGCTGCAGCGTCGCGGTCGGCTCACTCGCTGCGGGTCCGCCGACCCCGAAGGCGGTCAGAGCGTTGCCGTCGATCACCCGGCTGGTCGATGTCATGGCTAAACTCCTATCGCAACGAGCCGGTCAGCAGCGATTCGGGAGGTGGCGAATGAGGGCGAGAACACACTCGGCCGCGTATCTGCCTGCGACCTCCACATTCGCGACGCTCGTGCTGACGGCGGCGTGGTGGCTGACGATGATCGGTCTCACCGAACCGGCGACGCCCCATGCCGGCGCGCTTGCGATCTCGGTCGCCCTCGGCATCGCCGTTGTCTCCGTGGCCGCGCACCCGCACATCCGGTCCGCCTTCACCCACTGGGTTCTGCGCCGCATGTCTTCTGTGCGGCAAGGGCTTCCGTTCGACGTAGCCCATAGATGGCGCGTCGTCGCCCGTTCGGTGTCCGGACCACGGACCTACGACGTCGCACTCCTGCGCATGTCGCTCCCGCGTGCACCGGGTGGGGATCCGACCACCGCCTGACCTCGGCTTTCGCTGCGTCGGGCGGTTCTTCGTGACCCCGCCCGCCACACACCGAAAGTCGCGCCATGCTCTCGATACATCAGCTCTGCCTGTCCACCGACGACACCGACCTCATCACCGATCTGACGCTGCAGCTCCCTCCCGGCGAGTGCCTTGCCGTCGTCGGCCCGAACGGCTCGGGTAAATCCACCCTGCTCCGGACCATCGCCGGACTCCGCAGGCCCGACTCGGGCGATGTCCGCGTCGGCGAACTCGTCGCCGATGACAGCGACCCTGCGTTCCGCGCAGCCGTGTCGGTCGAACTCGGTGACGACGCCACCTTCGCCGAATTGACCGTCCTCGAACATCTGCGCCTGATCACCGCTGCACACGAGATCGACGCCGAGCGCGCCCGCGAGATACTCGCCGATTCCGGGATCGGCGATCTGGCCGACCGATTCCCGCACACGTTGTCGACCGGTCAGCGGCAGCGATTCACGCTGTGCGCGGTATTCATTCGCCCCGGCGAACTGATCGTCATCGACGAACCGGAGTCCGGTCTCGACACCGACGGCCGCGGGTGGGTCGCGGATCGGATCGGCCGAGCGACCACGGCCGGCGCGTCGGTCGTGATCGCGACCCACAGCCCCGAACTCGTGACGCAGTGCGCCGATCAGACGGTGACGGTGGGGCGATGAAATTCGACACCGACGACCTGCCCGGAGTGGTCATGACGGTTGCCGTGGTCGGCGGACTGGGGTGGTACTTCCTGCAACCCGAACGCGTGGCCGGCGTCGTGGGCGTCGTATCGGGTCTGGGTTCGCCGACCCCGGTTCTCGTCGGGTGGACCGTTGCGCTGTGCGTGCTGATCGTCGGCACCGCGCTGTGGTGGTGGGGACCGATACGGGTCTCGCGTGCCGAGGCGATGTGGCAGCTGTCCGGCCCCGCCGATCGCGGCCCGGTGCTGCGTGCGCGGCGCGTGCGTGCGTCGATGACCGCCCTCATGGGTTGCCTCGTGCTGGCGGTGGTCGCATCGATCCTGGACTGGGCGAGTGCGCCGGTTCTGCTGGGTACGGGCGGACTGTGCGCCGTCGGCCTGATGGTCGTGACCAGTTGGCGTCAACACCGTGCCGCCGAAGCTCTTTTCGAGCATCCGGGTAGCGGATCGCTGTGGCCGGTCGAACGGCTGCACCGCGACGTCGTCGCCCCGGATGACGGATTCGTCGCCGCCGCACGCCTGGCCGTGGTGACGATGGATCTCGGATGGCTCAGTACGGCACGTGTGGTCCGGTGGGAGCGCGGGAACACCCGGTCGCACAGTCGCGTCCTCCCCCTGGGGCGTGCCCGCGCGTGCCTGACCGCCGATCTCGCCCGACTGCGCCGTCGCCCAGGGGATCTCATCGTGTTCGTGGTGGTCGTCGCCGTCGGACTCGCTGTGTCGCAGACGCTGTACCTCACGTCGATCGCCCCCGCCGTTGCTGTCGTACTCGCGTATCGCGCGGGCTGCGCGGTGTCCGGCGGGCTGCGCCGACTCACCGAGGAGCCGGCCCTGCGTCGCGCGCTCGGTGGATCCCGTCTCGTCGTCACCGCGGTTCACAGCGTCGTCCCCGTCGGCGCAGTGCTGCTCTGGTGCGTGGTCGCCTCGCTCACCTGGCACCTGTCCGTGGTCGCGATGCTTGTCGTCGTGGTCGGGGCGGCAATCGCGGTCATACGCCGCGCCACTCGTCCGGACCTGCCGTTCGATGCGCCGTTGTACATCACCGGTCAGGGCGGTGCGACGCAACCGCTCCTCCTGCTCGCGATGGCCCGTGGTCCGGCCGCCGTGGTGCTCACCGGGTTGATCGCATCTCTCATCGGGTGACCCCCCCGATAGTCAGCAGTCTTTCCCGCTCAGCGGGAAAGACTGCTGACTATGGAGCTCTCGGAACCGATGGGGTGGTCGCCACGTCGGATGCACGATGAACGCGCAACTCCGAACCCTGCTGGCCGGTCACGACGGCGTGGTCACGCGCAGCCAGGCCCTCGACGTGGGACTGAGCAGCTCCGCCATCGGGCGGCTCGTGGACAGCGGTACGTGGACTCGCGTCGGCAACGGCGTCTACTTCGCGACCGACCGCGACATGTCGCATCGCGCCCGAATGCGAATCGCCTGCGCTAGAGCCGGCACCCGTTCGGTTCTGTCCGGCGCGTCGGCGGCGTGGTGGCACCGGATCGAACCGCGGCCTCCGCGGACGATCACCGTCACCACCCCACGGACACGCCATGCGACGGAGCTGCCCGGCATGCAGATCCTGCTCCGCGACCTGCGGTCGGAGGACGTCGTGGAGCGGGCGAACCTCCGGGTGACGTCCGTACCGCTCACCGTCCTCGACGCGGCGGCGGTCACTGGCAGCAAGGTGCTCGACTCCGCGCTGCTTCGGGGCCAGGTGTCGCTCGAACAGCTCATCGCGGCCCACCGCCGCTACCCGGGACGCCGCGGGGCCACGGCTTCGGAGCGGATGTTGAACGCCGCCGCGAGTGGCGCACGGTCGGAAGCGGAGCGAATCCTCGTCCGATTGCTGCGGGGATCCGGGATCAGCGGCTGGGTCGCCAACCAGACGGTGTGTGGTTATCCGGTCGACGTCATGTTCGCCGAGCAGAAGGTGATCGTCGAGATCGACGGGATGGCGTTCCACTCCGATGCCGAGGCGTTCCAACACGATCGGACGCGCCAGAACGTGTTGGTCGCCAACGGGTGGACGATCCTCCGCTTCACCTGGGCCGACTTGACCGACCGTCCGCACCACGTGGTGGCCCAGATTCGCGCGATCGTCAGCAGAGTTTCCCGGTGAGCGGGAAACTCTGCTGACTATCTCCCGTGACCGGCGACAGCGTCGTGAATCTCGTCGAGGGTGTACGGCGGGGTGTCGACATGGTCGCGGTAGGCGATCAGGGACAGCTCCGGCTCGGCGTAGCGGCCGATGAAGTTGCCTGCCGCGCTGAACACGGACCCGGTGACGTCGGCGGCGAGGTCGGAGACGAGATAGGCGTAGATCGCGGCGACGTGGTCGACCGAGCCCGGATCTGCTGCGGCGGCGTGCATCCCGGGGTCGAGGACACCGCGATCACGCAGACCGTCGATGTGGGCCTGATACTCGTCGCCGGTCGACAGCCGGGTCTTCGCGCCGGGCATCACCACGTTCACCCGGACGCCGCTCGACCGTAGCTCGGCGGCGACGGCCAGGGCGAGGGCATTGACGCCACCCTTGGCCGCGGGGTACCCGGTTCCACCGAAGATGCCCAGCGACGCAGCCGATCCCGTCAGGACGATCGACCCCGAGCCCTGTGCGACGAACACCTCCGCGGCGGCGCGGGCGACCTCGAACGCGCTCGTCAGGTGGGCGCCGATCTGTTCGGCGAACTCCTCGGAGTCGATGGTCAGGATGGTCGATCCGCCGGGCTCGGCGACGCCTGCACAGTTGATGGCGGCGTCGAGCCGACCGAAATCCTCACGTGCGGCGTCGACCATGGCGTAGGCGATCCCGGGGGTGGCCAGGGAGCCGAGCACACCGGACGCCCGACCTCCAGCGGTGGTGATCTCGGCGACCGCGGCATCGAGCACGTCGGCGTCCCGACCGTTCAGCACGACGGCGGCGCCCTCGGCAGCCAGTCGGTACGCCACCGCTAGACCGATCCCGCGGCTCGAACCGCCGATCAGCGCGACCTTCCCCGACAGCGGGAGTCCGCTCACCGGTGCGACCGCGCCGCGTCCCGCACGTGGGTCGGATCCGAGGACGAAGCGATCGACTTCGCCCACCCGTAGTCCGGCTTGCCACTGGGGGTCCGCGTCACCGCGTCGACCACCCAGTACGTGCGCGGCACCTTGTAGCCGGCCAGACGGGTGCGAAGGTGGGACTCGATGGCCTCGAAGTCCGGCGAGCCGGCCACCGCGACCACCGCCGCGACACCCTGGCCGAACCGTTCGTCGGCGACCGCGATCACGATGGCGTCGACGACTGCGGGATGCGACTTGAGCTCACCTTCGACCTCCTCGACGAAGACCTTCTCGCCACCGGTGTTCACCACCTGCGAGCCCCTGCCGAGCAGGGTGATCGCACCGTCGGCCTCCAACCGGGCACGGTCGCCGCTCACGACCATCCGGACGCCGTCGTGCTCACGGAAGATCGTTGCCGACTTGGCCTCGTCCTTGTAGTAGCCGATGGGAAGGTAGCCGGTCTTGGCGAACCACCCCTCCCCCGGCTCGGTCAGCGGCGCACCGTCGTCGTCGATCACCGTCGCCCCACGACCGGCCGGTACCCGGGGGCCGCCGGCGTGATCGGCGGTCGCGAAGGCGGTGTCGGCGGCCGAGTACACCCGGATCCCGCCGAAGCCCGTCTCCGACGACCCGATCGAGTCGCTGATGGCCACGGTGGGGGCCAGACCCAGCAGACGTGCCTTGAGCGCCGGGGAGAACAACGCCGCGCCGGAACTCACGGCCAGCAGGCTGGAGACGTCGACCGCCCGACCGGCCGCGACGCGTTCCTCGAGTTCGTCGATCAGCGGACGTCCCATCGCATCCCCGGTGATCACCATGATCGCGGGGCGGCAGGTCTCGACGACCTCCCACACACGGGCGGCGTCGAACCGCGGTTCGAAGAGGACGGTGTTGCCGGAGAAGAGTGCACCCAGGGTCGGCATGAGTCCCGAGACGTGGATCAACGGCGGCAGCATGAGAAAGCGCATGGGGTCGGCACTCTCACCCGCGCGGGCCGATTGTGCGTACTCGTCGGCCATCAGTTCGCCGGAGTAGAAGTCGATTCCACCACCGAGGACACGCCACATGTCGGCCTGCCGCCACATCACACCCTTGGGCGCGCCGGTCGTGCCGCCGGTGTACATCAGGAACAGATCGTCGTCGGCGCGCGTCGCGAAGTCCCGCTCGGCCGAACAACCCGACAGCGTCTCATCGAACCGCTCGTCGACGACGATGACCGGGTGCCCGGTCGCCGCGCGGGCGGCGTCGGCGTATCGGGGTTGGGTGAGCACGGCGACGACATCGGCGTCGTCGTAGACGTAGGCCAGCTCGTCGCGGACATATCGGTAGTTGACGTTGACCGGCACGGCCCGGAGCTTGAACGTCGCGAGGAACCCCGCGAGCGTGTCGACGGCGTTGTGCATGTGGATGGCCACATGCGAACCGCCGCGGACACCGTGGTCGATCAGAAGGTGCGCCAACCGATTCGACCGCTGCTCCAGCTCGCGATAGGTGAACTCGGAACCGGACCCACCGTCGATGACCGCCACCCGGTCGGGCACGGCATCGACGGCGTGCTCGAACAGATCGGCCAGGTTCTGCGCCACGACAACGCTCCTTCAGGTCAGACGGGTGAGATGGACAGGGGTATCACCGAGTTGGGGATTCCGCGGTCGGCGAAGGAGAACGTCGAGCCGCCGCTGAAGCGGACGATGGCGACCTCCTTGCGTTCTCGTTGCTCGGCGCCCCAACTGATGTCGACGGTCAGGAACCCGTCGTCGACGCGGGCTGCGGTGATCACCCAGTGCGGGTTCACCGCGGTCGCGATCGCCTGGATCGGCAGGAGATGGTCGGGGTCGACATGGACGATCCAGCTGTCGTCGGCGACCGCGTCACTGCCCTGTGGGATCCGTACCGAGACCACCGCGTCGGTCCCCTCACCCTCGGCGATCACCCCGAGACCGACGTACTGTTCCGGCCCGAGCGCGGGATGCAGCGACAGCACACGCGCCAGACCCGCTGCGTCGTCGGCGATCCCGAGTGCAGCGGTGATCCGCTCGGCGGTGAGACCGGCGATACCGGTCATCGCCTTGATCACCAGTTCGCGGGCGTGGTCGTCGGAGGTGCGACGCGACACGGCGCCCATGAAGCCCATCACCAGCAGTTGGTGTTGCACCGCCACCTCTTCCGCGGTGCGCACCAGTGTGCTGTGCGCCCAGTCGCGGAACTGCAGGTCGTCGAGCAGGTCGCCGGAATAGTCGTTCCACCCCTTCTCGGAGTGGTCGATCGGCGACAACGCGATGTCGGCGGCACGCGTGGCGAACATCGCGTGGGTGTACTCGGGCAGTTCCAGTTCATCGCGATCGGGCTCGATGGTCACGAGCCATTCACAGTGCGGGGTGCGGTTCTCCGGGCGACGGGGCGGACGGTGGACCGGCCGGATCCGGGCACGCCGGTTGGTCGCGATGGCGGTCGCGTCGAACGTCGGGTCCTCGATGTCATGACACATCGCGGTCACGTAGTCCTCACCCATCGGCTCCACGTCCATCAGTGCGCCGCAGTGGTCGAGCACGAAACTCCCGTGGTATTCGTCGGTCACCGAGTAGCGGAAGTCCATGAACTGCGGTGGGGCACCGATGTCGAGTTGCAGACACTTGAACATGTCCACCACACCGTCACCGTCGACGCCCATCGCACGGCGCATCCGCGCGGTGTAGACGGGGCTCGCGGCCATCCACTCCTCGATGGCCACCTGGGCCATCACATCGCGACCGAAGTCGCCGATGATGTGCGCCATCGCGCTGCGATCGATCAGCTGACCCGCCAACAACAACTCGGGCACGAGAACGGCCAGCTCTTCCTGCGACAGTTCGGAATACGACACGTCAGGCAGTCCTCACCACATCGGTACGGGGGTCTTGCCGAGCGGGTACCAGCCCGGTAGCCGCTCTTTCGCGTTGGCGACGCGGTTCATGCGTGCACTCATGCCGTCGGTGAGGACACCGTCGGTGATCATCTCCATGAACAGGGCGACGACGTTGCCGTAGTCGAAGAAGTCGCGCTGCCACGTGAACTGGAAGTCGCCGCCGTACTTGAACCAGCTGCCCTGGATACCCTCGAGTGCGTAGCGGGTGCCGTCGGCGCGGGTCGCGTCGAAGACCTGCTTCCACAGGCCGAGCATGTCACCGGTCTTCTCGTCGATCACCCACGACTGGTACGGATACGTCCACCCGTCGAGACCGTCCATCTCGTAGCCGATGGCGAAGTCCCGGATCTCGTCCCGACCGACGGCCATGAAGTCGTCCTTGGGGCCGTAGTTCCAGCCGTAGGTGGCGTCGGGCGTGTAGAACTCGGCGAGGTTGCGCCAGTCGCCGGCCTTCTCACCGTCGACGTTGGCCTGGAGCCAACGCTCGACCATCTCGTCGAGTTCGGATCGATCAAAAGCCATGGGAAACAGACCTTTCTAGTCTTCGATGATGCGCAGAGCCTGCGTGGGGCAGTACTGGACGGCGCGCTCGACATCGTCGCGGTCGCTGTCGGCGGGACGCGCCTGCCGCAGCTCGACATGATCGCGGAACGCCTCGAACACCTCGGGCGCCTCCATCTCGCAGACCCCGTGGCCCTGACAGAGGTCCAGGTCGATCTCGATCCTCACCGTGTGCGCCTCCGATACGTGACCCGGCACGGCTGCTGGAGCTGCACCACCATCTTCGAGTGGTCGTTGCGATAGGACTCCGACGGCTGCGCCATCTCGAACTCGTAGTTCTGCAGCAGCACCGAGAAGATGGCCTTGAGCTGCATGATCGCGAATTGCGCACCGACACAACGATGTCGGCCGGCACCGAACGGAATCCACGTCCAGCGGTTGGCGATGTCCTCCTGACGTGGCTTCTGATACCGATCCGGGTCGAACTCGTCGGGGTTCGGGAAGTCCTCGGGTAGACGGTTGGAGATGGCGGGCGAGACGGCGATCGACTGTCCGGCGGCGATCTCGACATCCTCGATGTGGATGTCGTTCTGCACCACCCGCATGAGGATGATCAGCGGCGGATGCAGGCGCAGCGCCTCTTTCAGCGCGGCCTCGACCTTCGGCATCTGCCGGGTGTGGGCGAACGTGTACTCCGGTCGCTCGCCGGCGGGGGTGTCGCCGTAGATCTCGTCGAGCTCGGAGACCACCTGACCCATGTAGTCGGGATGACGGAGAAGCTCGATGAGTGTCCACGCGGCGGTGCCCGAGGTGGTGTGGTGCCCTGCGAACATCATCGAGATGAACATGCCGGTGATGGTGTTGGAGTCGAAGCCCACCGACACCAACACGTCCATCAGATCGCGATCCTCCTTGCTCTCCGGAGGATTCGCGATCCGGTCGTTCATGACCCCCTGGATGAACTCCTGGAGTTCCTTACGCGACTCGTCGCGTTTGCGGAAGCTCTCGATGTCGGCGTTGTAGTCGACATAGGCGATCGGGTCGGTGCCCTTCTCCAGGTCGTGGAAGAGGTGGGCGATGTGGCCGTTCAACTGCTCGCGGAACTTTCGGCCGATCAGGCAGGCCGACGAGGTGTAGAGGGTGAGCTCGGCGAAGAACTCGAGCAGGTCGATCTCGCCCGCGTCACCCCAGTCGGCGATGATGCGCTCGACCTCGTTGGGGATCGTGATGGCGTGCTGCTTCATGTGCTGCGCCTTGAGCGCCGAGTTGTGGATGGCCTGCGACCGCTCCTCGGGACTCGCGTCGAACACGACACCCTCACCGAAGATCGGCGTCATGAACGGGTAGGCGGCGGCCTGGTCGAGGTCCTCCTCCGGCGCCCGGAAGAACTCCTCGTTCGCGGTGGCCCCGGTGACCAGGACCACCTCGCGGTCGGCGAGCTGGAAGGTCCCGACGTCGCCGCACTCCTCGCGGATCCGCCAGAACAGACCGATGGGATCGGACGCCAGCTCGTCGAGATGGCCGTGTTCGCCCTCGCCGCCGGATACGCGTGCGGGTTTGGTCAGGGTCATTCGGTGTCTCCTTGTCGGGGCTTGGCAACGATCGGCGCCTCGGCCTCGACTTCGACCAGGCGCATGTGCGAGCCGCGCGGCATCGTCACGATGGTGGTGATGGCGGTTGCGAGGTGGACCGGCTTGAGGAAGAACCCGTGGCGGGCGAACCCGAAGGTCACCCAGTCGTTGAGCATCGCGGCGGCGGTCTCGGCATCGAAGTTCGTGCCCATCCCCGTCATGGTCTGCCCGGGTCGCACGAGGCTCGCGCGCACGCCGGTGCCCTCCAGTTCCTGGCGGGCCACCAGGGCCAATGCCTCGACGCCTGCCTTGGCCGCGGCGTAGGCACCCATGTGCGGTCGCGGGTCGGCGGCGACGTCGGAACTGATGAAGACGAAATCGCCACGGCGACGGTCGATCATCTCCGGGACGATCCGGCGATACAGTCGCTGCGCACCGAGCAGGTGGATGGTGACCTGGTTCGCGAACTCCTCGTCGGACATCTCGAAGGTTCGGCCCGGCCAGAGATCGCCCGCGCCGGACACGACGACCTCGAGCGCTCCCAATTCGGCCTCGGCCTTGGTGATGCACTCGTCGATCGAGGTGGCGTCGGTGATGTCGAGCGGCACCGCGATCGCTTCCCCGCCTGCGGCGATGATCTCCTCGACGAACTCCTGCGACTTCTCGACGCGGCGGGCGCCGAGCGCGACGGGATGTCCTGCGGCGGCGAGCATCACACCGGTGGCCGCACCGATACCCGACGATCCTCCCGCGATGAGAACCGGCCGTCGATCGGGGTGCCCGGGATAGCGCGGCATCTAACGCGCCGTCACGGTCATCGGGAGGTTCGCGAACCCACGGACGTTGACCGAGTGCACGCGCACCGCGCGATCGAGGTCCAGCTCGATCGCCGAGGCCGACCGCACGATCTCGGCCAGCGCCACGTTGGCCTCCAACCGTGCGAGGTGGGCGCCGAGGCAGAAGTGCGTTCCCAGACCGAAACTCGTCAGAGCCTGCGAGCTGTCACGACCGATCTGATACGAGTCCGGGTCGTCGAACACATCGTCATCGCGGTTGGCCGACCCCAGGAGCAGCAGAACGCGTTGCCCCGCCGGGATGGTGTACCCGCCGTACTCCACATCCTCGAGAACACGGCGGAGCACGATCTGCGTCGAGTTGTCGTATCGCAGGGTCTCCTCGGTCCATGCCGGGGTCGCCTCGGGATCGGCGAACACCTTCGCGAACTCGTCCGGGTTGACGTACCCCCAGTAGACCGCGTTCGCGAGGAGCTTCGTGGTGGTCTCGTTGCCGGCGACGATCATCAGGATCAGGAATCCGATGATCTCGTCGGAGGTCAACCGCGTCGGTTCGCCGGTGGCCTCGTCGGTGATCTCGGCGTCGATGAGGACCGAGACCATGTCCGTTCCGGGGTTCTTCCGTCGATCCTCGATCAGGTCCGAGTAGTACTGCGCCAGTGCGAAGTACGCATCGACCGCCGCCGGCGGGACGTCGTAGACCCCCTCGTCACGATGGATCAGGTCGTCCGAGAGCTGCCGCAGCCGAGCCCGGTCGGCCTGGGGTACCACCAACAGCTCCGACACCACGTCCATCGGCAGCAGACCTGCGAAGTCCGAGACGTAGTCGAACTCCCCCTTCTCCAGACACTGATCCCAGTGCTGATGGGTCAGTGCGGTGATGCGTTCGGTGAGCTGGTTGACCCGGTTCGGCGTGAAGCCCTTCGACACCAGCTTGCGGATGCGCATGTGCTTCGGATCGTCCAGCGCGAGAAAGGACATCGACAGGTGTGCGTCCGGGCCATAGGCGGCGGGATCCATCGAGACGCCCCAGCTGTTCGACAACCGCGGGGTGTCACGGAACGCGGCCCGGACGTCGGCGTGCTTGGAGAACGCCCAGAAGTCCTTCTCCGCGTTGTAGTACACCGGCGCCTCGTCGCGAAGACGGGCGTAGGTGGGATAGGGATCCTCGTGGAAGGCGTAGTCGTACGGGTCGAACGGGACCCGGCTCTCCATACCGGCGGTCTCGGTGCCGGTGGTCACGAGAGATCCTCCAGCAGGAGCTTGGCGGCGTCACCCAGCCGGTCGGCCATGTCGGAGTAGGAGCCGTAGCCCATACCCGCGCGCACCAACGCGCCGGAGTACAGCATCTCGAGCATCTCGATGCGACGGTCATCGGAGTCCATCGGCACGCCGAGCGCGGTCGCCAGTCGCTCCCGGATGAAGCCGCCGACCCGCAGGCGCAGGTGCTCGACGTCGGGGTCGGTGCCGAGCAGGGCAACCGTCACCGCGCCGGCGAGCTGGTCCTCTCCGGCGACCACGAGCGCGACGTGGCGCAGCACGTCGGCGGCACGCGCCGCGGGTGGCGACGACGGGTCCGGCTCGGGCACCGAGTTGACCAGCATGCGCCAGAACAGCTCGGCCACGATGTGGTTCTTCGAGCTGAAGTAGGTGTACGCGGTCGCAGGCGCCACGCCGGCACGTTTGGCGACCGAGCGGATCGTCATCCCCTCGAAACCGTCCTCGCCCAACACCTCCCGCGCCGCCTCGGTGAGCTTGGCGACGGTCTCGGCCTGCTGATTCGTCAGCCGCCGACGCGTGGACTCGTGGAACGTGGGGCCGGATTCACCGAATGCGGGGGTGGACATGACGGTCACGTTACATTAGCTTTGAACGCGAGTCCAGACACGTGTCCAGATAGGAGTTCGATTCATGGTCCAGCCCGAGGTCGAGGTACGGAAGCTCCATCCGGCGGTGAGTTCGGACCTCCTGATCGACGGGGAGCTGCGGCCCGGATCCGGTGGCACCTTCGAGATCGTCAACCCGGCGACCGAGGAGGTCATCGGCCTCGCCGCCGACGGCACGGCCGCCGACATGGACGCTGCCATCGCCGCCGCGCGAACGGCTTTCGACACCACCTCGTGGTCACGCGACCACGCGTTCCGCGCTCGGTGCCTGCGTCAGCTCCGAGATGCGTTGCAGGGCCACATCGAGGAGCTGCGCGAGATCACCATCGCCGAGGTCGGGGCGCCCGCCTTCCTCACCACGGGGCCGCAACTGGAGGGCCCGATCGCCGACCTCGGGTACTGCGCCGATCTCGCCGAGAGCTTCGCGTGGGTGACCGACCTCGGTCGCGCCGAACCCATGGGCATCCCCAACCAGCGGATCATCAAACGCGAGGCCGTCGGGGTCGTCGGCGCGATCACCCCGTGGAACTTCCCGCACCAGATCAACTTCGCGAAGATCGGACCCGCGCTGGCGGCCGGCTGCACCGTCGTGCTCAAGCCCGCCCCCGACACCCCCTGGTGTGCGGCCCTGGTCGGCACGGTCATCGCCACCGAGACCGACATCCCCGCCGGGGTGATCAACATCGTCACCTCCAGCGACCACTCCGTCGGCGCCCAGCTGTCGACCGATCCCCGCGTCGACATCGTCTCGTTCACCGGTTCCACTGCCACCGGCAAGGCCGTGATGACCGCCGCCGCGGACAGTCTCAAGAAGGTCTTCCTCGAGCTCGGAGGCAAGTCGGCGTTCATCGTCCTCGACGACGCCGACCTGAAGGCAGCCTGCTCGATGGCCGGGTTCAGTGTCGTCACCCACGCCGGTCAGGGCTGCGCCATCACCACCCGGCTGTTGGTCCCCCGCGAGCGGTACGACGACGCCATCCGCTACACCCGGAAGTCCATGGCCGGCCTCGAGGCCGGCGACCCGACCGACCCGGGCACCATCTGCGGCCCGGTCATCTCAGCGGTGCAGCGCGATCGGGTGGAGTCCTACATCGCGCTCGCCGAGGAGGAGGGCGGGACCATCGAGATCGGTGGTGGCCGACCGGCGAAGCATCCGAAGGGCTTCTTCGTCGAACCCACCCTCATCTCCGGTCTCGACAACTCCGCGCGCGCGGCGCAGGAGGAGATCTTCGGACCCGTGCTCGTGATCATCCCGCACGACGGCGACGACGACGCGATCCGCATCGCCAACGACTCCCCCTACGGCTTGTCCGGTGCGGTGTGGGGCACCGACCCCGACCGGATTGCCCACGTCGTGGACGGCGTCCGCACCGGGACCATGAGCGTCAACGGCGGTATCTGGTACGGGGCAGACGTCCCCTTCGGCGGTTACAAGCAGTCCGGTATCGGACGTGAGATGGGCGCGCTCGGCTTCGAGGAATACCTCGAGACCAAGGCCGTCGCCACGCCGGCCTGACCCTCCCACTCCCACGAACACCCCTGCAGAGAAGAGCAATTCATGAGGTTCGAAGGAAAGACCGCCATCGTCACCGGAGCCGCGGGCGGCATCGGTGAGGGCTACGCACGCGCATTGGCCGCCGAGGGCGCCAACGTCGTCATCGCCGATCTCTCCGACGAGGCGGGCGAGAAGGTCGCCGCCGACATCGGTGGGCTCTACGTCCACACCGACGTCGCCGACGAGGCATCGGCGAAGGCACTGGCGCAGGCCACCCTCGACGAGTACGGCCAGATCGATTTCCTGATCAACAACGCCGCCATCTACGGCGGCATGCAACTCGACTTCCTCATCACCGTGCCGTGGGACTACTACAAGAAGTTCATGAGCGTGAACCTCGACGGGGCACTCAACGTGACCCGCGCGGTCTACGGCCACATGAAGCCGGGCAGTGCCATCGTCAACCAGTCCTCCACCGCGGCATGGCTCTACAGCGGCTTCTACGGACTGGCGAAGGTGGGGATCAACGGTCTCACCCAGCAGCTCGCGACCGAGCTCGGCGGTTCCGGCATCCGCGTCAACGCCATCGCGCCCGGCCCCATCGACACCGAGGCCACCCGCTCCACCACGCCGGGCAAGATGGTCGCCGACATCGTCAAGAAGCTCCCGCTCTCGCGGATGGGCACCCCGAAGGATCTCGAGGGCACGTGCCTGTTCCTGCTCTCCGACGAGGCCTCCTGGATCACCGGGCAGATCTTCAACGTCGATGGCGGACAGATCATCCGGTCATGACCACTGAGAGCACCGACACCTTCCCCATCGGGTTCATCGGCCTGGGCAACATGGGTGCGCCCATCGCCCAGCGATTCGTCGCCTGGCCGGGCGGTCTCGTGGTGTGCGATGCCCGCCCCGAGGCGACCGAGAAGGTGGTCGCCGCGGGCGCGACCGCCGTGGCGACGGCCGCCGAGGTCGCAGCGACCGCACGCGTCATCTCGATCACCGTCCTCAACGACGAGCAGGTGCGGTCGGTGATCACCGGGCCCGGCGGAATCCTCGAGACCGCCACGGCCGGCACCGTGATCGCCGTGCACTCCACGATCGCGCCGGCCACGGCGATCGACCTCGCAGAGGTCTGCGCCGTGCACGGTGTCGACCTCGTCGACGCCCCCGTCTCCGGTGGCGCCCCCGGCGCCGAACAGGGCCGACTGGCCATCATGGTCGGTGGTCCCCGTGCCGCCTATGAGACGGTCAAGCCGGTGTTCGCACTCGCGTCGGACATGACGATCCACGCCGGTGAGGTCGGCGCGGGCACCCGGATGAAGCTGGCGCGCAACCTTCTCCACTTCATCTCGTTCACCGCGACCACCGAGGCCGCCCGCCTGGCCGAGGCCGCGGGCATCGACATCGTCAAGCTCGGCAAGGTGGTGCGCCACACCGACGCGATCACCGGCGGTGCCGGCGCGATCATGCTGCGCGACACCACCGCACCGATCGCTCCCAACGACTTCTGGCACTCGGTGTTCACCCACGTGCGCGGGCTGGGCGAGAAGGACGTCGCACTGGCACTGGATCTCGCCGACGAACTCGATGTCGACCTCCCCCTGGGGCGCATCGCGCTCGAACGACTCGGTGACGGACTCGGCGTCGGCCCGGGCGAGATCGCGTCCCACCACCAGAACGGAGTCACCCGATGACCGCGTCGAACGAACAGCCCCAGTCCGAACAACGCCGTAAGGGCCTGGCCAAGATGGCCGAGGTGTACGGCTTTGACCTGTCCGACGGGCCCGGGGACTATTTCGCCCACACCGCCGACCACCTGTTCGGCGAGGTGTGGACCCGGGAGGGACTCACCGTGCGCGACCGGCGCCTGCTGTTGCTCGGTGCGCTCGCCGCCTCCGGCCTCGACGACGTCGCCGAGATCCAGGCCGGCGCCGCGCTGGGCAACGGCGAGCTGACACCCGATCAGCTCCGCGAGATCGCGTTGTTCCTCTGCTACTACATCGGGTGGCCGCTCGGAACGAAGCTCAACTTCACCTTCGGCAAGGTCATCGGCAACGTCGAGAAGAATCGTTGAGGCAGTTCGTCTTCGAGGACATCACGTCCGAGGAGGTCGCCCGGCGCACGGGTGTCTACACTCCGCTGACCAACTCGGTGCGCGGTCTTCTCGACGCCACCATCCGCACCGAGGTCGATCCCGACACCATCCGCGCGGCCGGCGAGCTGATCGAGGGCGCGACCGCGATGCTGCGATCGGCGCAGAGCGACGGCCCGCACGGCGTGCGCTACACGGCCGACGGCACCGGGATGCCCTGGGGCAACCCGGCCATCGGGATCCGCAACGCCATCGCTCCCCCGATGGTGGTGACGCGCGACGGGGATGGACGACGCGTCGCCGACGTCGTCCTGGGTGCGGCCTACGAGGGTCCACCCGGACTCGTCCACGGCGGCATCTGCGCGCTGCTGCTCGACCACATCCTGGGCGAGGCCGCGAGCGCCATGACCGGAACGCTCACGCTCCGTTACCAACGCGCCACACCGCTCGGAACGGTGCACCTCGAGGCCGAGGTGGTCGCGACCGCAGGTAGGAAGCTGACTGTGCGGGGGTCGCTGTCGGACGCCGACGGCATCACCGTGACCGCGGAAGGCATCTTCATCGTGCCCCGAAAGATCGTGGACGAGCGACCAGACGACCGGGAAGGAACCCGATGACAACCGAACTGCCCACGCGCTGTCCGTTCGGTGCCGGCTGGGATCTAACCGATCCCGCGCTGCTCGAGAACGGCATGCCGCACCACGAGTTCACCCAGATGCGCGAGACCAAGCGCATCTTCTGGATCGACCAGGATCCCGAGGTCGGCCCGTTCCGCGACAACGGTTACTGGGTGGCCACCCGACACGAGGACATCCGGGCCATCTCGAAGAACTCGACGGATTGGTCGAGCAACACCCAGGGTGCGGTGATGCGTCTGCCCGACATGATGACCCCGGAACTGCTCGAGTACACCAAGGCCATGCTGATCAACCACGATCCGCCGGAACACACCCGCATGCGCAAGGTGGTGTCGCGGCTGTTCACCCCGAGGGCGGTCAACGCCCTGCACGAGGTCCTCGACGCCCGCGCCCGCGAGATCGTCACCGCCGCAACAACCAAGGGGCCCGGCAACTTCGTCGACGATGTCGCGGTGGATCTGCCCCTCTCCGCGATCGCAGACCTCATCGGGGTGCCCGCCGCGGACCGGGAGAAGTTGTTCACGTGGACCAATGCGGTGATGAACACCGACGACCCCGACTACGGCGACATCGACGCCGCGGAGGCCAATGCCGCGCTGCTCGGGTACGCGTACTCGATGGCCGAGGATCGTCGGAACAACCCGGCCGAGGACATCATCACCACCCTGGTGAACGCCGATGTCGACGGCGAGGCCCTCGACGAGGCCGAGTTCGGCTTCTTCGTCATCCTCATCGCCGTGGCCGGCAACGAGACCACACGCAACGCGATCACCCACGGTATGAACGCATTTCTCGACCACCCCGATCAGTGGGAGCTGTTCAAACGGATGCGGCCCTCGACCGCCGCAGACGAGGTCATCCGCTGGGCCACTCCCGTGCACTGTTTCCAGCGCACCGCGATCAACGACGTGGCGCTCGGTGACGTCACCATCCGCGCGGGTGAACGGGTCGGGATGTTCTACAGCTCCGCCAATTTCGACGACGAGGTGTTCGAGAACCCGAGGACCTTCGACATCACCCGGAACCCCAACCCGCACCTGGCGTTCGGCGGTAGTGGCGCGCACTACTGCGTCGGTGCGAACCTGGCCCGCATGGAGGTCGACATCATGTTCAACGCCATCGCCGACCTCGCGCCGGACATCACCAAGCTGGCTGATCCGACACGCCTGCGGTCCGGCTGGATCAACGGCGTCAAAGGACTGCAGGTCAGCTACGGCCGATAGCATCGGCGCGGTGAATCGATGGATACTCGGTGACCGCGCCGCGCTGATCGTGATCGACGTCCAGGAGGCGTTCGACGACGAGGCCTGGTGGGGACGGCGCAACAACCCCGACTGCGAGGCCAACGTGCGGGTGTTGATCGAGGAGTGGCGCCGACGTGGGCGTCCGCTGGTGTTCGTGCGACACGACTCCGACAACAAGGCGTCTGGGCTGCATCCGTCGAACCCGGGGAACACGTTCAAGGACGTGGTCGCCGGTTCCCCGGATCTGCTGGTGCGCAAGTCGGTGAACTCGAGCTTTCACGGGTCACCCGACCTGAACGCCTGGCTCACCGGCGAGGGCATCGAGCAGATCGTCATCTGCGGGATCACGACCAATCACTGCTGCGAGACAACCGCCCGGGTCGGTGGAAACCTTGGCTACGACGTGGCTTTCGCGCTCGATGCAACGCACACCTTCGATCGCGATGCACCCGACGGGGAGCGGGTCGACGCAGACCTGCTCGCACGGATCACCGCGACGAATCTGCACGGCGAGTTCGCGACGGTGGTCGCAACGGCCGATCTCGTCGGCTGAGGCTCGTCAGCGCGCCCGCGCCGCGATCCGCGCCTGCACCTCGGGTCGGCGCAGGGGCGGGACGGTGCGCGGCGGCTGCCGTCGCGGCGGCAGCGCCTCGAGCAACGTCGTGGTCGCCGCGGTCACGGCTGCGACCGCGGCCTCGAACGCCTCGACGTTGGCCGGCGACGTCTTCGCAACACCGCTGACCTTGCGCACGTACTGACGCGACGCGGCCTCGATCTCGACCGACGTGGCCGGCGGCTCGAGGCCCCGCAGCTCGGTGATGTTGCGGCACATGTTGTCTCCTCGCAGTGGTTCGCCGAACCGGTGGTCAGTCGGCGATGTGGATGACCGCCTTGCCCAGGATCTTGCCGTTCTCCAGATCCGACAGCGCCTGGGGCAGATCAGCGAGCGGATAGGTGACGTTGACCGGCGGACGCATCCCCGCGGAGATCATCGCCGTCAGCTCGGTGTGCAGCTCACCGGGAACCGCCGGATGCGTCCGAATGTACTCACCCCAGGCCGCCCCCACCACGGAGATGTTGCGGAACAGTACGCGATTGAGCTTCACCGTCGGGATGCCGCCCGCGGCGAATCCGATGACGACGAACCGACCGTCGGGCGCCACCTGACGCAGCGCCTCGTCGAACACCTCGCCACCGACCGGGTCGATCAGCACGTCGACACCGAGGCCGTCGGTGAGCTCCTTGATCCGGTCGCCCCAGCCGTCGGTGAGGGCGACGACCTCGTCGGCCCCGACCTCCCGCAGCATGTCGTCGGCACCGGTGCGGTGCACGATCGCGATGACCCGCGCCCCCAACGCCTTCGCGACCGCGATGGTCGCGACACCGACGCCGCCCGCACTGCCGAGGACACCGACCGTCTCCCCCGCACGCAGGTTCGCGCGGAGCTTCAACGCGAAGATCGCGGTCTGGAAGTTGATGCCCATCGCGGCGCCCTCGTCGAAGCTCAGTCCGTCGGGGATGGGCAGCAGCTGCTCGGGTGCGGCGACGACCTTCTCGGCGAAACCTCCGACGACCGACATGACCAGCACCCGGTCACCGGCGGAGTAGCCCGATCCGTCCGGTGCCGACGTGACGACGCCGGCGACCTCGGTGCCGGGGGTGAACGGCGTCGGCAACCGCAGTTGGTACTTGCCCTGACTCATCAGCAGGTCGGGGAAACACACCCCGCAGGACTTCACGTCCACGGCGACCTGCCCCTGCGCGGGCGTGGGGTCGTCGACATCGGTCAGGGTCAGCCCACTGGGCCCGGTCTCTTCGGTGAGAATCTGCGCCTTCATGACCGCCACACTAACGGCAGTCCTCGTCGAGGTCAGGCGACCCGCCTTATAGGATCGTCCGATGGACCAGACCCAGCTCAGCGCGGCCCACGACGCCCCCGGATTCATGCCCGAAGACGAGGCGCTGGCGCTGAATCAGGTTGCCGGGCAGTATCTGTCGAAGTCCGACTCGGTCGGGATCGGCGTCGAGATCGGTACGTACTGCGGAAAGTCCACCGTCTACCTCGGTGCCGCCGCCCAACCACTCGGCGCCACCGTGGTCACCATCGACCACCACCGCGGGTCCGAGGAACACCAGCCGGGCTGGGAGTACCACGACACCGCTCTCGTCGACCCGCACACCGGCACCCTCGACACCTCCGCCCGGTTCCGTCGGACCATCTACGACGCCGGGCTCGAGGACACGGTCATCGGCATGCTGGCCCGCTCGACGGATGCGGCCAAGGTGTGGGGTCGGCCGGCCGACTTCGTGTTCATCGACGGTGGACACAGCAGCGAGGCGGCCGACAACGACCTGGCCGGCTGGGCTCCCTGGGTGCGTGTCGGTGGGGCGCTGCTGATCCACGACGTGTTCCCCGACCCCGCCGACGGCGGCCGTCCGCCGTTCGAGATCTATCAGAAGGCCCTCGCGTCCGGCGATTTCGTCGAGGTGGCCGCACACGGGTCGCTCCGGGTCCTGGAACGCGTCCGCTCCACCGACTGACATCGTCCGAGCTGAGCGCGACCTCCGGCACAGTGCCGGAGGTGGCCTCGTCAGCGGCAGATCTCCGTGGATCCTTCCGGTGCCGCGCAGCGTCCAACGACGATGGACCACGGAGTGTTCACCACCGCCCACCTCCTCCGACTCGGGGCCACGGAGTCGCAGATCCGCCGGGCCGTGCGTGTCGGGGACCTGGTCAGACTCCGCCCGGGTTGGTACGCCCGGTCCGATGCGGACCCGACCGTGGTCACGGCCGTTCGTGCCGGCGGCGTGCTCGGATGCGTCTCGGCGCTGCGTGCCCACGGTGCCTGGATCGCCCCGGGTCACGGCGGCGTCCATGTGCGGGGCAGCAGGACTTTGCGCACGTCGATGGCGCACAGCTGCCGCGGTGACGGACCGCCGCCGCCCACCCGCACAGCGGTCGACCCGGTCGAGGTCGCACTCGGGTGCGCACTGCGCTGCATGACAGGCGAACACTGGATCGCCGCCTGCGATTCGGTGCTGGAGTCCGGCCTCGCGCACCACGCCGACATCGCATCCTGCCTCGGCCCTCGCGGGAAGACGTTGCTGTCGAAGTGCGACGGCAGGTCTCAGTCGGGAACGGAATCGCTGGTGCGAGTACGACTTCGTGCGCTGAACTTCGCCGTCGTGGTGCAGCCACGCATCGCCGGGGTCGGAAAGGTGGATCTGCGCGTCGGGAAGCTGCTCATCGAGTGCGACAGCAAGGCACACCACACGAGCCTGGAGAACTACCAGAACGACCGGCACCGTGACCGCGCCGCCCTGGTGCGGGGATGGCTGAAGATCCGACTCACCTACGACGACGTGGTCTACGGATGGCAGGAGTCACTGGAAGCGATCCGGGGCGTAACCCTGCCCGAACGGCACCGCATTCGCGACGGGAATCGTCCGTGGTGAGCGACACCTCCGGCACAGTGCCGGAGGTGACCTCGTGAACGGCAGATCTTCGTCGAAGCAGGCATCGACACACCGGTTCCGCAGTAGCGTCGGCGGCATGGATGATCCGTTCCCCCGACACCTCGAACCCCTGGTCTCCCAACGACACACCTGGGTCAACCAGGTACGGATGCACGCGATCATGCGTCCCGACGAACCCGCGCTGCGCTTCCTGGGTGCCGACACGACCTGGCGTGACCTCGACGGACGGATGAGCCGCCTCGCCGCGGCGTTGGACGCACGCGGGGTGACCACGGGCGACCGCGTCCTCGTGCTGACCCTGAACCGTCCGGAGTTCTTCGAGACGGTCCTTGCGCTCAACGCGCTCGGCGCCATCGCGGTACCGGTGAACTTCCGCATGGCCCCGCCCGAGGTGGTCCACCTCGTCATCGACACCGGCGCCCGCGCGATCGTCCACGAGTCGGTCTTCGATCCCATCGTCGCCGCGGTCGGCGAGTTGCCGGGCGGGGCGACCGAGCTGCGTGTCCGCATCGGCGGCGCCGACGGGGACGCGCTCGACTACGACGCGCTCGTGGCCGAGGACCGCGATCTCCCACCGGTCGACGTTCCGGAGACGTCGCCCGCGGTGATCATGTACACCTCGGGGACCACCGGTGCGCCCAAGGGTGCGGTCCTCACCCACATCAACCTCCAGGCGCAGGCCTATCACAACCTCGTCGCACCGGGCGTCGTCGATCACGAGGCCGTCGCAGCGGTCGCGGTCCCCGTCTTCCACATCGCCGCGCTCGGCGTCATCTCGTCATGCCTGCTCGACGGTGTGTGCACGATCATCCTGCCGATAGGTCAGTTCGACCCGGCGGCGACGCTCGACGTCATCGAGCGCGAGCGGATCACCACGATGTTCATGGTGCCTGCGCAGTGGCAGCTCGTGATCGCCGAACAGCGTTCCCGTCCGCGCGATCTCGCACTGCGATTCCTGTGGTGGGGTGCCGCGCCCGCGTCACAGACGCTGCTCGCGGCCATGGCCGACACCTTCCCGGAGACGACCATCTGTGCCGTGTTCGGTCAGACCGAGATGTCACCGGTGACCTGCACGCTCACCGGCGAGGACACCCACCGCAAGATCGGTTCGGTCGGTCGGGTCATCCGCACCATGGCGGCCAGGATCGTCGACCCGGACATGAACGACGTCGCGCCCGGTGAGGTCGGCGAGATCGTCTACCGCGGACCCAATCTCATGAGCGGCTACTGGAACCGTCCGGAGGCGACCGCGGATGCGTTCGCGGGCGGGTGGTTTCATTCCGGCGACCTCGTCCGCGCCGATGACGAGGGTTTCATCTACGTCGTCGACCGCGCGAAGGACATGATCATCTCCGGCGGGGAGAACATCTACTGCGTCGAGGTGGAGAACGCCGTGGCCGCGCACCCATCGGTGCGCGAGGTGGCGGTCATCGGCCGCCCGGACGAGAAGTGGGGCGAGGTGGTCGTCGCCGTCGTGGCCACGACCCCGGACACCGAGAAGATCACCGTCGCTCAGATCCGCGAGTTCCTCGACGGGCGGCTCGCCCGCTACAAACACCCCACCGAGATCGTCGTCGTCGATGAGCTGCCCCGCAACGCAGCCGGCAAGGTGTCCAAACCCCAGGTGCGGCAGGCGACGGCGACCCCGTGACCGATCAGGACTACGCGAGTCCGAGCTGACCCGCCCGCTTCGCGAGATAGCCGCGCGCCTTGTCGATGTCGTCGTCCGGGACGCCGTAGAGCACCAGGGTGACGCCGAGGCCCTCCCAGCGCGCCAACTTCTCGGGATCGGGCCTGCCGTCGAGTGCGACGATCTGCGGCGCCCCCTGTCGACCGTGGTCGGCCCAGATCTTGTGCAGCAGGCGGATCGAGTCGTCGATCTCGGTGTCGGCGGGGGTGGTGAGCCAGCCGTCGGCGTTCTTGGCGATCCAGGTGAAGTTCTTCTCGGTGGCGCCCGCACCGACGATCACCGGGACCCCGGGCTGCTGGGTGGTCTTGGGCCACGCCCACGACGGACCGAAGTTCACGAACTCGCCGTCGTAGGAGGCCTCCTCCTCCGACCACAGGGCCCGCATCGACTCCAGGTACTCACGCAGCATGGTCCGACGCCGCTTCGGCGGGACCTTGTGGTCACCGAGCTCGTCGAGGTTCCACCCGAACCCGACGCCGAGGGTCACCCGACCATCGGAGAGATGATCGAGCGTGGCGATCTGCTTCGCCAGCGTCAACGGATCGGACTGCACCGGCAACGCCACCGCGGTGCCGAGCCGGATGCGCGTGGTGACCGCGGCGGCGGCGCTCAGCGACACCCACGGGTCGAGGGTGCGCATGTAGCGGTCATCCGGCAGGGAGGAGTCGCCGGTCTGCGGGTGCGCCGCGTCGCGGCGGGTGGGGATGTGGCTGTGCTCGGGAACGAAGTACGCGGCGAATCCCGCTTCCTCCACCAACGGCGCCAACACCGCGGGACGCAGCCCCCGATCGCTCGTGAACTGCACGATTCCGTATTCCATCGCCTGCCGACCTCCGCTGCCACACCAGGCAAGACGCCTGACTGGACACCAGTCTAGGCATTTGTGCAGTCGCAGGAAAGACCCGGTACCTCCGCCGCGGGGACAGTGACGTCGACCAGTGGGTCGGCGTCGCGGAAGATTCCGTTCGCGGCGCTGGTCCGGCTCAGCGCATCCGCGGCCAAGACGACCGCAGCCGAGGTCCAGCAACTCTTCTCCACGGGCCACCGCTTGCCGTCGGAGAACACCAGCCCGGTCCAGTACGACCCGTCCGGATCGCGTAGGTGCTGCATGTCGGCGAACAACGTCGTGGCATCGGTGTCGTCACCCAGGCAGTTCATGGCCAGCACCAGCTCACAGGTCTCGGCACCGGTGACCCAGGGGCGGTGATCGACGCAGCGGATGCCGAGGTCGGCGACGACGAACTCGTCCCATCGGTCGGCGATCAGCTCCTGGCCCGCGCGGCCGCGGACCGCTCCCCCCAGCACCGGGTAGTACCAGTCCATCGA
This sequence comes from Williamsia sp., assembly GCF_016462415.1. Classification (GTDB taxonomy): domain Bacteria; phylum Actinomycetota; class Actinomycetes; order Mycobacteriales; family Mycobacteriaceae; genus Williamsia_A. The sequence goes on along the minus strand of NZ_JAEMTF010000007.1, from coordinate 58,147 downwards.
GTGGTCCGACGGCGGGGCGAACCGATCTGTGTGGGCGCGCAGCGCATGACCGAGTCGGAGTTGGGCGTACCGCCACGACGGGGACGGCTGTTTCATCTCGTCGGCGATCGCGACCGCGCATCCCAGCGCCTGGTGGATGCTCGCGCTCCCGGTGAGCATGGCGTCGGAGAACATGCCACCCGCGGCGGGCAGGGGATGCTTTCCACCCCAGCGGATCTGACCGCCCGGAGCCTGGAAGCGCAGCACCAGTTCGATGGCCGACCACACGGTCGGCCACATGCGTTCGAGAAAGCGGGTGTCACCGGTGATCAGGTAGTGGTGCCACACGCCCACCGCTAGATAGGCACAGAAATTCGCGTCGGTGTTGGCGTCGGCGACGGTCCCGACAACGGTGCGGATCGCCCACGAACCGTCGGGACGCTGTGTGCGACGGGACCATTCGTAGGCCGCCTCCGCCTCGGGGTGGCGCCCGGTGACCGACAGCGCCATCGCCGACTCGACGTGATCCCACGGATCGGTCTGGCCGCCGGGGAACCACGGCATCGCACCCGTGGGCTCCTGCATCGCCGCGATCGCGGCACCGGTCTTGTCGCACTGGTCCTCGGTCAGCACGCCCGGGACATGCGGCACCCGCCTCACGCGTCTCAGGCGGGCTTGCGCAGGTAGAGCACCACGGACTTGCCCACCAACGGGTTCAGCGCCCGCTCGGTGAGCCGTGTGGCGGCGGGGGCGCTCATCATGTCCCACACCAGCAGCTTGTGGTACGCCTTGACCAGCGGGTTGTCGTTGTTCTCCACGCCCACAGCACATTTGATCCACCAGTACGGGGCGTGCAGTGCGTGCCGATGGTCGGTCCCGACCACCTCGAGACCCGCCGCGGAGACCTTGGCCGCGAGCTCGCTGGCCTTGTAGATCCGCACGTGCCCACCCTCGTTCGCGTGGTACTGATCGGAGAACGCCCAGCAGACCTTCTCCGGCCAGTACCGCGGCACGGTGACCGCGGCGTGTCCGCCGGGCGCGAGCACACGGGCCATCTCGGCGATGGCGTCGGTGTCGGACGGGATGTGCTCGAGGATCTCCGACATCAGCACGACGTCGAATGCGTTGTCCGCGTAAGGGAGATGCAGTGCGTCCCCGACCTCGGTGCGCGCCTTGGCCGATGCGGGCACCTGCTCCTCGGCGATCATGGCGTCGAACATCTCCGACACCTCGGCCATGTCCGAATCGGACTGGTCGAAGGCGATGACATCGGCTCCGCGACGGAACATCTCGTAGGAATGCCGTCCCTGCCCCGCGCCGATGTCTATCGCCTTGGTCCCGGCGTTCACCCCGAGACGGTCGAAATCAACGGTCAGCACGGATATCTCCTTCGTGGTTCGAGCTCTGGGGAATCGAGCTCTGCTCATTCAACACGTGTTCGTAGTGGGCTGCCGTCTTCACCGCGACCGCCGACCAGCTGAAGCGCGACTCGACACGAGCCCGCCCACCGGCGCCCAGCCGGGCCCGCAGATCGGGATCGTCGAGCACGCGGCCGATGGCGGCGGCGAGGGCGTCGGAGTCCATCGGCGGCACCAGCAGCGCGGCCTCGCCGTCGGGTCCGGCGACCTCGGGGATCGCGCCGGCGGTGGTCGCGACGAGCGCGTTCCCGCAGCTCATCGCCTCGATGACGGGCAGTGAGAAACCCTCGTACAGCGACGGCACGCAGGACACCTCGGCCGACGCGATCAGCTCGCCGAGCTCGTCGTCAGACAGGCCGGAGACGACCTCGACCCGGTCGGCGATCGCGAGTTCGTCGATGAGTTTCGCGCTGGGGCCCTCGGGGTTGAGCTTCGACACGAGGACGAGGTGCACGGGCCGCTCGGCGCTGAGCTTGGCGATCGCCTCGAGCAGGTAGGACACCCCCTTGAGCGGGGCGTCGGCGCTGGCCACACACACCACGCGACCGGACACCCGCTCGGCGGGCGGCCGGAACACCTCGGTGTCGACGCCGAGTGGGATGGTCTCGATGCGGCCGGCGGGGATGTCGAACGCCTTGCGGATGTCGACCTCGCTGCTGCGCGAGACGGTGAGGATCTCCGGGATCCGTCGGGCGACCTTGCCCTGCATACGGGAGAACCCGTGCCAGCGGATCGCGGTCAGCTTGCGCCAGCCCTTCGCCGCCTTCACCGCGAGCGTGCGGTCACGGGTGATCGGGTGGTGGATCGTCGTGATCACCGGCATGCCGCGACGCTGGATCGCCAGCAGACCGTAGCCCAGGCTCTGGTTGTCGTGGACGACGTCGAAGTCGCCGGCGCGCTCCTTGAGGATGCGCGCCATCCGCAGACTGAACGTCAGCGGCTCCGGGAAACCCGCGGTCCACATCGTCAGCACCTCGAGCACGTCGATCCAGTCCCGGATCTCGCGCGGGCGCGGGGTACGGAACGGGTTCGGCTCGCCGTACAGGTCCAGGCTGGGCACCTTCGTCAGACGCACACCGGCGTCCAGGGACTCCTGGTCGAGGTCCGGGTACGGCTGCCCGGAGAACACCTCGACGTCGTGGCCAAGCAGCGCGAGTTCGCGCGCGAGATGGCGTACGTAGACGCCCTGCCCACCGCAGTGGGGTTTGCTCCGGTACGACAGCAGCGCGATCCGCACCCGATACCTCTTCTGTGGTTGGTCGGCTCCTCGAAGTGGAGACGAATGACGTCGATGGACCCCGCGCTACCGCCGCCAGTCTCAGCCGGCTGCGGCACCCTCGAGTTCGTGGATGCGGACGAGCTTGACCCGCCGCCGCCCGGCTTCCTTGCCCGCGGACTTCTCGGTGGCGTCGATGCTCTTCCAGCCCGAGGCGTCGATGCGGTTGGCCCCGCGCCCGGCGATCAGGTCGGCGACCTTCTCCCGCGAGGAGGTCGGCTCGGCCAGGCCCCCGGCGATGAAGTCGGCGAGCACCGCGTGGGCGGTCTCCTGACCGTCGAGACGGTTCATGCCGATCCCGCCGGTGGCCCCGCGCTTGATCCACCCGGTCACGTACACCCCGGTGATCGGATCCCCGTCCGGCGCGGTCAGGACCCGGCCGTCGGCGTTGGGCACCACGCCGTGACTCTCGTCGAACGGCAGGTCGGTGACGGGCACACCGCGATAGCCGATGGCGCGCATGACGATCGAGGTCTCGATCTCGAAGGTCTCGTCGGTGGGTGCGACGGCGACGCGCTCACCGTCCACCAGTTCGTTGCGCACGCAGCGCAGGGTCGACACGGCGCCGTCGGCACCCTCGGACCCGTCGGTGCTGAGCTCCAGCGGTGACACCAGGAAGCGGAACACCACGCGCTTGGGGGCGCCGGTGTCCCCGCGCTCGGCGAACTCACGGGCGATGCGGACCTTGGTCGCGATGGTCGAGTCCAGCGAACCGTCGCCCAGACCCTCCTCGCTGGCCGCGTCGAGGGTGAGCTCGGCGTCGTCGATGATGACGTCGACGTCGGGCAGATCGCCCATCGCGAGAAACTCGGCGTTGGTGTACGCGGCCTGGGCGATGCCGCGGCGACCCAGCAACACGACCTCGGTGACCTGACTCGACCGCAGACGCTCGATCGCGTGATCGGCGATGTCGGTGCGGGCGAGGGTGTCGGGGTCGGTCAGCAGGATCCGCGCGCAGTCGAGGGCGACGTTGCCGTTGCCGACGATCACCGCCCGCGACGACGACAGGTCGAAGTCGAGGTCGGCGTAGTCGGGATGGCCGTTGTACCAGGCGACGAACTCCGTCGCCGGGATCGAACCGGGCAGGTCCTCGCCGGGGATGCCCAGGCGCTTGTCGGTCGACGCGCCGACGGCGTAGACGACGGCCGAGTAGTGCTCGCGCAGCTCGTCGTGGGTGACGTGGGTGCCGACCTCGACGTTGAGGAAGTACTCGAAGGTCTTCTTGTTGGCCGTGGCCGCGAACTGCTTCTCCACACCCTTGGTCGACGGGTGATCCGGCGCGACGCCCGCGCGGACGAGTCCGTACGGGGTGGGCAGGCGGTCGAACATGTCGACGCGGACCGCGGAGTGGCGCACGAGCTCCTCGGCGGCGTAGAACGCGGCCGGCCCGGCGCCGACGATCGCGACGTGCAGCGTCTTGCCCTGCGGCAGCGGCGGCTGCTTGCGCGGCGGCACCAGACCGCCGGAGACGTCGTGGTCGTTGTAGTAGTCGGCGTTGATCTGGAGGTAACGCTCACCCTTGTCGTCGAGCTGGTCGTCGGGGAAGATCGCCTCGACCGGGCACTCGTCGATGCACGCGCCACAGTCGATGCAGGTGTCGGGATCGATGTAGAGCATCTCCGCGGTGCGGAACTCGGGCTCGTCGGGCGTGGGGTGAATGCAGTTCACCGGGCAGACGCTGATGCAACTCGCGTCGTTACAGCACGGCTGGGTGATCACGTGCGCCATAAGGCAGTTACCTCGGAGGACTCGAACGATCCACAGGGTGGAACGTGTTCTAATTATGTGCGTTTTCTTCACTCTAACCACGCCCGGGAGAAGTTCCCAAGTCCCGTGAGCGTCATGGTGGAGCCTATGCTGCCGGGGTCGAAAGGATTCACTTGCCCGAGGACCCCTACCCGTTCGATCCCCCGATGCAACCGCGGTTGTCGAAGGCGCAGTTCTTCGAGACGAGCTATCGGGTGCGCACCGACGACGTCGACCAGGAGATGCGGGTGCGCCTCGACGGCACCGCGCGGTACCTGCAGGACATCGCCAACGACAACATCGAGGCGACCGATTTCCACGACTCCGATCCCTTCTGGATCGTCCGTCGCACGGTCATCGATGTCATCGAGCCGATCAGCTGGCCTGCGACGGTGACGCTGCAGCGCTGGTGCGGGGCGCTCTCGACGCGGTGGACGAACATGCGGGTCCGGGTGACGGCCGAGCACGAGACGAACCGGTTCAACCCGCAGATGCGGCCGCCGGGTCTGATCGAGACCGAGGCCTTCTGGATCAACGTCAACGACAAGGGCATGCCGTCCCGGATCACCGACGAGGCCTTCGGGATGCTCGCGGCGATGACCGACGAGCACCGGCTGCGGTGGAAGACGATGAACCCGGAACCGGCGCCGGAGCCCGGTGAGACCGATCGCGTCCACGTGCTGCGCAGCACCGACTTCGATCCGTTCAAGCATCTGAACAACGCCGCGTACTGGGAGGCGGTCGAGGACGAGCTCCTCGAGCACCCCGATCTGACGGCGCGTCCGCACCGGGCGATCATCGAGTACCTGCGACCGATCACCCCGGGCGCGCAGATGACCATCCGCCGCCGCCGCGACGGGGACCGGTTGTCGATGTGGATGATCGTCGACGGTCAGACCGCCGCGACGATCAGCATCACCGCCGCCTGAGAGCGATCACTGCCCGCCGCTGAGGACCAGTTCCATGAGCTTGGTCGGAGCCGCGCACGGGTCGCCGGACGCGCCGGTCGCCCGGGGCTCGACCCACCAGGTGTAGACGCCCCGCGCGGGTGAGTTCGCGGTGACACCGCACGCCGCCGGGCGACGCGGGTCGCGCTGGGTGAACGCAGCGGTGCTGGAGATGCGGACGTTCTCGGTCGTGTAGCCGAGCTTGCGGGCGACGTCCTTCTCCGCGCGTTGGTTCCCGGTCTCGAACCAGTTGAAGGTCACGCCCGTGGTCACGGCGCCGGAAACCACCCACCGGCAGATCGCGCCGTTGAAGCTGGACTGCGCGGCCTCTCCCCCGACGGCCTTCGCGATCTGGTCGGTCGTCAGCAGGGTGCACTCGAGCAGCAACTTGTCGAACTGGTCGGTGTCGACGTTGCCCCGGCTCGATCCGCCCGCGCCGCCTGCGTTGACGGACACGGCCTCACCGTCGACGGCTCGGGAGCAACCGGCGAGCAGGAGCGCGACCACGGCTACGAGAACCGTGAGCGCGACCCACACCCGGCGGGTCACTTCGCCCGCTCGATCGTCGTGGTGGACAACTTCTTCGTGGCGTCACAGACCTGCTCGGTGGTCCGGTCGAACTCACCGGAAGCGGTGACCCCATAGCTCACCGACCACTCGAAGAAGTCGGCGCCGAACGCGATCCCGATCTCGCAGATCCCGGGCGAGGACGCGATGAAGCCGCTGTGGCCGTCGATGGTGAGGTCGGTGGTCGATTCCCGCGACAGTTGCTCGGTGGCCCGCTCACGGCCGATCGGGCTGCCGCGGTACCAGTTGAACGAGAACTGCGGTCCGAGCTGGTCGTCGCTGGTCACCCACTCACAGCCCGACGAGTTGTTGGTGACGTTGGTCAGCCCCTGGGTGTCGACGATCTGGGAGACCTCCGCGGTGCTGACGCCACCGCACTCGCCGAAGAAGGGGCCCGATCCGGCCGCCGAGCCGGTCGTGGGGGTACCGGATCCGCCATCACCGTCGCCGCCGGAATCGGAGCATCCGGCGAGCAGCAGGCCGAGGACCGCGAGCAGCGCGATGACACCCGCCGCGGAGCGCGGCGTCGAAGTCGATGCGTGTCTGCCCGGTGCGAGTCCGTCCACAGGCGCAAGTGTAGGTCGCGGTGACGGGTCAGAGGTCCCGTCCGCCGGGGATGTCGCGTCCGTGCAGGCGGTCGGTCTCGCGCCGTTCACGTTTGGTGGGTCGGCCGGCGCCACGGTCGCGGACCGGGATCGACGCGATGACCTCCCGCGGGGGTGGAGGTGGACTGCGGTCGATCATCGCCTCCGCGGCAACGGGCGGCCCGACCCGCTTCGACAGCACGCGTGCGACCTCGACTATCCGCTCCCGACCGGCGACGCGCAGACGCACCTCGTCACCGATCGCGACGTGCTGCGCGGGTTTCGCCGGGGTCCCGTTGACGCGGACGTGCCCGGCCCGGCAGGCGGAGGCGGCCGCCGACCGGGTCTTGGTGAGGCGCACCGCCCAGATCCAGCTGTCGACACGGGTGCTGGGTTCCGACATCCGACCAGGATAGTTTCCCGGCGATGTCGCCGATCGCTCGCGCAACCGGGGACGGTGGTCTACCGTCGAGCCATCAAGTGGGTCATCTGACCCACTTTGCGACGCGAGGAGTCCGACCATCACGCGTATACCCGTCGACGAACGACGCAACCGCCTGGTGGCCGCTGCGTTCCGCGTCGTCGCGCAGAGCGGGGTGGAGGCGGCCACGACCCGCAAGATCTGTGCCGCGGCGGGCGTCTCGCTGGCGAGCTTCCACTACGTCTTCGACTCGCGGGATGCGTTGCTCGAGGCCTTGGTGGTGTCGGGACTGTCGAGCGAGGACACCGCGGTCCACGCGGTGTTGCGCGCCCCGACGCCGGACGGCGCCGACGCCGGGGGCGTCGAGGACGTGCTGCGTGGCGGTCTGCTCGGGTACCTCGACAGCGTGGTGGCCGACCCCGCGCGCGAACAGGCTCTGCTGGCGCTCGCGCACTACGCGCGGCGCACACCCGGACTCGACTCGTTCGCTGCGCAGATGTACACGCGCTACTACGATCTCGCCGCGCAGGCGCTCACTGCCGCGGCCGAGGTGACCGGCGTCCGGTGGCGGACCCCGCCGCGGACCCTGGCCCCACTCGTGGTGGCCTCGACCGACGGGCTGACCCTGGCCTACCTCACCACCGGCGACCTCGAGGTCGCGCGTCAGATCGTCGACGCCTGCGTCGCGATGCTCCTCACCCACATCGAGCCGACGTGACCGCGGCACCGGCGGTGGCGTCGCGGGTGAGCACCCGGTGGATCGCCCTGTTCGCCCTCGCCTGGCTGGGCATCTGGATGGCACAGCTGACGCCGTTCCAGCTGAGCCTGCCGAGCCAGATCAACGACCATCTCGGCATCGGCGACACCGTCAGCGACACCAACTGGCGGCACAGCGTCACGACATTCGGCGTGGTGTCGGGGATCTCGGCCGTCTTCGCGCTCGTCGCGTTCCCCCTCACCGGGTCGTTGTCGGACCGGACGACCGGCCGCTTCGGTCGGCGACGGCCCTGGATTCTCGGCGGCGTCGTGGTGTTCGCGATCGCCCTGGTCGTGCTGGGCACCCGGACCGGGCTGGTCGGCATCACCGTGTGGTGGTGCGTGGCGATCACCGGCTTCAGCGCCGCGTCGGCCGCGCTCACCGCACTGATCGGCGATCGGGTGCCCGTCGCACAACGCGGTGTGGTGTCGAGTTGGGTGTCGGCCCCCCAGGCCATCGGGGTGATCCTGGGCATCGGCCTGATCGCCGCCCTCGGTTTGTCCACCGGATCCGGCTATCTCGTGGTCGCCGGGCTGCTCGTCGTCTGCGTCGTCCCGTTCGTGATGTCCGTCGACGACCCGCCGCACACCTCCCGTGAACACAGAAAGCTCACCGTCGCCGCGGTGGTCGGCGAACTGTGGATCTCGCCGCGGGCGCATCCCGACTTCGGGTGGACACTCGGTGGGCGGGTGCTGGTGAACCTCGGCAACGCACTCGGCACCTCACTTCTCCTCTACTACCTCCAGTTCGGGCTGCGTGTAGCGGACGCGGAGGCAGATCTGCTGCTGCTCACCGGGATCTACATGGTCTTCGTGATCACCGCGGCGATCGGATCGGGGCTGGCCAGCGATCGACTCGGTCGACGCAAACCGTTCGTGCTGGCCGCAGGCGCACTGCAGGGCGTGGCCGCGCTCGTCATCGCGGTGGCCGCGTCCGTGCCGACCACGATGGTCGCCGCTGCGCTCCTCGGCGCCGGCTTCGGCAGCTTCCTCGGCGTCGATCAGGCCCTCGCCACCCAGGTACTCCCCGACCCGGAACACACCGGAAAGGATCTCGGCATCATGAACATCGCCATGGCCGTCCCGCAGGCCCTCGGACCCCTGCTCGGCGCGGCCACCGTCGCCGTCTCGGGCGGATTCACCGCCCTGTTCACCGTCTCCGCCGTCCTCGGCATCGCCGGTGGACTGTCGGTGCTGCGCGTGCGGTCGGTCCGATGAGCTGGGCGTCGATCGACCGCGCCACCGCCGACCTCGACGGCCCGGTCGTCGTGCTCGATCGGAATGCACTCGAGGCCAACATCGCCGACATGCGCCGCCGCGCCGCGGGGGTCCCGATCCGGGTGGCGTCCAAGTCGATCCGGGTGCGGTCGGTGATCGACGACATCCTCGGGCGCGACGGGTTCGCAGGCGTGTTGGCCTACGACATCGACGAGGCGATCTGGCTCGCCACCGAGTCCGGTGTCACCGATGTGCTGATGGGCTACCCCACCGCCCGCCGCGCCTCGATCGCGGCGCTGGCCGCCGACGACGTCGCCGCTGCACGGGTGACCCTGCTCATCGACTCCGTCGACCACCTCGACCTGATCGACGCGGCCGCCCCGGCGGGACGGCGCAACCCCGTGCGCGTCGCCATCGACCTCGACGCGTCGTTGCGCGCACCCGTGCTCGGTCACATCGGGGTGCTGCGCTCGCCCGTCCACACCGCCTCCGAGGCGACCACCCTGGCCCGGGCGGTCATGGACCGGCCGGGAGTCGACCTCGTCGGCGTGATGTCGTACGAGGCGCAGGTGGCCGGGGTCGGTGACGCGATCAGCGGCAGCTGGCGCAGCGGTGCTCCGCTGCGCAACAGGCTCATTCGCGCGATGCAGGCGGCGTCGATGGCCGAGCTGCGTCGCCGACGCGGCGCCGCGGTCGCCGCGATCCGTCAGATCACCGACCTCGAGTTCGTCAACGGCGGCGGCACCGGCTCACTCGAGGCCACCGCCGCCGACGACTCGGTCACCGACATCGCCGCGGGCAGCGGGTTCTTCGGTGGGCACCTGTTCGACAACTACTCGAGGTTCCATCCGTCCCCGGCCCTGGCGTTCGGCCTGCAGGTGGTCCGCCGACCGACCCCCGGCGTGGTGACGTGCCACGGCGGCGGGTGGATCGCATCGGGCCCGCCGGCGCCCGACCGGCTGCCGCGGCCGGTGTGGCCCGAGGGCCTGGCCTACGAACCCCGTGAGGCAGCCGGCGAGGTCCAGACACCGCTTCGCGGTGCGGCAGCGGATCATCTCGGCATCGGCGACCGGGTCTGGTTCCGGCACACCAAATCCGGCGAGACGAGCGAGCATGCAGCCGAGATCGTCATCGTCGACGACGGCACCGTCGTCGACTCCGTACCGACCTACCGAGGTGAGGGAAAGTGTTTTCTGTGAGCAGCGATCGCCGCACCGGTGGGAGCGGCCGGTGGCAGAACTGGGGTCGGACCCAGTCCGTCGTCCCACGGGAGGTCGTCGCGGTCGCAGACGCCGACGACGTGGTCGCCGCGGTCCGGCGGGCGCGGTCGGAGGCGGGCACGGTCAAGGCGGTGGGATCGGGACACAGCTTCACCGGCATCGCGGTGGCGCCGGGCATCCAGATCGACACCACCGCCATGACCGGTCTCGTGCACGCCGATCCGGCGAACCGGCGGGTGACCGTCCGCGCCGGCACCCGGTTACACGAGATGCCCGCGATCCTCGAGCCGCTGGGGCTCGCGATGCCCAATCTCGGCGACATCGACCGCCAGAGCATCTCCGGCGCCACCTCCACCGGAACCCACGGGACCGGGCGGAATTTCGGCGGTCTGGCGACGCAGATCGTCGGGTTGCGGATGGTGACGGGGACCGGCGAGATGCTCACGGTCACCGATGCCGACCGGGCGACCCTGGAGGCCACCGCCCTGGGGCTCGGTGCGCTGGGCATCCTCACCGAGATCACTCTGGCGTGCGTCCCCGCGTTCGCGATCGAGGCCACCGAACGCGCGATGTCGGTGGACGACGCGATCGCCGGGTTCCTCGACGCGGTCGCGACCCACGACCACCACGAGTTCTACTGGTTCCCGCACACCGACGTCGCCCTGAGCAAGACCAACCGCAGGCTGCCCGCCGACACCCCGGTCACCGGCCCGGGGCGGCTGCGCCGGGTGGTCGACGACGAGATCCTCAGCAACGGGATCTTCGGTGTGATGTGCGCGGCGGGAGCCCGATTCCCGTCGGTCACAGCACCGTTGGCGCGTGTCGCCGGCGCGGCGTTGTCGTCACGGCAGATGGTCGAGGCGTCGCACGAGGCGTTCGTCTCCGCACGGCGCGTGCGGTTCCGGGAGATGGAGTACGCGATACCGCTCGCCGAGGTCCCCGAGGCGATCGGCGAGATCCGCAGGCTGATCGCCGACCGCGGGCATCGGGTGTCGTTTCCCATCGAGGTGCGTGCCGCCGCGGCCGACGAGCTGATGCTCTCGACGGCGTCGGGGCAGACCACCGGCTACATCGCCGTGCACCGCTATCACGGCGACCGACCCGACAGCTACTTCACCGACATCGAGGAGATCCTGTTCCGGCGGGGTGGCCGGCCGCACTGGGCCAAGATGCACACCCGGACCGCTGACGACCTCCGTCACGTGTACCCGCGTTTCGACGAGTTCCGCGCGCTGCGTGACGTTCTCGATCCCGACCGCGTGTTCGCGAACGACTACCTCACGACCGTGCTCGGTCGGTGACCACCGCGGAGTTCACCGCGCCGTGGCCGCCTGTTCGCCGAGGGCCCCTACTGTGCCGGGAATGCGTCTGCGACACCTGTCCGTCCTGCTCGTCGCGCTCGGCTGCGTGCTGTCGTCGATGATGACCGTTCCCACCGCGTCCGCGGCACCCGGGTTCGGCTCGTCGGGCGTGAACCCGACTGTCCGCGTCGCGACGTTCAACGCCAGCCTGAACCGGCCGAGTGCCGGGGCGCTGCTCACCGACCTCCGCTCGGGAGTCGACCCGCAGGCGCGGACCATCGCGCAGATCGTCCAGATCAATCGTCCGGACATACTGCTGCTCAACGAGTTCGACTACTACCCCGACCTGGCTGCGGCGACGCTGTTCGCCCAGAACTACCTGGCGCGGTCGCAGCGTGGGGCCGCACCGATCGACTACCCGTACATGTTCACCGCCCCGGTCAACACCGGCGTGCCGACCGGGCGGGACCTCAACGGCGACGGGAAGTCCGACGGGCCGGACGACGCCTACGGGTTCGGCGCCTTCCCCGGTCAGTACGGGATGCTCGTGCTGTCGAAGTACCCCATCGACACCGCACACGCGCGGACGTTCCAGAAGTTCCTCTGGAAGGATCAGCCCGGCAACCTCATCCCTCGCGACTACTACGGCGGAGCCGCCGACATCCTGCGCTTGTCGAGCAAGTCGCACTGGGACCTGCCGATCACCATCGGGCGTCGCACCGTGCACCTGCTCGCGTCGCACCCGACGCCGCCGAGTTTCGACGGCCCGGAGGACCGGAACGGTCGGCGCAACCACGACGAGATCCGGATGTCGGCCGATTACATCGCGGGCGGACCGCGTGCCGACTACATCTACGACGACTCCGGGCACCGCGGCGGACTCGCGCCGGGGTCGTCGTTCGTGATGGTCGGTGACCAGAACAGCGACCCGAACGACGGAGGCCCGCCCGGCCCCGGTGTGGGTGCGATCAACCAGGTGCTGCGACTGGCACGGGTGCACGACACGCGACCGACGTCGCGCGGGGCGGTGGCCGACAGCGCGGGCGAGACCGGTCACACTACGCCACCCGCCCTGCGCACGGCCGATTTCTCCGACCCCGAACCGGGAAACCTCCGAGTCGATTACGTGTTGCCGTCACGCGATCTACCGGTGTCGCGCGCGCAGGTCTTCTGGCCGGGGCCGGGCGAGCCCGGACGAGAACTGATGCCGCCGTCCGTCAGCAGCGATCACCGACTGGTCTGGGTGGACCTTCGCCCCTGACGTGTGTCGGTCCGTCGTTCCTCGTGTTGGGCCGTTGTGCGCCGCTGTTGGGCCTACGTCACCGATCGACGAATGCCGCGATGAACGCACGGGGCTCATCCACAGTGATGTCGATGACGTCCACCGGGGTGCCGCGTACCTCGACATCGACGAGATGGAGTCGGACCGTCGTGTCACCATGCCCGAGCACTGCCGACCGTCCGTCCGCATCGACCTTCAGTCCCGACAAACCAGTCCTGGCGGTGCGGGACGGTCTCACCGACTCGACGCACTCGATCGGTAGCGTGATTCCCCCGAAGACACTGTTACGCAACAGCACCTTGTCACCACGGATCTCGTGTGGCATCGTTCGGAACGACGCGAGGATGCCGAGAACCCAGCACAGCGCGTACACGTGGACTGCGGCCGCGAGGATCGGCCAGAGGGTCGAATCCGTCAGCAGGCCGAGCAGGAAATCAATCACGACACCCTCGACCACAGCGATCGCGAGCACTGCGATCAACAGCACGCGGAGCTGCGCCCCGTAGCCGAATCGGTGGACGCCGTCAGGCCTCGGGCTCCGACGCCATCGAGCGAGGGAACTCCACACCCGTCCCTCGACCGCGAGGTACCTCACCTGCCGGCGTGCACCGCGCGTCGCCGACCGGTGAGCACGAAGTACCCGATGGTCACGCCGGCGAACCACACCGCGCCGACCACGAGAGCGATCCGACCGGACTCGCTGAAGAACAGCAACACGATCACCATCGCGAAGAAGGCCAGGGCGATCGCGGTGGTGATCGGCGCCCCCGGGAGGCGGTAGTCCGACGCAGGCAACGCGCCTGCGGCCACACGCCTGCGATAGATGAAGTGGCTGACCAGGATCGAACTCCACACGAAGATGATGCCGACGGTGGACACCGAGGTGATGTAGGCGAACGCGTGCGCCGGGTCGATGATGTTGACGATCACGCCGAGCACCATGACGCCTGCCGACAGCACGATCCCGGCAACCGGCACGTGGCGCGACGACAGCGTCGTCAGTTTCTTCGGGGCATCACCGCGTTGGGAGAGGCTGCGCAGCATCCGCCCGGTGGAGTAGATGCCGGAGTTGCACGACGACAGGGCCGCGGTCAACAGGATGAAGTTGACGATGCCGGCGGCGCCCGGGATGCCGATGTAGGCGAACACCTCGACGAACGGGCTGTTGCCCTCGGAGTAGTTGCGCCATCCGCGCACCGACAGGATGACGATCAGCGCGCCGACGTAGAACAGGCCGATACGGAACGGCAGGGTGTTGATGGCCTTGCGCAGGGTGACCTTGGGATCGGCGGCCTCGCCGGCGGTCACGCCCACCAGTTCGACACCGACGTAGGCGAACACCACGATCTGCAGGCTGAGCAACGCCGAGTTGAAGCCGGTCGCGAAGAAGCCACCGTCGCCGTAGAGGTTGGTCAGCGACGGTCCGGCGTCGGGTCCGATGCCGGCGATGGGCAACAGCACCAGGGTGCCGATCAGGATCATGCCGATGATGGCGACCACCTTGATCATGGAGAACCAGAACTCCGCCTCACCGAACACCTTGACCGAGATCAGGTTCGCGGTGAACAGCACCAGCAGCACCACCAGCGCGGTGACCCAGACCGGGATCGACGGGAACCAGTAGTTGATGTACTTGCCCGCAACGGTGATCTCGGCCATGCAGGTGGTCGTCCACACCGCCCAGTAGGTCCATCCGTTGGTGAACCCGAGGTACTTGCCGAGGAACTCATCGGCGTACTCCGAGATCGACCCCGCGACGGGTCGGTAGATCAACAGCTCACCCAGCGCGCGCATCACGACGAAGATCGCGAGACCGGCGACCAGATACGCCAGGATCAGCGCCGGGCCGGCCTGCTCGATCGCGCCGCCCGCGCCGTAGAACAGTCCGGTGCCGATCGCACCGCCGATGGCGATCATCTGCACGGTGCGGGCGGACAACCCGCGTTGGTATCCGTCCTCGACAACGTCGGTGGTCTCAGAAGTCATTGCGCGAGACTAACGCCGTGGTGACTCGGGTCACCCCGCGGGTCGTATGCCGGTGTAAACACCCTCCGGTCGGAACCGCAGACGCGGCTCGCGGTACTCCTCGATCGCGTGCGCGACCCACCCGGCGATGCGCGCGACCGCGAAGATCGTCTCGGCCGCATCGTCGACCATGCGGTAGCGCAGGGCGAACGCGGCCAACGCGAGGTCGGAGTTGACGAAACCACGGTCGAGCCCGTTCACACCTGCTCGCGCGGCGTCGAGAGCGGTGAGGATGCCGCGTCGTCCACCGTCGGCGATCAACCCGTCGATCAGCGCCTCGGCCCGCGGGTCGCGGTGCCGATAGATGACGTGACCGCACCCGGGGAGCCTCTGCTCGTCCAGTAGGTGTGCCGCCACCGCGTGGTCGGGACCCTCCGGGTCGGCGAGCACCGCGGTGAGGAACTCCTGGGCGACGGTGGTGGCGCCGCCGTGCAGGGGGCCGTCGAACGCACCCAGTCCGGCCGAGATGACCGCGTAGACACTGCCCCGCGCGCTCGCCGCGACCCGCGCGGCGATGGTCCCTGCAGCCAGGTCGTGGTCGGCCAGGAGCACCAGTGCGGCGTTGAGGAGTCTCACCCGCTGTGGCGTCGGCGCCATCGGGGACAGACGAGACCACAAACGGTCCGCGAGGTCGTGGCCGCGCGGGGGATGACCGATCACCGGCAGGGCTTCGACGATGGCGTCGATGACGCACATCGCCTTCTCTGCGACGGCATCGCTGGCGACGTCTCCGCGGTGGGTGTCCGCGGCGCCGAGGAGATCGATCATCACGCGGATGGCGTCGACGCGACGACCGGCAATGGGCGGCAGCGGCGGGAGGACCCCACGCATGGACCCGCGGTGATCGGTCCCTGCCGTTGTCCCCCAAAGCATCTCGACGACATCGATGAAGTCCGAGTTCCATGCCAGTTCGGTCGCGTCGCGTCCGCGGTAGTAGAGGCGGTCGTTCTCGATCAGCGTGATCTCGGTCTGGATACGCTCGACGATCCCGGCAGGCGGGCGACGCGCGGTACGCGCCCGAAACGCCTCGACCTCACCGACGGCGAACAGGCTGCCGCGGACGCCGGCAATGCGAACACTGTCGAGCTGTCCCCGACTCACGTAGGCGTACACCGATTGCGTCTTGACTCCCAGAACCCGTGCCACCTGTGCGGTGGTCAGGAAGTCCCGTCCGTCGTGCCGCAGGGCCTTCGGCCACCGATGCGGGTTCGGCGATGTTGATCCGATCAACATTGACTCCTCTCACGTCACCGTCGAATGTAGGCCGAAAGTCAACGCATGACAGAGAATCGAGGAAGCGATGTCCGTCATCGAGGCCGACCCAGGATTGTCGAATGTGTCGGTGGCACACACCGAGATCGGCGACGTTCGCGGCGACGAGGGCTTCTACCAGTACCGGCAGTACTCGGCGACCGATCTCGCGCGTCATCGCACATTCGAGGAGGTGTGGTTCCTCTTCGTACACGGCCGACTCCCCGACGCGGTCGAGCTGGCGGAGTTCACCGCTCTAATCCGGTCGCTACGAGCCGTCGACGACGAGCTGATGACGATGATCCGGGTGGTGGCGACGACCGGCAGAGATCATCGATCGCTCATCGACCTGCGGACCGTCCTGTCATCCCTCGGCCAACTCGAGGGCATGGCGCCGTTGTGGGACAGCGACGAGTCGACACGGTCACGGCATGCGCTGCGCGTCAGCGCGGTCACCCCCACGATTCTCGCTGCGCTGCATCGACTCTCGACCGGCGCCGAGCCCATGCCCGCGCGCGATGACCTCGACACGGCGGCGCACTGGCTGTACTCGATCACCGGTGAGGTGCCCGCGCCCGCGCACGCTCGGGCGGTCGAGCAATATCTGATCGCGACAATCGATCACGGATTCAACGCGTCGACCTTCACCGCCCGGGTGATCGCGTCGAGCGGCGCCGATCTGGTGTCGACGATCTGCGGTGCGATCGGCGCGTTCTCGGGCCCGTTGCACGGCGGCGCGCCGGATCGGGCGCTGGATGCACTCGACGAGATCGTCGCCGCGGGCGGTACCGGGGCAGCCGGCGAGTGGGCGCGCGAGCAACTGTCCTCGGGCCGACGCATCATGGGATTCGGGCATGCGGTCTATCGGACGGTCGATCCGCGCTCGGAGTTGTTGCGAGAGATCGCGATCGAACTCGGTGGCGGTCTGGTGGATCTCGCCGTCGACGTCGAACGCGAGGTCGTGGGCGTCCTCCAGCAGGCCCACCCCGATCGGCCGCTGTATGCGAACGTCGAGTTCTACGCCGGTGTGGTGATGGATCGATGCGGGATTCCGAGAACCATGTTCACCCCGACGTTCACCGTGAGCCGCGTCGTCGGATGGTGCAGCAACGTCCTGGAACAGGCGCAGAGTCGGCGGATCATCCGGCCGCGGGCGACATACGTGGGACCGGAGGTCGCAGAGCTGGTGAGTTGAGAGAGGAAGTGCCTCTTTCCACTTTCAAGATATAGCGCACACAGGGGCTTGCCGCAAGACCCGTATCTCGTTGCATACTCGCTGGCCCGAGCCAGAATCCGAGAGAGACGAGAGCTGCTGACGTGCCCCCGCACACCTTCGATGCATTCGACCTGCCCGAGCGGCTCACCGCCAAGGCCGACCCGTCGTTGATCGCCGCCGACCAACGCCACTTCGCGGCGATCTCGGCGAGCCTCGACGAGGCGATCGCCGAGCTGTCCGACCGTCTCGACGCCGAGCGCAGGTCGCCGGGCGGTCTCGGACAGGCGGCGATGGACCGCGACATGGAGATCCACCGGCTCACCACCCGGCTGCGAACGCTGCGCCGCTACGGGATCGATCTGTGCCTCGGTCACATGGTCGCCGTCGACAGCCCCGATCCGGTGTACATCGGCCGGCTCGGCCTGTCCGACCGCGACGGCCGTCCGCTCCTGCTCGATTGGCGCTCGCCCGCGGCGGAGCCGTTCTTCGGTGCCACCCACGGCAACCCGATGGGGTTGGAACGACGGCGCCGCTACCGCTGGACCCTCGGCCGGATCAGCGACTTCTGGGACGAGGTCTTCGCGCATGATGGGCGGGAGAGCGCCGCGGCTCTCGACGACCAGTCCGCGTTCATCGCGAGCCTCAGCAGCAACCGGACGCCGCAGATGCGCGACGTCCTCGGCACCATCGCCGCCGATCAGGACGCGATCATACGAGCGGGGTCGCGCGGAGCGCTCGTCGTCGACGGCGGACCGGGTACCGGCAAGACCGTCGTCGCCCTGCACCGGACCGCGTATCTGCTCTACTCCGATCCGCGCCTCGGTCACCACCGGGGCGGCGTGCTGTTCGTGGGACCCCACGAGCCCTATCTGGCCTACGTCGGCGACGTTCTCCCCAGTCTCGGTGAGGACAGTGTGCAGACCACGACGCTGCGGCGTCTGGTCGCCGAGGGCTCAGGCGCGTCGATCGAGACCGATCCCGCGGTGGCCCGACTGAAGTCGACGATCGTCATGGTCGACGCCATCGAGGCCGCCGTCGCGTTCTACGAGGAGCCACCCGCGAAGGGCATGACCGTGGAGACCGACTGGGCCGACGTCTGGCTGAGTGCCGCCGACTGGGCCGCCGCGTTCGACGCACCCGACGCCGGCACGCCGCACAACGAGGCACGCGAGATGATCTGGGACGAACTCGTCGAGATCCTCCTCGACGGGGTGGACGGGGTTCCGGTCGGCGAGTTCCGGGACTCGTTGCGACAGAACCGAGATCTGGCGGGTGTACTCAATCGCGCGTGGCCGTTGCTCGAGGCGACGGATGTGGTGGGCGATCTCTTCTCGGTGCCGGCCTACCTCCGCCGGTGCGCACCCTCGTTGCGTCCCGCGGACATCACGGCACTGCAGCGATCCGACGCACACGCGTGGACGGTGTCCGATCTCCCCCTGCTCGACGCCGCGCGCCGCCGGCTCGGCGACCCGGAGACATCCCGACGGGCGAGCATGCGACTCCGGGCAGTCGCCACTGAGCGCGCACGCCGGTCCACCGTGATCGACGACCTCATCGCCGCCGACGACGGCAACAACGACGGCGACGGCGAGAGCACCGGCCTGGTGACGATGCTGCGCGGTGGCCATCTGCACGACGTCCTGGTCGACGAGGCTGCCCGACCCACGACCGCGCCGGACCAGTTGGCCGGCCCCTTCGCACACGTCGTCATCGACGAAGCCCAGGAGCTGACCGACGCCGAGTGGCAGATGGTGCTCAGCCGCTGTCCTTCTCGGAGTTTCACGATCGTCGGCGACCGCGCCCAGGCCCGACACGGGTTCACCGAGAGCTGGGTCGAGCGTCTGCACCGGATCGGCGTCGGCACCGTCGACGTGGCCACGCTGGGCATCAACTACCGCACACCCGAGGAGGTGATGGCCGAGGCCGAACCGGTCATCCGGTCGGTGTTGCCCGACGCCAACGTACCGACATCGATACGCCGCAGCGGGATTCCCGTCGAGTACCGAGACCCATCGGAACTGCAGTCGGTCATCGACGAATGGCTCGCCGCCAACGGTGACGGAATCGCCTGCGTCATCGGCAATCCGACGTTCCCTGCGTCACCACGAGTCCGGTCGTTGTCCCCTGAGCTGTCGAAGGGACTGGAGTTCGATCTGGTGGTGCTGGTCGACCCGGAGTCGTTCGGTTCGGGCATCGAGGGCGCGGTGGATCGCTACGTCGCCATGACGCGCGCGACCCAGAGACTCGTCGTGCTCACGCACCGCACACCCTGAAAAAGTCTGAGATACAGGGGAACCGAACCTGTCAGGGGTGCGTCTTATGTTCGAACCACATCAGGGCGAACAGCGGGGGTGAGTATGGGCGCGGGGTTGCTCGATCTGGATGCGGCGATCGCCGACGATGTCACGCGCCCGGCGGACGAGGTCATCGAGCTCATCGCCCACTGCGCGGCCACCGTTGCCGCTGCGCAGTACCGGATGATGCACCTGATCAATCGGCTCCACGACCTGCGCACCGACGACTGGGTCGAGGACATGGCCGAGCGGTTCGCCGACGATCCCGCAACGCAGTTGACGCCCAACGGCACCGAGCAGACGATCGCCGAGGTCGGCGCGGTCACGAATGTGCCGGTCGGGACGGCGCGCGCGACGGTGCAGACGGCGTTGCGGATGCATTCCAGGATGCCGCTCACCGGTCAGGTGCTGGGGACCGGTCGGATCAGCGTGAGCGACCTGCGCCTCATCCTCGATCGCACCGCAGGACTGTTCGACGACGCGCAGTGCGACCAGCTCGACCGTCGCCTGGCCGCCGAGCTGTCGGCACGACCCCCGATGTCGCGAGCGCGGCTGCGGGCTCTCGTGGATTTTCTGATCAGCCAGATCGACCCGGAGGCATTGCGCCGGCGCCGCGAGCGTGCCGAGCAGGACCGGTCGATGGACATCACGCCGGATCGGTTCAATCCCGGGATGTCGCGGGTGTCCGGTTCGCTGGCCGCCGCCGACGCCGCGGTCGTCAACGCCCGACTGACCGACATGGCACGGTCGGTGTGCAGCGCCGACCCACGGACCATGAGCCAGCGACGCGCCGACGCTCAGGTTGTTCTCGCGGCAACCGGATTGGGCCCGGACGCCACCCTCCCGTGCCGCTGTCCCCGGTGCGTCGAGCTCGTCGAGGAGCCGGAAGCAGCCGCCACACCCGCTGCGCGCGAGGCGCCGGCGTCGCCGGTGAATGTGCACGTCGTGGTGAACCTGTCGACGCTTGTGGGTCTCGACCAGCAACCGGGCTACCTCGACGGGCACGGCGTGCTCGACGCCGACGCCATCCGTCGGCTGCTGGCCGCGGCGAAGATCAGCATGCTCAACCCTGCCGATCCCACGGTCGGCGAGCATCGCTACCGACCGGGGTCGTCGCTCGACACCCTCTGCCGCGCCCGCAGCCTGTGCTGCGATTTCCCGGGGTGCACCACGCCGGCGTGGCGGGGCGACCTCGACCACACCAACCGTTTCGACCGGCGCCACCCCAGAGCCGGTGGCGCGACCGTCGGCGAGAACCTCAAACCCCTGTGTCGGTTCCACCATCGGCTCAAGACCTTCACCAGGTGGCGCGACTTCCAGGGCGAGCTCGGCGAGATCGTGTTCGAGTCGCCGACCGGGCACTGCTTCCTCGGCAACGCGTTCAACGGCGCAGACCTGTTCCCGTCACTACGACCACCACCGCGAACCGCACGCCCACCCACTGCTGCAGACGAGCGTCGAACCAGACGCATCCTCGCCGAGCGCGAGGCATACCGGGCGTGGACAGATCAGCCGCCACCCTTCTGACGCAGTTCGGTCAGACGGTGTTGCGCGAACCTGTCATACCGCCTCGCGTCGAACAGCCTTGACTCCGCAGCACCAACCCACCCGACACGAACGGAGTCGTCGGCCTGCTCGAACTCGGCTCCGACGGCTGGAAAGTAGGTGTCATTGTCGTTCCCTACATCTGGTGTCTCGATCCACACGACGTCGCCGTTCTCGACCACGGGAAACCGTCGAATCTTCCGTCGATGGTTCCTGACGAACGATTCGGAGTGGTGCAGCATCGAACTCCTGTTGTGTCCGACTCCGAGCAGCAAGATCTTGCCGTTGCGACGGACGATCTCATCGAATGGCGAGTCCGCGCCCAGCGCGTACGCCAACGGTTGTCGCGCACAGATGGCGGCGGCCTCAGCACCGACGGCCGCAACCGACGCCTGCGGGTGCGAACTACGTTTCCGGCCGGGCCATGCCAGAACCGCACTCGGGATGGCGCCCATACGCGTCGGAGTGTCCGGCGTGAAAGGGGTGTCGATCTCACCGCTGAACGTCGGCACCACAAAGGTCCCCGTCGTATCCACCACATCCGCTATTGCGCCGACCACGGCTGCGGCGCCGCCGACGACCCGTCCGATGCTCGACAGCGAGGAGTGGCACAGCACGATGTCGCCGGCACTCAATCCGAGCAACGAGAGCGCCCGCACGATGTCGGTGCGCGTCAGACTCGCGATCACGATCGCAGCGTAGCGTCGACTCGTGACGCCCGTGCCCGACCTCGACACCCTCGACGCCGCGATCTGCGAATGCCGGGCATGTCCCCGGCTGGTCGAGTGGCGCGAGCGGGTGGCGCGGGAGAAGCGCCGGGCTTTCGCCGACGAGACCTACTGGGGGCGTCCCGTTCCAGGCATCGGTCCCGCCGATGCGTCACTGCTCATCATCGGCCTGGCACCGGCTGCGCACGGCGCCAACCGCACCGGGCGGATGTTCACCGGCGACCGCAGCGGGGACGTCCTGTTCGCGGCGATGCACGCGGTCGGACTCGCCAATCAGCCCACGTCGGTATCCGCCGACGACGGGCTCGAGCTGCGCGGCACGCGCATCACCGCGCCCGTGCACTGCGCTCCCCCGGCCAACAAGCCGACCCCAGCCGAACGCGACGAGTGCTCGCACTGGCTACAACGCGAACTCACCCTGCTGACGCCCACGGTCAAGGCGGTCATGTCGCTCGGCGGGTTCGGGTGGCAGGCCGCACTGAACGCCCTGGAGACGCACGGTCGCGAGATCCCCCGGCCGCGACCGAAGTTCGGTCACGGCGTGCACGTCGACCTCCCCATGAGCGACCACAGCGACATCGACGCACCGCCGATCCGGCTCTTCGGCTGCTATCACGTGAGCCAGCAGAACACCTTCACCGGCCGATTGACCCCCGCGATGCTGGAAGCGGTACTGACCGAAGCGTCCGACTTCGCCGGGTTGTGACAGTCCACAAACTTGTTTCGGTAACAATAGACAGATGCCGTCCGACAGCCCCGGGTTCGACCCGATCGCCAAGGCGCGCGACAACTGGGAGGCCGCCGGCTGGGGCGACGTGGCCGACGGGATGGTCGCCGTCACCTCTGTGATGCGCGCCCACCAGATCCTGCTCGCCCGTGTCGAGTCGGCGTTGCGCCCGTTCGACCTGAGCTTCTCCCGCTTCGAGCTCCTCCGACTGCTGGCCTTCAGCCGCACCGGATCGCTGCCGATCACCAAGGCCAGCGTTCGCCTGCAGGTCCACGTCACGAGCGTCACCCACGCGATCCGACGCCTGGAGTCGGCCGGCCTCGTCACGCGGGTCCCCCACCCGACCGACGGCCGGACCACGCTCGTCGAGATCACCTCGATCGGCCGCTCCACCGTCCAAGAGGCGACCGTCACCCTCAACCGGGCTGTGTTCGCCGACATCGGCGTGCCACCAGAACAGGCCCGGTCCCTCGTCGAGACGATCGAGACACTGCGCCGCAGCGCGGGCGACTTCTGACCGCTGCCGCCGCTCCTAGCGCAGCGTCTCGATGATCGCGCTGAAGTCCTTGGCCCCGTTGTCGGCGGCGAAGGCCCGATACAGCTCGGCCGCATGCGAGCCCAGAGGCGCGGTGGCGCCGGTGGATTCGACCGCGGCCATGGCCAGCCCGAGGTCCTTGTTCATCAGCGCGGTGGCGAAACCCGGGGTGAAGTCGTTGTTCGCGGGCGAGGTCGGGAGCGGTCCGGGGACCGGGCAGTTGGTACTGACCGCCCAGCAGTTCCCGGTCGCACCGGTGATGACGTCGAACAGCGACTGCGCCGACAGACCCAGCTTCTCGGCGAGGACGAACGCCTCGCCGATCGCGATCTGCTGCACGGCGAGCACCATGTTGTTGCAGACCTTCGCCGCCTGCCCACTCCCCGGCCCACCGCAGTGGATGACCTTGCCCGCCATGGGTTCCAGCGCGGGCTGCACCGCGGCGAACGCGGCGTCGACACCGCCGACCATGAACGCCAGGGTTCCCGCGGTCGCACCCTTGACGCCGCCGGATACGGGCGCGTCGACCTGCGCGAACCCGAACTTCGCGGCCAGGGCGTTCATGTCCCGCGCGTCGTCGACCGAGATGGTGGAGCTGTCGATGAACACCGCCCCGTCCTGGGCGACCGGGAGGATCTCCGCGTAGGCCGAGCGGACCAGCGCCCCGCTGGGCAGCATGGTGATCACGACCTCGGCGCGCTCGACGGCCTGGATCGCCGTCTCGGCGACGAGCACTCCGGTCGCAGCGGCAGCGTCTGCGGCGGCGGGGACCGGGTCGTATCCGGCGACGGTGTGGCCGGCGGCGACCAGGTTGGCCGCCATGGGGCCGCCCATGTTGCCCAGTCCGAGGAACCCGATGGTTGTCATCTCACGCCTTTCGCCAGCGCGCGGCCCACGACCACACGCATGATCTCGTTGGTGCCCTCCAGGATCCGGTTCACCCGCAGGTCGCGCACGATCTTCTCCAGCCCGTAGTCGTGGAGGTAGCCGTACCCACCGTGCAGCTGAAGGGCCTGGTCGGCGATCGAGTGGCAGTGGTCGGTGACGAACCGTTTCGCCATCGCACACAATGTCACCTTGTCCGGGTCGTCGGCGTCGAGGGCGGCAGCGGCCCGCAACAGCAGACCGCGAGAAGCCTCCAGGTCGGTCGCCATGTCGGCGAGCGCGAACCGGATGGTGGGCTCGTCGATCAGCTTGCCGCCGAACGCCTCCCGCTCGTCGAGATACTTCAGCGAACGATCGAGCGCTTCCTGCGCACCACCCAGCGAACACGCCGCGATGTTCAGGCGACCACCGTTGAGTCCGTTCATCGCGATCCGGAACCCGGTGCCCACCGCATCGGGTCCGCCCACGAGGTTCGCGGCGGGCACACGTACGCCGTCGAAGATCACCTGGGCGGTGGGCTGCGCGTGCCAACCCATCTTCTTCTCCTGCGCACCGAACGACAGCCCTGGTGTCCCGTTCTCGACGATGAAGGTCGAGATACCGCCGGCACCATCGGAACCCGTCCGCGCCATGACGATGTACACGTCCGATGTGCCCGCGCCGGAGATGAACTGTTTCACCCCGGTGAGAACGTAGTCGTCGCCGTCGGCGACCGCCTTGGTGCTCAGCGCCGCCGCATCCGATCCGGCCGCCGGCTCGGTCAGGCAGTAACTGGCGATCAGTTCCATCGATGCCATCCGCGGAACCCACTGCGCACGTTGCTCATCGGTGCCGTAGCAGTCGACCATCCAGGTCGCCATGTTGTGGATCGACAGGAACGCCGCCGTCGTCGGATCGGCCGCGGCCAGGGCGGTGAAGATCCGTACACCGTCGACCCGACTGAGTCCGCTGCCACCGAACTGCTCATCGCAGTAGATGGCCCCCATGCCGAGCTCGGCCGCCTCTCGCAGCTCGTCGACCGGGAAGTGCTTGCTCTCATCCCATTCCAGGGCGAACGGCGCTATCCGTTTGGCCGCGAACGCAGCCGCGGTGTCCACGATGACGCGCTCGTCGTCGGTCAACCGCTCATCGAGAATCGTCATTCGTCGCCCGTCACTGCATGGTGGGGATGGAGAACTCGGCGCCGTCCTTGATCCCCGACGGCCAGCGCGTCGTGATCGTCTTGACCTTGGTGTAGAACTGGATCGCCGCGGGCCCGTGCTGGTTGAGGTCGCCGAATCCGGACCGCTTCCAGCCGCCGAAGGTGTGGTACGCCACCGGAACCGGGATCGGGACGTTGACCCCGACCATGCCCACCTGGACGCGGGCGCAGAAGTCGCGGGCCGCGTCACCGTCCTGGGTGAAGATCGCGACACCGTTGCCGTACTGGTGATCCGATGCCAACGCGAGCGCCTCCTCGTAGTCGGCGGCGCGGACCATGCACAGCACGGGCCCGAAGATCTCGTCGGTGTAGATCGACATGTCCCGGGTGACGTGATCGAACAGTGTGGGCCCGATGAAATAGCCACCCTCGAGCGTGGCATCGCCGAAGGTGAGGTCGTCACTCGCGCGGTCGCGACCGTCGATGACCAGTTCGGCACCGGACTCGACGCCCTGATCGATGTAGTCGCGCACCCGTTCCAGCGCCGCCGCACTCACCAGCGGGCCGTAATCGGCCTTCGGGTCGAGACTGTGCCCGACCCGCAGGGCGTTGACCCGGTCGATCAGCCGGTCGCGCAGTCGGGCAGCGGTCTGCTCCCCCACCGGGACCGCGACGCTGATGGCCATGCAGCGCTCACCCGCGCTGCCGTAACCGGCGCCGATCAACGCGTCGACGGCCTGGTCGAGATCGGCGTCGGGAAGGATGATCATGTGGTTCTTCGCGCCGCCGAAGCACTGCGAACGCTTGCCGTGCGCGGCGGCGGTGGCGTAGATGTACTGCGCGATGTCCGACGATCCGACGAAGCCCAGCGCCTGCACGTCCGGGTGCTCGAGGAGCGCGTCGACGGCGACCTTGTCGCCCTGGACCACCTGGAACACCCCGGCGGGCAGCCCGGCTTCGAGGAACAGCTCGGCCAGTCGCAGCGGAACCGACGGATCGCGCTCACTGGGCTTGAGGATGAAGGCGTTGCCACACGCGAGCGCCGGTCCCGCCTTCCACAGCGGGATCATCGCCGGGAAGTTGAACGGGGTGATGCCGGCGACCACGCCCAGCGGCTGGCGCACCGAGTGCACGTCGATACCGGTGCCCGCGCCCTCGGTGAACTCGCCCTTCAACAGGTGCGGGATCCCGATGGCGAACTCGATGACCTCGACACCACGCTGGATGTCGCCACGCGCGTCGGCGACGGTCTTGCCGTGCTCGATCGAGAGCAGCTCGGCCAGCTCGTCGGCGTTCTGGTTCACCAGATCGACGAAACGCATCATCACCCGCGCACGTCGCTGCGGGTTCCACGCGCCCCAGATCTGCTGCGCCGCGACCGACGACGCGACCACCTCGTTCACCTCGTCCACCGACGCCAACGGCACCGTGGCCTGCACCTCACCGGTGCTCGGGTTCATCACGTCGGCGCTGCGGCCGGACGTCCCGGGACGGCGCACGCCGTCGACGAAGTGCGGAATCTCTGTGGTCATTGCTGTACCCCAAACTCGACGATTAGTGGTGGCCGTCACGCTATAGTTGCATATCCTAGCTTCTGCACACACCGATGACCACCACGAAGAGGATCCGATGACCGGCGAAGACACGGCGACCGCACAGTTCCGAGCCGCACGGGACCTGTTGCTGACCCATTCCGACGACTACGACGCCGCCGTCGCGCAGTTCACGTGGCCCGATCTCGACGAGTGGAACTGGGCTCGGGACTGGTTCGACGTGGTGGCGGCCGACAACAACAGCCCGGCGCTGTGGATCGTCGAGGAGGACGGCGGCGAGACGCAGGTCAGCTACGCCGAGATGAGTGCGCGGTCCGATCAGGTCGCCGGGTGGTTGCGGGACACCGGCATCGCGCCCGGAGATCGCATCCTGCTGATGCTGGCCAACCAGGTGGAGCTGTGGGAGGTGATGCTCGCGGCGATGAAGCTGGGGGCGGTGGTCATCCCGGCGACCACCCTGCTGGCCGAGGCCGACATCGCCGATCGCATCGAGCGTGGCGGCGTCTCCCACGTGATCGCGCGCAGCGAGTTGGCCGCCTCGTTCGACGCGGTCGGTGCCTCGCACACCCGGATCGCCGTCGGCGGGCCGGTGTCGGGGTGGATCGACTACGCCGATTCCCTCCGGGCTGATGCCGATTTCGTCGCCTCACACACCACACGCGCCGACGACACCCTGCTGCTGTACTTCACCTCCGGCACCACCTCGAAGCCGAAGCTGGTCGAACACACACACGCGTCGTACCCGGTGGGCCATCTGTCGACCATGTACTGGATCGGCCTGCGCCCCGGCGACATCCACCTCAACGTCTCGTCGCCGGGGTGGGCCAAGCACGCGTGGTCGAACGTGTTCGCTCCGTGGAATGCGCAGGCGTGCGTGTTCATCTACAACTACACCCGGTTCGACGCCGCGGCGCTGATGGCGCAGATGCAGCGGTGCGGCGTGACGAGCTTCTGCGCCCCGCCGACCGTGTGGCGCATGCTCATCCAGAGCGATCTGGGGTCGCTGACCACCCCGCCGCGGGTGGCGGTCGGCGCAGGCGAACCGTTGAACCCCGAGGTGATCGAACGCGTGCGGGCGCAGTGGGGTGTGACCATCCGGGACGGCTTCGGCCAGACCGAGACCACCGTGCAGATCGCGAACTCACCCGGCCAGCCACTGAAATCCGGCTCGATGGGACGACCGTGTCCGGGCTATGTCATCGAACTGGTCGACCCGGCCACCGGCGAGGCGGGCGTCGCCGAGGGTGAGATCTGCATCGACCTCGCGCACCGCCCCCTGGGCCTGATGACCGGCTATCACGGGGACGCCGAGAAGACCGCCGCGGCGATGGCGGGCGGCTACTACCACTCCGGCGACGTGGGCAGCCGCGACGAGGAGGGATACATCACCTACGTCGGCCGTACCGACGACGTGTTCAAGTCCAGCGACTACCGGATCAGCCCGTTCGAGCTGGAATCGGTTCTGCTGGAACACGATGCGGTGGTCGAGGCCGCGGTGGTCCCGGCCCCGGACGCGCTGCGCCTGTCGGTCCCGAAGGCCTACATCGTGCTGGCGCCCGGCTGGGAGGCGTCACCGGAGACCGCACGCGCGATCTTCGACCACAGCCGCACACACCTCGCCGGATACAAGCGCGTGCGCCGGATCGCGTTCGCGGAATTACCGAAGACCATCAGCGGCAAGATCCGGCGGGTGGAACTGCGCAACGCGCCGGCCGACGATGTCGAGTTCCGCGAGGAGGATCTGACGCAGCGCGCGTGAGACGTGTCTAGACGCTCTTGCGTCGGAACTGCTGCTGGTGCGACTTGTTGCCGCGGGACCCGGCGGCCTTCGAACCGGCGTCGAGGTGCTCCTCGCTCAGATGATTCGCTTTCTTCTTGCGCTCCAGGGCCTCTCGGAACGCCTTGCGTTGATCGGACTCGGTGGCGTCGGGTTCGGGAGACATGCGCTCATCGTAGGCCTTCTCGTGACCGTGTCATCCCATTTTTCCTGGCGCACATCGCACCCGCGGTTACTCTGGTGTGATGGCCGACACCCTCACCCTCGACGGACTGATCGCGGCCCTGCCCGCCGACACCGTCGTCACCGACCCGGACATCATCGCGGG
>NZ_JAEMTF010000007.1:0-29327 GCF_016462415.1 Williamsia sp. | reverse complement strand
GCGACGAACGCGGGTGGCCTGTGCTGCGTGAAGTACGGCGTCACCACCGATTACGTCCTCGGGATGCAGGTGGTCCTGGCCGACGGCCGGGCGATACGGCTGGGCGGCCCACGCCTCAAAGACTCGGCGGGCCTGTCGTTGACGAAGCTGTTCGTGGGCAGCGAGGGAACGCTGGGCATCATCACCGAGCTGACCCTGCGACTGCTCCCGCCCCAACCCCCGGCGTCGACGGTGGTCGCGAGCTTCGCCTCGGTACATCATGCGACGGAGGCGGTCCTCGCGATCACCGATCAGATCCGTCCGGCGATGCTCGAGTTCATGGACGCCGTCGCGATCAACGCCGTCGAGGATCACCTGAAGATGGGCCTCGACCGGACCGCGGGCGCGATGCTGGTCGCGCAGAGCGACGCCCCCGGCGCGGCCGCCGCGGACGAGATCGCCATCATCACCGCCGCTTTCGAGGCCAACGAGGCCTCGGAGGTGTTCTCCACCGACGACGTCGCCGAAGGTGAGGCGTTCACCGTCGCACGCCGCATGGCGATCCCCGCGGTGGAGAAGCTGGGCTCGTTGCTGCTCGAGGACGTCGGCGTTCCGCTGCCCAGCCTGCCTGCGCTGGTCGACGGGATCGCCGACATCGCCGCCCGGCGCGACGTGATGATCTCGGTCATCGCGCACGCGGGCGACGGCAACACCCATCCGCTGATCGTGTTCGACCCGGCCGACACCGAGCAGGCAGCACGCGCCGACGTGGCGTTCGGCGAGGTCATGGATCTGGCCATCGGACTCGGCGGCACCATCACCGGCGAACACGGTGTCGGTCGGCTGAAGAAGGCGTGGCTGCCCGATCAGGTGGGTGAGGACGTGATGGACGTGTCGCGTCGGATCAAGAACGCCCTCGACCCCGACCACCTGCTCAACCCCGGCACCATGTTCTGACGCGGGGCCCGCAGACTCTCAGTAGCCGAAGTACTTCTCCAGCAGGCGAAGCCAGATCTCGCTGCCCGTCGGGTAGGACGGGACGGCATGCCAGAGATCGTCGACCGTCACCTTGCCCACGATGGCGATGGTGGCGGCGTGGATCAGCTCACCGGTCTCCGGTCCGACGAACGTCGCCCCGAGCAGGGTCCGGTCGTCGTCGTTGACGACCAGCTGCGCCGTACCGGTCGCGTCGTCGCGGAGCAGTCCGATCCCCGATGCCGCGGTGATCGGCTGGGTGACCACGGTGGTCCGCAGTCCTTTCTCGTCGGCCTCCCGTGCGGTGAGTCCGGTGCTGCCGACCTGCGGATCGGTGAACACGGCCTGCGGAACCGGGACGTCGTCACGCTCCGGCGGCGGGGTCCGACCATCGGCCGCGGCGCTGATCCGCTGCCCGACGAGCCGGGCCTGGTACTTGCCCCAGTGGGTGAGCATCGGCCCGAACGAGACGTCACCGACCGCGTAAAGCCAGTCGTGCCCGCCGGGGTTCGACGACGACAACTGCGACGGGTCGTCGATGCCGACGGTGTCCAGACCAAGTCCGTCGACGGCCGGTTTACGACCCGCCGCGACGAGGATCTCCGCCGCGGTCAGCGCCTCGCCGTCGACGGTGACGGTGACCGGGCCGCCGTGTGCGACACCGATCCCGGCGTCCTCGGCGTTCTCGCGCGTCGGTGCGGTGATCGACACGCCGGTCCGCACGTCGACACCTGCCTTCGTCAGGCCCTCGATGACGGCCTCGCCCACGAAGTCGTCCAGGTTTCCGAGGACCGTGCCGCGCACGAGCATGGTGACCTTCGACCCGAGGGCGGCCAGCCAGGTCGCCGACTCACAGGCGACCACACCACCACCGACCACGATGATCGACTCCGGGACCTCACGGATCCCGGTCGCGTCCCGCGAGGTCCACGGCGCGAGATCGGCGTACGGGCCCGGGACGGTAGCGGTGCTGCCCGTGCCGAGGACGACGGCCAGACGCGCGGTCACGGTGCGCTCGGTCCCGTTGTCGGTGACCACCACCGTCTTGTCCCCGGCGAGCCGACCTCGACCGCTGATGACGTCGATGTCGATGCCCTGGGCCCACTTGCGTTGTCCCGCATCGGAGTAGTTCGACGTCCAGGTGTCGCGTCGGGCGAGCAGCTTCGCGGTGTCGATCCCGTCCGCGACATCCACACCGTCGAGATTGCGCGCAGTGGCCGCGATCTCGATCGGCCGGAGCAGCGCCTTGCTGGGCATGCAGGCCCAGTAGGAGCACTCGCCGCCGAGGAGTTCGGCCTCGATGATGGCGGCGGTGCGATCGGATCCGGCGATGGCGAACTGGGCCGCCACCTCGCCGGCGGGTCCGCCGCCGATGACGATGACGTCGTATGTGTCTGTGGTCATCAGTCCACAGTGCTACCGATGACGCTCCGTGTCACGCCGGGTTGCGACTCGGGTCGCTGGTCACCCCGTACGGCCGACATCCGCGCCAGCGTGATCACCGCGCGGACCATCACGATCAGGGCGATGGCCATGACCGCCGTCTGCCACCAGCCGACCGCCACCGACTCCCCCAGCAACGTGACGCCCAACGCCATCGACACCGCCGGCTCCATCACCGTCATCGCGGGGAACGACGTCTGCAGGTCGCCGGCCACGAACCCGCGTTGCTGCGCGACGACACCTCCCACCGCGACCACGACGAACAGGTAGACCTCCGGCCTGGTCGTCATGTTGATGGGATCGTGGATGGCCTGGTAGATCACCGCCTTGACCAGCAACGCGCTGATGCCGAACAGCGTTCCGGCGACCAGCCCGTAGAGCAGCGCCTGATAGTGCGGACTGGACCTCTCGGCCGCGACGATCAGGATGGCGACCAGCGCGATGAGCGCCACGATGGTGCCGGCGATGAGCTTGTGGTCGGCCGTGCGATCGACCTCGTGCGGGTCGGCGACGATCAGGAACAGCGCGACGCACGCGACGAGCACGCCACCCCACGCCCATTCGACCCGACTCGGGTGCCGGTGGTCGAGCCACGCCTCGAGCGGGAGCGCGAACAGCACGGCGAGCACCACGAGCGGCTGCACCAGCAGGATCGATCCGAGGCCCAGCGCGGCCGCCTGGAGCCCGAATCCGCACAGCGCCACCGCCGCACCGACGCACCATCCGATGGTGATCCCACCGCCGGCGCACGATTCGCGCTGGCGGAGAACGGTTCCTCCGGCGATGAACGCGGCAGCGAACATCGCGAGCAACGCCGGGAGCCAGGTGTGCACGGTGTCCAGGCTAGTGCGCGTGGTCGCGCTTGGCGTGGGCAGTGGAGGTCGTGGCGCCGACGAGCTCGGGCGGTTTGTCGAACTCCGTCTCACGGGCGGCGGCATGCTGTGCGAGGACGAGCACGGCGTAGAACATCTGGACCAGCACCGCCGCGACCACGATGCCCTCGAACCAGTCGACCTGTGCCCGCTCGCCGAGCAGGAGGACACCGAGGGCCATCGCGACCGCCGGTTCCATCACCGTCATCGCGGGGAACGAGGTCTGCAGATCGTGGGCGGCGAAGGCGAGTTGCTGCGCGTAGACCGACGCGGCGGCGACGCACAGGATCAGGTACAGCTCCGGGTGCAGCAGGGGCTCGTAGATCTTGTCGCCGAGCTGGGTGACGACCCCTTTGAGGAGGAACGACTGCACACCGGTGAGCAGCCCGGACGCCGACCCGAACAGCAGGGCGCGGTAGTGCGATGACACCCGTCGGGCGAACACGACCAGTCCGCCGAGTACGACGACGACCACCACGATCGTCCCGGCCAGCACCGCGGGCTCGACCTGGTGCTTGCCCGGCTGCGGCATGGTGATCAGCACGAACGCGGCGATGCACAGGGTGAGGACGATGCCCCACTTCCACTCCTGGAAGTTGAGGCGCCGATGGTCGAGATAGGCCTCCAGTGGGAGGGCGAACAGCACCGACAACACGATCAACGGCTGCACCAACAGCAGGGTCCCCATGCCGAGGGCCACGGCCTGCAGCGCGAATCCGATCGCGGCCAGGGCGACGCCGTACCACCAGCGTCGGGTGATGCCACCGGTCGCCGTCGACGAGCGCTGACGCACCAGCGTCCCGACCGCTACGAAGAGCGCCGAGACGAGTGCGAGGCTCGCGGGCAGGAACAGGTGCACCGAGCCGACAGTACTTGCCCTACCGCCGTCCGGCGCTGCTCACGGGCATGCGTGTGAAAAGTCTTAGCAAACCCTTTGCATTGCCGACCACACCGCTCAGCCGACGATGGGCAGAACCGGTAGACACGGCACCGGCCGGGGATGCGCCGGATCCAGCGCGTTGAGGACGAACGCCGCGGTTCGGCGCGACGCCGCGATGGCCAGGTGGTCGGAGTGATCCTGCGAACACCCGCGCTGGACAACGATGTTCGTCACGCGGTCGCCGGGCCGGCCGGGCACCTGACCCGAGGTGTACGGCAGTACGAACTCGTCGCCGGTGGTCGAGATGTTGGTGTAGGTGATCCCGGGCACGTAGGGACTGCCGCCCGCGTTCACCGCCGCCAGGAGATCGGAGCCGGTCTGCATCTGACCGCACGCCGCGCAGACCGGCAGGCCGGTCTCGGTGATGCCCAGGCGTCGCAGGGTCGGGGTGAACGAGGCGACCGCGCTGCCCCCGGAGCCGTTCCACAGCGGCGCGATGGAGACGTATTTGTCGATCGACCTCGCGCCGTCGAGTCGCCGGGCGTAGTAGTCGGGCATCAACGTGCCCTGGGAGTGGCCGACGATATCGACCTTCGTCGCACCCGTCGCGCGGAGCACCCGGGCGACGAACGTCTTCAGCTGAGCGGCACTGGCCTCGATGCGACCCATGCCCCCGATCTGGTTGAACGGCGCCGGCGCACCCGGCAACGCTCCGTAGGTGAGCGCGAACACGCAGTACCCGTTGTTCTTGAGCAGCGGCACGTAGGTGCCCCAGTTGGTCTGTGCGGACCCGCCGGTCCCGTGCGTCAACACCACCGGGTTCGGGTGGTCGGCACTCGGGCGGCACCGGAAGTCGTTCGAGCCGGCCAGGGACCCGTAGGGGTGCGCGAGGGCCGGCCCGACACCGGAGAAGAAGCTGTACGAGACCGGCAGCGGCGCGGCGTCGGCCGCCGGGGCGAGCGCGATCGTGGCCACCCCGGCCGCGGCGAGCGCAACGGCTCTGAGCAGGTACGTACGCAACGACGCTCGGTGTGACATGGCCGCAACCTAGCACTTGCTTGGTTGCCGGGTCTGCAGATTGCCGACACCCCGGGTGTGGGTCCCGCGCGGTGTCGGTGACCACGCCTACCGTGAGGGACATGTCCAGTCGATCGTCTGCGCTCACGCGCGAGTTGGAGCAGCTCCTGACGCTGACCCGAGCCGACATCGATCGTGCCTGCACCGATGAGCAGGCACGTGCACTGCTGATCGAGTTCTGCGTCGACGAGGAGATCGAGCTGCTCGAGGAGGCCGAGAGCGCGCACGCCCGGGGCGACTCCGAGCACGCACTGCACTGTGCGCAGGAGGCGTCGGCGTGGCGGCACACCGCGCGGATCCTGCGCGCCGCCGATCGTGACGCCGCCTCGGGCCGGGTGCCGACGGAGCGGACCGCTCGGCTGGCATGATCTGCCCCATGGCGGGCACTTTGATCTTGATGCGGCACGGCAAGTCCGGCTACCCCGACGGCGTGGCCGACCACGAGCGACCTCTCGCAGAGCGCGGCATCCGCGAGGCCGAGTTGGCCGGAGAATGGATGGCCCGCGACGGACTCGAGGTCGACGCGGTGATCTGTTCGACCGCCACCCGCACCCGGGAGACCCTGCAGCGCACCGGTATCGACGCCGACTCGGTGACCTACGTCGACGCGGTGTACGGCGGCACCCCCGACGACGTGTTCGAGGCGATCCGCGAGCACGTCGGCGAGGACGTACAGACGGTGCTGGTGGTCGGCCATGAACCGGGGATGCCCGCGACCGCGCTCACCCTCGACCCCGATGCCGACATCGACCAGTTCCCCACCTCCGCCTACGCGGTGCTGACCGTGGAGGCGGACTGGGATCAGATCGGTGTCTCGGCCGAGGACACGGCCACCCTCGAGGGGTTGTTCATCCCGCGCTGAGTCAGCTCCGGGCGGCGAGGATCGCGGCCGCGAGGTCCGTACCCGACCGCCAGGCGCTCTCGACACGCGGAGACCCCTGCGGACACCACTGGTCACCGGCGAACCCGACGAGCCGACCGTCCACGGTCGCCAGACGGGAACTCTCGTCGTGCTGACCCGACGGTTTGGCGAAGGTCCATCGGTGCGCGTGGGTCCAGACCGGTGCGTCGACGCCGAGTACCCCGGTGACCGCCTCGACCACGAGCGGCACGACCGAGTCGGGATCGTCGAGGTGACGCGCGGCGCGGTCACCCGTCGTGTGGACGACGAGGACCGGAGCGTGATCCCCGCGCCGTGCGCCGTCGTCGGCGACGAACGAGATGTCGGGGTGGTCGTTGACGAACGCCGCGTCGACGAACGGGAGATCAGCCCACGAGGCCGTCTGCGCATCGAATTCGCACACCACCGCGATCACCGGCTCGTAGTCGACGGGATCGGGGACCGAGATGACGCGGGCGGCCTGCGGATCGGGCATCGCGATCACCACGTCACCATCGGGGAGGTCGTCCACGTCGACGGTCGTGACGTCAATGTCGCCGAGCACCTCGCGCACGAGTGACCGCAACCCACCGGGCGTCGCCCACCGCATCGGACCGGTCGAGGTCCGGCGCTCGCCGTCGGCGCCGAGCACCCCGAACGTGTCGGTCCACTCGCGCGCCAGACCGGCCGCCTGCCACCGCTGCACGACGGCGTCGAACCCCTCGTCACGAACGGTGAAATAGCCGGCTCCGACATCGACACGTCGGCCGCGGAGTTCCGGCGACGCCATCCGACCGCCGGGGGCCCGACCGCGGTCGAGAACCCGGACCGCCACCCCCGCGTCGGTCAACGCCGCCGCGCACGCCGCCCCCGCCATACCTGCTCCGACGATGGTCACGGACTGATCGGTGCTCACCCGTCCGACCCTACGGACTCGACCACACCACCAGTTCCGGCCAGGGGTTCTCGCCGTCGCAGAGCCAGCGCAACGACATCGACCAGAAGTCGTCGCGGTGGCGACTGTGGAACAGACCGAAGTGGCCGATCACGTCGTGCCCCAGCGCCGCCGGCGGGATCATCACCTGGGTGCGCGGGGCATCGGGCAGATAGTCGAGGGGACGCCGCAGGGCCGAGACGGTGCCGTAGTCGTCGTCGGTGGTGGCCACCGCGAGGACCGACGCGTCGATGGCGGCGGCGGTGGCCCGCACCCCGGCTCGTTCCCGACGCGGGTAGTTGTCCTCCATCCGACGGCGACGCCGGGCGCACTCGAACGCGACCCCACGGGGTACGTCCTCCATCCAGCCCAGTCGTTTGGCCGGGAGGTATCCGTACAGCGCCGCGAGCGTCGGGGTCGCCACCTTCCACCGCCAGAAGAAGCTGCGTCGGACCGATGGCGCCCAGTCGCGCCAGTAGTTGTACTGGCCTCCGACCGTGAGCATCCGCGTGATCTCGATCGAGCGAGCCGCCCAGAGGGGGACGACACCGCCGACGCTGTGGCCGATTACCGCGATCTCGGCGTCCGGCCACTGCGAGCGCACGTGTCCGACGACGGCGTCGAAGTCGAGCCGCCCCCAGTCCTGCCACCGACATCGCATGCCGCGCAATCGTTCCGGGCGCGACCGCCCGATGCCGCGGTAGTCGAACGTGATGACGTGGAAACCGGCCTCGGCGAGGTAGGCGGCGTAGCGGTGGTAGTAGGTCGCCACCACGCCGGTCGCGGTGGTCACGATCACCACCCGCAGCGGGCCCTCGTCGGGGCGCTCGGGCGCCCACCGGTGCCCGCCGAGGGCGAACCCGTCGGCGCAGTCGATCCGGATGGGCGTCCCGGCCATCTCAGGCACGGACCGCGAGTTCGGGTAGGCCGTCGATGATCACCGCGAAGTTGTACCCCGACATCCGCAACGTCTCGTCCGGGCCGGAGCCGAACGTGCGCGGGTAGTCGGCGTGCCGGGGAGCACCCTCACGATGGCGGCCGTCCGGGCTCGTGCCGGCCGCGGCGGACAGCGCGACGAAATCGTCGTCGTAGGGGTCGCCACCGAAATAGCCGAGCTCGGCGATGCGATCCTGTGCGCCCTTCATCACGTAGACGTGACCGTCGGCGAGACCGTAGTCGGAGGCCCGCCGGAAACGCTGCGGCGACCACGTCGGCGACAACCCGGGCGAGCCGTAGAAGATCACGTCGTCGACCAGCTCACCGCCGTTGCGTCCCAACGCCAGTGACGTGACCAGCGATCCGTAGGAGTGGCCGAGCGCGGTGATGTGCGGGTCGGCGACCGTGGCCGCGGCGCGGATCCCCCGGTAGAACTCGGTCAGCCGGGGCGCGGATCGGACCGCGACGCGCGACGTGCCGAGCTCTCCGATGCCGACGAGTCGGGCCAGCCGGTTGGGTCCGGTGAGGTTGGGTGGTACGTACCCCAGCCACGCGATGTTGGCAACCACCTGCCGATCCCGACCGCCACCGACGCGGCGCAGCTCCGCGACGCAGACCTTCGTCAGCTCCTCGGCCTGCCTGCGCATCCCGTCCAGCGAGCCGCCCACCGTGGTGCCCAGTCCCGGCGTGGTCACCGAGATGTGCGTCGCCACATCCGGATCGCCGACGGCGATCGCGGCCAGGCCCCGCCTGGCGCGACGGACGTCGAGCAGCAGGAGGTGGACGTGTTCGTGGGTGATCTGCTTCTCGATCACCTCGAGATCGCGCAGCTTCTGATCGACGTACCACCCGTTCTCGTCGGCCGAGGAGAACAGCTTCCGGATCTTCTGATGCCACCACGCCGGCAGTCGCGAGGACTCGAGCCTGCGGGTGAGCCGGTCCCGTTGCGCCTGCAGCTCGGCACGCTCGGTCGGGATGCGATTGCGGTTCGCGGCGTCACGCGCCACCGCCGCGATGCCGTCGACTCCGCCGATCCACTCCGGGTGTTCGGCGACGATGCGCTCACGGGCGGCGTCGTCGAGGTCGCGCCAGTACCGCGCCACACCCTCGACACCGCCGGTGACCGGCGGCGGCACGAGGTCGCTGCCCGCCGCCGAGACCCGGGTGGCCGCACGACGGAGCGCCGCCTGCACGCTCGCGACATTCACGCGCCCCAGGCTATCGATCGGATGTGAGCTACAGGGCGGTCAGCACCCGCGCGTCGCCGTCGGTGACGGCGATGGTGTGTTCGCTGTGTGCGCCGCGCGAGCCGTCGGCCGACCGGACCGTCCACCCGTCGTCGTCGAAGACGACGCGATCGGTGGTCGCCACGACCCAGGGCTCCAACGCCAGGGTCATCCCCGGTTTCAACGGGATGCCACGACGACGTCGGCCGTCGTTGGGGACCGAGGGCGACTCGTGCATCGTGCGGCCGATCCCGTGCCCACCGAACTCGTCGTTGACTCGATACCCACGCGCACGGAGCTCGGCTCCCATCGCCGCCGACACGTCGCCGAGGCGGTTGCCCGGACGGGCGGTCGCGATACCCGCCTCGAGGGCGACCCGCGTCGCCTCGATCATCGCGAGGTCCTCGGCGCGGGCGGTTCCGACCACGACGCTGCGGGCCGAGTCGGCGACCCACCCGTCCACGGACACGGCGAGGTCGACACTGAGCAGGTCGCCGTCGCGCAGCTCGTAGGCATGCGGCAGTCCGTGCAGTACGGCGTCGTTCACCGACAGACAGACGGTGTTGCGGAACGGTCCGCGCCCGAAATCCGGGGAGTAGTCCCAGTAGCAGGACTCCGCTCCACGGTCGGCGATCATCCCGCGCACGATCAGCTCGAGATCACGGAGGTCGACACCGACCTCGGCGGCGGCGATGACCGCGTCGATGGCCTGCGCGACGAACGTCCCGGCCACCGCCATGGCGTCGACCTCCGACGGTGATTTCAGTTCGATCATGTCCGTGTCCACTCCGCTCGCGATCCGGGCCCTGCCGGTCAGGTATTTTTATACCGGTATAGAAATACCAGAGGCGGTCCGATTCGGCTAATCTGGGCCCATGGTTCGCACACCCCTCACACCCGAGCAGATCGCCGCCGGTCGACGGCTCGGCGCGCACCTGCGCGCGGCCCGCGGTGACCGACCCCTCGACGAGATCGCCCGTGCGGCATCGATGTCCGCGGAGACGTTGCGCAAGATCGAATCCGGGCGGTTGTTCACGCCGGCGTTCGGTTCGGTGGTCGCGCTGAGCGTGGCGCTGGGGATCGACGTGCAGGACCTCGCCGACGCATGGTTGTCGGCCGCCGGGTCGGCCATCGCGCCTGCCTCGTGACGACGGCACTGTTCCTCGCGCACGAGGACGACCGTTCGCGCGGGCGCGCGGAGGCGGGCAGTCTGGCCGTCGCCGCCCGGGCCCGCGGTTTCGAGGTCGTCGTCGCGCACCCCTCCGACGACCTCCCGCGACCCGAGACCGTCGAGTTCGTGACCGTGCTGGGGTCGGCGCACGCCGCCGACGACGACACGCTGCCCTGGCTGGCGCCGGAACGGGCCTACGTGGCCGAGACGCTCGCGGCCGGGACCCCGATCCTCGGGGTGTGCTTCGGCGGACAGGTGCTCAGCCGCGTGCTGGGCGGGGTCGTCGACCGATCACCGCACCCGGAGATCGGATTCGTCTCGGTCGACTCGAGCTGCGACTTCATCGACTCGGGACCGTGGATGCAGTGGCACTTCGACCACTTCACCGTCCCGCCCGGCGCGACGTTGGTCGCACACAACGCCGCCAACGCGCAGGCGTTCGTCTCGGGTCGGAGCCTGGGCCTGCAGTTCCACCCCGAGATCACCGCGGGATCGTTCGCGGCAT
This sequence comes from Williamsia sp., assembly GCF_016462415.1. GTDB lineage: Bacteria > Actinomycetota > Actinomycetes > Mycobacteriales > Mycobacteriaceae > Williamsia_A. The sequence goes on along the minus strand of NZ_JAEMTF010000007.1, from coordinate 18,449 downwards.
GGCGGCAGGGATGGACCCCGGAGTCCGAGGTGGAGGTCGCACGGGATTTCGACGTCGACGTCGATGCGCTGGCCCGTCGGATCGCCACCGACGCCATCGATCTGGAACGACGCTGCGCCCGACTGCTGGACGGTTTTCTCGCGCTCTGATGCGCCTGATCAGTTGATCGTCACGCGATGGGCGTCGATGTACTTGTAGGCGTTCCAGTTCAACCCCCGCATGGCCGCGGTGGCCACGTTGGTCGACGTCGTGATGGCGAGATCGATGACGAACTGCTCATCGAGCAGGATCTCGGTGTAACGGCGGTACAGGTCGATCGCCGCCGGCCCTCGGGGGTCGGTCAGGGTGTCGAAACCCGCCACCACCGAGGCATACTCCGGCGAGGTGAACCCCGACAGGTTCTTCGCCGGCTTGAACGGCGCCGCCCCGGTCGCCAAGGTCGCCGGACTCGACTGACCGAACCCGTGCGGGTTGATCCACAGCTGGTGCGCACCGCTGGACAGGAACGGCGAGAACGACGCCTGCTCCCGTGGGTCGAGCTGCACCCGGAATCCGATCTGCGCGAGGTTGTTCTGGATGATGCCTGCGATGAGCGGGGCGATCGCCAACCCGGTCCCGTAGCTGAGCAGCACCGGCCGGCCGGGCGGGCCACCAGCCGCGGCCAGCAGCCGCCGGGCGGTGTCGAGATCGCGCGAGTACCGCCGCGACGCCTGCTCGCTGTACGCCGGCGAACTCGTCGACCACGGGGTGCTCGATGCGGATCCGCGGCCCTCGAGCACCTCGTCGACGATGCGGTCGCGATCGACCGCGTACGAGATCGCTTGTCGCAAGGTCTTGTTCGACAGAGCGGGATCCGCCACGTTGACGCCCACGTAGTAGGCGACGTCGTACACGTCCTCGGACTGCACGGAGAACCGTTCACGATCGGAGAACCTCCGCAGCTGCCCGGGAGCGGCGTCGAGAACGAGGTCGGTCTGGCCGACCCGGACCGAGGTCAGCAGGGCCGACGAATCCCGGACCACCCGGAACGTGATGCCGTCGAGGAGCGGGGGCCCGTTCCAGTAACGGTCGTTGCCGACGAGTTCCAGGCGCACCCCGACCTCGCGGGCGGAGAACCGGAACGGACCGGTGCCGACGAACTCCGTTCCTGCCGTCAGCCCCTCCTCGGACTCGCGGTCGACCAGCAGCATGAACTCGAACAGATCGAAGAGATTGACCAGGGGATACGCGAGCCCCAGGACGACCCGGAACGGCATCGACGTGTCAACCGAGGTGATCGTCGCGGCCGCGGCCTGCAACTGTGACGCCGACGAGTTCGCGGCATAACGCTCGATGACGTAGGCGACGTCTGCGGAGGTGAGTCGGCGACCGGAGTGGAAGTACACGTCGTCGCGCAGGTCCACCCGAACGGTGCGTCCGTCCGCCGACACCTCCCAGCCGGTGGCCACCGACGGTCGCGGGGTGAGCGTGGCCCGGTCGTAGCGGATCAGCGTGTCGAAGACCAGCAGTCCGATCGCGATGGTCGAGATCGATTGCGAATAGAGTGCTTTGGGGTCGATATCGCTGAGCGAACCCAGGACCAACGTCCCGCCCGGCGCCCCGGTCGCGGTGCGCCGTTCGGAGCTCCGCGCGGTGCAGGCGCCGAGAACCGAGAGTGTCGCGAGGCCGGCCGCGCCGCCGAGCAGGCGACGTCGGGACAGGTCCGGGATGTCCATCAGCCCTGTCCCCCTGTCCGGGCGGATCGTCGACGTCGCTGCTCCACCGGGTCGGCCACGAGCACCGAGTCGAGCAGCTCACGGGTGTACGGATCGGACGGGTTGCCGAGCACATCCATCACGTCGCCGGTCTCCACGATGCGGCCGTCACGCAACACCGCGACGCGGTCGGCGACCTCGCTGACCACGGCGAGATCGTGGGTGATGAACACCAGCCCGAACCCCTGTTCGTCCTGGAGGTGGGCGATGAGTTCGAGCACGTCCGCCTGGACCGACACGTCGAGTGCGCTCGTCGGTTCGTCGGCGACCACGACATCGGGGTCGCTGGCCAGGGCGCGCGCGATGGCCACCCGCTGACGCTGTCCGCCCGACAGCGAAACGGGGCGGCGCGCGGCGATCTCGGCGGGCAACCGGACCGCGGCCAGCAGTTTGGCGACCCGCGAACGGCGCTGCGCTGCATCTGCGTTGTGCGCCAACACCATCGGCTCGGCGATGCTGCGTCCGACAGACCAGCGCGGGTTGAGCGAGGAGAACGGGTCCTGGTGGATCAGGGCGAAGGTGGGTTCATCGGTATGGCGGGCCCCCTCGGTGATTGGGGTCAGTCCGAGAATCGCCCGGCCCAGCGTCGTCTTGCCCGACCCGGACTCCCCGACCAGTGCAAGCACCTCGCCCGCGTGTACGTCGAGGGTGATCCCACACAGAGAGGGCACCGTGGCGCCGGGGTAGGTCACCCCGGCGTCGCTGAGCGTGACCAGGGCGTTGTCCCCGGAGCCCGATTCCGCCGGCTGTGGTGCAGACCCTGCGTCGCCCAGCCGGGGCACCGACGCCAGCAGCTTGCGCGTGTACTCGTGCCGTGGTGCGGCGAACACCTGCGCGATGTCACCGGACTCGACCACCGAACCGTCGCGCAGGACCACGATCCGCTGGGCGATGTCCGCGGCGACGCCCATGTCGTGGGTGATGATGAGCAGCGCCATCTCCCGCGTCCGGGACAGGTCGCGGAGCAGTTCGAGGATCGATGCCTGCACGGTGACGTCGAGCGCGGTGGTCGGTTCGTCGGCCACCAACAGGTCGGGCTCTCCGGCCAACGCGAGGGCGATGACGATCCGTTGTCGCTGACCACCGGAGAACTGATGCGGGTACCAGGTGACGCGGTCCCCTGGGTCCGGAATCCCGACGGCCGTCAGGAGTTGGGTGGCGCGGGCCCGCGCGGAGGAGGTCGTGACCCGGCCGCGCAGGCGCAAGACCTCGTGGAACTGGCGCCAGATCCTGCGCGTGGGGTTGAGGGCGGTGAGCGGGTCCTGGAAGACCAGCGACACCTTGCGTCCCCGGATACCGCCGAGGTCGGACTCGGGACGGTCGACGATCTGTTCCCCGCCGACCTCGACCGATCCGGAAACGCTCAGCCCATCGGGCAGGAGACCGATGATCGCCGCGGTCGTCAGCGACTTACCGGATCCGGACTCCCCCACGAGGGCGACCGTCTCGCCGCGCCCGACGGTCAGGCGTAGGTCGTCGACGAGGACCGCGTCCGCCGAGCGGACCGTGAGGTGCTCGACGACCAGGGCGGGACCGGGCTCAGCCACGCGACCACCTCCCGTATCCCTGGGCGATGAGCAGGAACCCGACGGAGAGCGCGGCGACGGTCACCAGCGGTCCGACCGCGTACCCGACGTTGACGTCCCAGCTGTAGATGGCCTCGGACAGGATCGACCCGAGTGACGGCTGGGGTGGACGGACGCCCGCGCCGATGAAGCTCATGCCGCTCTCGACGAAGATCGACAGCGAGAGGGCCAGGGAGAGTTGGACGATGAGTTGCGGCGTGATGTTGCCGACGATGTGTCGGCTCACGATCCACCACTCCGAGCCGCCATGCAGTCGCGAGCTCTCGACGAACGCGCTCGCGCGCACCCGGGTCGCCGCGCTGCGCGCGATCCGACCGAACACCGGCGTCTCCGCGAGCACCACCGCGACGATGACCGTGCTCAGTCCCGGCCCGCGCACGGCGGTGACGGTGATGGCGAGGACGATCGCGGGAAAAGCCAGCAACACGTCGAAGCCGCGGGCGATGACGGTGTCGGCGAACCGGTTGACGGTGGCGACCATCGCGAGGCCGACGCCGATCACCGCCCCGATGGGCACGGCGATCACCATCACGGTCAGGCTGGTCCGGATCCCGAACAACACGCGCGACAACACATCTCGGTTCAGTTCATCGGTCCCGAGCCAGTGCTGCCCGCTCGGCGCCAACAGATGGGCCCCGGCGATCTGTTCCTGCGGGTCGAACGGCGCGAGCCACGGGGCCGCGACACCGGCGACCGCGAACACCGCGACGATCACCAGGCCGACCGTCAACGCCACCGGAATCCGCGTCGTCGTCCTCACGATCGGTTCCGCAACGTCGGATCCAGTGCGAGCTGCACGAGTTCGGTGACCGTCTGAGCGATGATGAACGCCCCCACCGAGATCAGCAGCGCCGCCTGCACGACAGGGTAGTCGCGGGCGCTGATGCCCTGCCCGAGGAGCTGACCGAGCCCCGGCCACGCGAAGATCGCCTCCACCAGGATCGACGACCCGATCAGCTGGCCGACCTGGATGCCCAGGACGGCGATGGTGTCGGGGACGGCGTTGCGCAGAGCCCCGACGAGCACCGACCGTCGATGCGTCACGCCCATCGCCCGGGCGGAGAGGATGTAGGGCTTGGCCAGTTCGGTTCGCAGACCCTCGAGCAGGAAGCGCGTCAGTGCGGACGCCACCGGCAGGGCCAGGCAGAGGGCGGGTAGGAAGAGGTACTGCACCGACACCCACGGGTCGGCGCCGAACCCGTCTCGGGGAGTACCACCTGCCGGCAACCAGGGCAGCAGCACCGCGAAGATCTGGACCAGCACCACGCCGGTGACGAACGTCGGGATGGCGATCGACAGCGCGCTGAAACCGTTGACGAGGGTCGTCACGACGCGGTGTGGCCACAGCACCGCCGACAGCGACGCGGCCAGCGCGATCAGGACCGCGAGCAGCGTCGCCGTGCCCGCCAGCATCGCGGTGTTCGCGGCCGCCGACGACACCAGATCGCCGACGCTGCCGCCGATCACGTAGGACCGGCCGAGGTCGCCGGTCACGGTGTGGCCGAGCCAGCTGAAGTACTCGACGAACGGCGAGCGGTCCAGGCCCAGTTCCTGTCGTATCGCCTGACGGGCCGCGGCCGAACCGTCGGCGCCGGCCAGCACTGCGGCGGGATCACCGGGGATGAGTCGCAGCACGGCGAAGATGATGATCGACGCGAGCAGCAGGGTGAGGATCGCGATCGCGATCCGGGGGATGACGCGACGCAGGAGCGGTGATCGGATCCGGCGCTTGCGCAGAACGGGGGCGGCGACGGGGCCGACGGATCCCGTGCCCGTCACGTCGATTCCCGCGCTCACCTGAGGTATTGAACCCGACCCGCCAGAACCGCACAACCGTTCGACGAGCCGTGATTCAGGCGAACAGGGCGATGCTGATCCCGCCCGCGACGAGGCAATACGCGACGAACGGATACAGCGATCGGGTGCGGAAGAAACGCGCCAGGAACGCGACCGCGCCGAACGCGGCCACGAACGCACAGATCGAACCTACGACGACCTGTCCCCCGATCCCGCTGCCCTCCGGGCCGAACAACTCGGGGATCTTGAGGACGCCGGCGGCGAGGATGACGGGCGTCGCCAGGAGGAACGCGAACTTCGCCGAGTCCTCGTGGTCGAGACCGCGCAGGATGCCACCGGAGATGGTGGCGCCGGAGCGGGAGATGCCGGGGAGCAGCGCGAGGATCTGGAAGCCGCCGATGAGCGCGCCGTCGGCGTAGCGCAGGGACTCGATGTCGCCACCGCACGCGTCGCCCTCGGCGCGGTGTCGTCCTCGTGCCCCGACCTGCCGCCGACGCAGCAGTTCGGCGGTCAGCAGCACGAGGCCGTTGACGAACAGGAAGATCGCGGCGATCAACGGGGTGGCGAACACTGCGCGTAGCGGTTTCTCCGCGACCAGGCCTACGACCCCGACCGGGATCGTGGCGATGATGATGAGCCAGGCCAGCTTTCCGTTCGCGGTGTCGATCCGGCGGGTCCGCAGCGTGCCGATGAACCCGGCGACGATCCCGACCCAGTCACGCCAGTAGTAGGCGATCAACGCGAGGGCGGTGGCGACGTGCAGCGCGACCAGGAACGCGAGAAACGGTGTGTGGCCCGCACTGTTCGACTCGGTGACCAGCCGCTCCCAACTGCCCCCGATCCAGGCGGGCACGATCAGGGAATGTCCCAGGCTGGAGACCGGGAAGAGTTCGGTGACCCCCTGCAGGAGTCCCATGACCACCGATTGCGTGTACGTCAGATCGCTCACGCGTCATTGTGGCCCGCCCGATCCAGGTCGATGACGCCGGGGGCGACCGTGCCCGAAAGAGGCGAATCTCTGTCCGTTACAGGCGAATCGATGTCCGGTACGGGCGAACCGGGCTCGAGCAGCTCGAGTCGGACGCCGAGCAGCCGTACCGGCCGGTCGAGCTCGAACCGGTCGAGAAGCGCGTGTACGGGCGGCTCGATCGCCGCGAGGTCGACGGTCGGCGCGGCCAGCTTCTTCGACTTCGTCCGCGTGTAGAACGTTGATGTGCGAACGGTGACCGCGACCCGGAAGACGACTCGCTGCTCGTCGAGGATCTGTCGGTGCAGATCTGCGGTCAGATCGCGGAGACGCTCGTGCATCTCGGCGACGTCGGTCAGGTCGGCGGCGAAGGTGTGCACCTTCGAATGCGATTTGGCCACATAGGGTTCGACGGTGATGATTGAGTCACCGCCACCCCGGCACAGGACGTAGAGCCAGTTGCCCTGATGCGGTCCGAAGATGCCGATGAGCTCGTCGCGGGGTGTCGCGACGAGGTCGGCCACGGTGGAGACGCCGTGCGCGACCAGCTTGTCGGCCGTCTTGGGTCCGACGCTCCACAGCTCGCGGCACCCGAGGTCGCCCATCACCGACATCCAGTTCTCGTCGGTGAGCGTGTAGATGCGGTCATCGGTCGGCGGCAACTTCTTGGCGAAGTTGGTCGCCATCTTGGCGCGCTGCTTGTTGTCGCTGATCCCCACCGAACTGCGCAGACCGGTCTCCTCGGCGATGCGGGCGCGGATGGCGACCGCGAGGGGGTACGGGTCGTCGGTGTCGGTGCCGACGTACGCCTCGTCCCAACCCCAGACCTCCACCGGATGCCCCAGGTCGCGCAGCGCGGTCATGACGCGCTCGGACGCCGCGTCGTAGGTGGCGTGGTCGGTGGGAAGGTAGACCGCGTCGGGCATCTTGCGGTGCGCACTGCGCATGGGCATGCCTGCGCGCACGCCCACCGCCCTCGCCTCATAGGACGCGCAGGTGACGACGGTCCGCATCTGCTCAGGGTCACCGCTGCCGCCGACGATCACCGGGACCCCGACCAACTCCGGCGATCGCTGCCGTTCCACCGACACCTGGAACTGATCGAGGTCGACGTGCAGGATCCATCGACACCGTCTCGCAGCGGGCGCGGTCACGGCACTCTCCGATCGTGGGATCACGGGTGCATTGGATCCACTATGACGACAATCACTCGAGCATGCGCGTGTCGCAGTCCTCCGGCTCGCCCTCCGACGACGCCTCGGTCACGACCCGAGCGACACCGCTGCGGTCCCTCATCCGCACACGGTGGATACGAAACGCCGGTTCACCGGCGACTTGACCGGTTTCCGGTTACCGGAGCCCAACATCTCGGTGTCACTCCGGCATCGATCATCGTCCGACGAGGCCCCCACCCGCTCGGTGTGCGAGGCTTTCCCGAGTCGATCACGCGGAGGACTCGGGAACGTTCCGCAATGGCGTCCGATAACCATTTGGTAACGCCATCGTTTATCCTCCTTCAGACCGAACCTCTCGTGCCCTCATCGGGGGCCTGGCAAGTGAATGTGGTGCATCAGATGTTCTCTCTCCGCCGTTCGAACGGGGGCGCTCGCGCTCTCGTGTCGATCGTCCTCAGCGTCGCCGCGGCCACCGCGCTGGTCACGGTAGGCACCGGATCCGCCAGTGCTTGGGGCCCGGTTCCCGCGCCGACGTTCAAGTCGGAGCAGATCAACGGGTACGGCATGCCGAACCCGGTCGTCCGTAGCTGGGCGTCGACGACCACGAACCCGAAGACCGCTCCGACCATCATCTTCCTCGACGGTCTGCGCGCCACCCCGAAGATCAACGGCTGGGAGAGCGAGACCAACGTCGCCTACCTGTCCAAGCGCGGCTACAACGTCGTCATGCCGGTCGGTGGCCAGTCGAGCTTCTACGCCGACTGGGATCGTCCGAGCATCAGCGCCGGCCAGAACTCGGCCTACCGCTGGGACAGCGTCCTGCAGCACAGCCTGCCCGACTACCTGAACAAGCGCGGATTCTCGAAGAACCGCACCCTGGTCGGGCTGTCCATGGCTGCGAGCCCCGCGATCATGCTGGCCACCCGCCGCCCCGACCTCTACACCCGCGCGGTGTCGATGTCCGGCTTCCCGCACCTGACGGCACCCGGCATGCAGACGATGCTGCGCGCCGCGGCGTACGACTCCGGTCGCTACAACCTCAACGACATGTGGGGCATCTTCCCCAACGTCAAGGCCTTCCAGAACGACCCCTGGCTGAACGTCGGCGCGATGCGCGGTCGTCACCTCTGGGTCTACGCCGCCGCAGGCGTGTGGAACGGTCTGCCGCCGAACATCGCCACCTTCGGCACCGGCCTGTCCGGCTCCGCGCTCGAGATCGTGTCGATGGAACAGTCGCAGACCTTCTCGCTGCTGGCCCGGGCCGCGGGCGCCAACGTGCGCACCAGCTTCTTCCCCGTGGGCATCCACGCCTGGAAGTTCTGGCAGGACGAGGTCTACCGCATCGACAAGGCCGGCTGGTTCCGTAACGGCTAGGACCCACACCACGACCGACGCCCGGGCGTTCTCCGATCGGAGAATGTCCGGGCGTTCGTCGTATCGCGGACAGCGGATGTCCGTGTTGGGTGGAATCGTCGTGGCGGTCACACCCCCTCGACGAAAGGCAATCCGATGACCGACACTCTGGACTGGACCCTCGAACTCGTCATGATCCCCGTCAGCGACGTCGATCGCGCCAAGGAGTTCTACACCCGCGTCGGGTTCAACCCCGATCACGACAGCGTTGTGGACGCCGACACCCGCTTCGTGCAGATGACGCCACCGGGCTCGAGCGCCTCGATCGCGTTCGGTCGCGGGATCGTGGACGGCGAGCCGGGCTCGGTGAAGGGCCTGCTGATGTGCGTGTCCGACATCGAGGCCGCGCGCACGCACCTGCTCGACCGTGGGGTGCAGGTGAGCGAGGTCGACGTGCAGCCCTGGGGGCATTTCGTCTACTTCACCGACCCCGACGGCAACGCGTGGTCGGTGCAGTACCTGCCGTATCGGTACGCGTGAGGGGTTCGGCGAGGGCAGACTGTCCCGTATGGCAGAAATCCACTCGGACGTCATCGGCCACCTGCACAGCGCCGGCGTCGATGTCCTGATCGGCACGGTCGTCAACCCGGCCGGGCTGATCCACGCCAAGACCGTCGACGTCTCCCGGGTCGCGGACTTCGCCCGGACAGGGCTCGGCGTCTCCCCGGTGTGGCACGCGTTCACCATCGACAAGTTCGGCATCGCCTACTCGGACAAGTTCGGTGCGGTGGGCGATCAGCGGATCCGTATCGACCTCGACGCCGTCCGGATACTGGGTGACGGTGTCGCCTGGGCCCCGGCGAACTTCTACGACCAGGACTCCGAGCCGGTCGCGGCGTGCTCGCGGGGAACGTTGGGCCGCATGGAGAGTCGGCTGGCGGCGTCGGGCATCACCGCTCTGGTGGGACACGAACTCGAGTTCGTCCTCGTCGACCCGGCGGGCGAGGCGCTGCCGACCACCATGTGGGCGCAGTACGGACTGGCCGGGGTGCTCGAGCACGAGGGCTTCGTCCGCGAGGTGCTGAGAGCGGCCCGCACGGCCGGAATCGGCATCGAACAGTTGCACCCCGAATACGGCGGCAATCAGTTCGAGGTCTCGCTCGCACCGCAGGCGCCGGTCGCGGCCGCCGACCAGATGGTTGCCGCACGCACGGTCATCGGACGGATCGCCCGCCGGTTCGGTGCTCGGGCCTGCTTCTCCCCCAAGCCGTTCGCCGACGGTGTCGGCAACGGTGCACACCAACACGTCTCCCTGATGTATCCGGACGGACCGTTGTTCGCCGGCGGTTCGGCAGCCCGAGGGATGACGGCCACCGGCGCGTCCGCGGTCGCCGGTGTCGTGGCCGGACTCCCCGACATCCAGGCGCTGCTGTGCGGCTCGATCGTGTCGGGACTGCGGATGCAGCCCGGGTTCTGGGCCGGGGCCTACGCCTGCTGGGGAACCGAGAACCGAGAGGCGGCAGTGCGATTCGTTCTCGGTGGGCCGGCCAACCCGCACGGCGCCAACGTGGAGGTCAAGATCGTCGACCCGTCGGCCAACCCCTACCTGGCCACCGCGGCGATCCTGGGGATGGCCGCCGACGGCATCGAGCGGGAACTGCCGCTGCCCCCGGAGACCCTGGTCGATCCGGCGTCGCAGACCGAGGCTGATCGCGCGGCGGCGGGTACCGTGCTGCTGCCGACCGATCAGGCGAGCGTCGTCGACGCGTTGGACCGATCCGCCACCGCCCGTGCGGCCTTGGGCGACGACGTGGTCGACGCCGTGGTCGCGGTCCGGCGATACGAACAGACCTTCGCCGCGTTGCCGGCGGGCGACATCGCCGACACGTTCCGGATGGCCTGGAGTGTCTGAGCTCTCCGACCACGTCGAATCGGCCGTGCTGATCGACCATCACGTCCACGGTTGTTGGGCGGCTGATCTCGATACGCAGGCGGGCGATCGGGTCCGGTTCGAGAGCGCGCTCACCGAGGCCGACACCGATCCGGTGACCGAGGTCGGCGCCGGTTTCGACTCGCAGGTCGGGTTCGCCGTGCGGGCGCACTGCGCTCGGCTGCTCGACCTCGAACGTCATGTCGGGGCCGACGAGTACCTCGCGCGACGGACCGCGCTCGGCGAGGCGGAGGTGTCGCGTCGGTTCCTGCAGGCCGCGGGGGTGTCGGACTGGTTGGTGGACACCGGGTTCGCGGCCGGTCTCGTCGACACCGACGAGATGACGGCGGTCTCCGGCGGGTCGACGCACGAGGTGGTCCGCCTCGAGGAGGTCGCCGAACAGGCCGCGGCCGCACCCGGCGACTACGCCGAGGCCTTCGACGAGATCCTCGCCGAGCGGGCCGCAGGGGCCGTGGCCACCAAGTCCGTGCTGGCCTATCGGGGTGGGTTCCCCGGCGATCTGGGCGACCCGCCGCCGGCCCTCGTCGACATCGCCGCACAGCGGTGGCGCGATGCCGGCGGCACCCGCCTCACCGATCGCATCCTGCTGCGGTTCGGTCTCCATCGCGCGCTGCGCCTGGGCAAACCACTGCAGTTCCACGTCGGGTTCGGTGACCGGGACTGCGACCTGCACGCCGCGAACCCGTTGCTGCTCAACGACTTCCTGCGCATGTCCGGCGACACCCCGATCATGTTGCTGCACTGCTACCCGTACGAACGCGAGGCCGGTTACCTGGCGCAGGCTCACCAGAACGTCTACCTCGACGGCGGGCTGAGCATCACCCACCTCGGCGCTCGGGCGACCCCGTTCGTCGGCCGGCTCCTCGAGTTGGCCCCGTTCCGCAAGATCCTCTACTCCTCCGACGGGGCAGGTCCCGCGGAGTTCCACCACCTCGGCGCACGACTCTGGCGGACTGCGATGACGCGTGTCCTGGAGGGGTTCGTCGCCGACGACGAGTGGAGCGCGGCCGACGCCAGACGCGTCGTGGACCTCATCGCGAGCGAGAACGCCAGGCGCGTCTACCGCCTCTAGCGCGCTGGGCCGTTGTTGCGCCGCGTCCGGCCGTTGTTGCGCATCGGGCCGTCAGATCGGCGCGGGCTTGCCCTCTTCGATGAGACTCGTTGCCGCCTCGTAGTCCTCGTCGCGGTCGAGGGTCAGTGCGCCCACCGTGACCCCGTCGGCGTCGAGGTACCAGATGGTGAACGACTCCCCCGGCCCGTCGGTGCCGTGGTCGGTGTGGTGTGTGCGGTCGTATCCGTCGCCCCACGCGGCGTATTTCACCGTGCGGTCGCCGATGGTCGTCCAGAACCCGGGCACCGAGTCCCACTGCGCCCTGACGCCGGCCGCGGCGGTACCGGCGACCGCACCCTGGTCGTCGGCGTCCTGCCAGTGTTCGGTGGGGATGTGCCGACCGGCGGTGTCGTTGAACGCCGTGGCGACGTCCCCGGCCGCGAAGACGTCGGGGGCCGAGGTGCGCATCGAGGAGTCGACGAGGATCCGGCCGTCGTCCAGGGTGATGCCGGCGTCGGCCGCCAGGCCGGAATCGGGGGTGATACCCACGGCCGCCACGACCAGGTCGACGTCGAGGGTGACGCCGGAATCGAGCCGTACCGAGCCGTCCGAGACCGACTCGACCTGCGCCCCGGCCGAGTAGCGGACCCCCGCCTGCTCGAGCAGCGCCGCGAAGTGGGATCCGGCATCGGAACCGAGTCGGCTGCTCTGCGGGGCCGGCTCGGGGGCCACGACAGTGGTGGAGACACCGCGCGAGGCGAGCGACGCCGCCGCCTCGCATCCGATGAAGCCCGCGCCGATGACGACCGCGGACGTCGCACCGTCGGCCGCATCGCGCAGCGCGAGGGCGTCGTCGAGTGACCGAAGCATGAGGGCGGTGTCGCCGCCGGGTACGGGAAGCGGTGACGGGGATGCCCCTGTTGCGATCACGAGGTGCCGGTAGGTGATGTCGGAGCCGTCGGCGGTCGCCACGCGGTGGCCCTCGGGATCCAGCGAGGTGACCTCGGTGCCGGTGAGCACCTCGACATCGTGCTCGTCGAACCATTCCTGCGGCTGCAGATCGATCTCGTCGGGTCCGGATTCACCCTGCAGCAGATCCTTGCTGAGCGATGGGCGCATGTAGGGGGCGTGGGCGTCCGCGGTGACGAGCAGGACGCGGCCCCTGCCGTCGTTGTTTCGATACCCCTGAGCCGCCGACACCGCGGCCGGTCCGGAACCGATGATGAGCAGGTCTGTCTCGCGCATGCGTGACTCCTCGATCGAGACGCCACTCTGCTTCACGTCGACTGCGGTACCCCATCGACCGTACACACGCGTCCGCAACCGCCCACTCGTCGTCCGCAACCGCCCAGTCGACGGGTGTACGTGCCCAACTGGGGCGTTTACGTGCCCAACCGGCGGGTGCTGACACAAAACGACCCCCACCCGAAGGTGGGGGTCGTCTCGTGGATCAGCTCTGACTAGCGGTAGTCACTCGAGAAGCCGTAGTCGTCCAGCGGCACCGCAGCACCGGCGGGGGCACCGAAGGTGCCGTCCGGGCTGTAGTAGGTGTCGTCGTACGACGGCACCGCGTAGGCCGCGGCACGTGCCTCTTCGGTCGGCTGCACCGTGATGTTCCGGTACCGGTTGATGCCGGTTCCGGCCGGGATCAGCTTTCCGATGATCACGTTCTCCTTGAGGCCCACCAGCTTGTCGCTACGGCTGTTGATGGCCGCATCGGTGAGCACGCGGGTGGTCTCCTGGAAGGAGGCCGCCGACAGCCACGACTCGGTCGCCAGCGACGCCTTGGTGATACCCATGAGCACCGGACGTCCGGCCGCGGGCTCGTTGCCCTCGGCCACGACGCGACGGTTGGCCGCCTCGAACTCGGCGCGCTCGGTGAGCGAACCGGGCAGGAACTCGGTGGCACCGGAGTCGATGATCGTCACGCGACGCAGCATCTGACGAACGATCGTCTCGATGTGCTTGTCGTGGATCGACACACCCTGGCTCCGGTAGACCTCCTGGACCTCGTTGACGAGGTGCACCTGGACCTGACGGGGACCCATCACGCGCAGGACCTCGTGCGGATCGGCAGCACCTTCCATGAGCTGCTGTCCGACCTCGACGTGGTCACCGTCGGTGAGCAGACGCTCCGAGCCGTCCTCGTGCTTGAACACACGCAGACGCTGACGCTTGGAGATCTTGTCGTAGACAACCTCTTCCGAGCCGTCGTCGGGGGTGATCGTCATCTTGTAGAAGCGATCGTCGTCCTCGAGACGGATGCGACCCGAGACCTCGGCGATGGGCGCCTTGCCCTTGGGGACGCGAGCCTCGAACAGCTCCTGGACACGCGGCAGACCACCGGTGATGTCGTCACCGACACCACCCTGGTGGAACGTACGCATGGTCAGCTGGGTACCGGGCTCACCGATCGACTGGGCGGCGATGATGCCGACCGCCTCGCCGATGTCGACGAGCTTGCCGGTTGCCATCGAACGGCCGTAACACGTTGCGCAGACACCGGTTCCGGTGGTGCAGGTGAGCACGGAGCGCACCTTCACCTCGGTGATGCCGGCGGCCAGCAGGGCCTCGATCGCCGGATCGCCCAGGTCACGCCCGCGCTCGATGATCACGGTGCCGTTCTCGTCGATCGCGTCGGTCGCCAGGGTGCGGGCGTACGTGGAGGTCTCCACGTGCGCGTCGCGGATCAGCGTGCCGTCGGCCTGCTTCTCGGCGATCGTGGTGTTGATGCCGCGCTCGGTGCCACAGTCGGTTTCCCGGACGATGACGTCCTGCGAGACATCCACCAGACGACGGGTCAGGTAGCCCGAGTCGGCGGTACGAAGCGCCGTGTCGGCCAGACCCTTACGAGCACCGTGCGTGTTGATGAAGTACTCGGCAACCGTCAGACCCTCACGGAAGGAGGACTTGATGGGACGCGGGATGAACTCACCCTTCGGGTTCGTCACCAGGCCCTTCATGCCCGCCAGCGAGCGGATCTGGGTCATGTTGCCCGCAGCACCGGACTTCACGATCATCGGGATCGGGTTGTCGTCGGGGTAGTGCGCCTCCATGGCCGCACCGACCTCTTCGGTCGCCTGCTTCCAGATCTCGACCAGGGCGTCACGACGCTCGTCGGAGGTCAGTGCGCCACGGGCGTACTTCTTCTCCAGACCGTCGGCACGCGCCTCGAAACCGTCGAGGATCTGCTGCTTGTTCGGCGGCACCAGGACGTCGGCCATCGAGATGGTCACGCCCGAACGGGTCGCCCAGTAGAAGCCGACATCCTTGAGCTTGTCGACGGTCTGCGCCACGACGATCATCGGGTAGCGCTCGGCGAGATCGTTGATGATCACGGCCTGACGCTTCTTCGGCATCTGCTCGTTGACGAACGGGTACTCCTTGGGGAGCAGCTCGTTGAACATGACGCGACCCAGCGTGGTCTCGGCGATCCACGGCTGCCCGAACTTCCAGGCACCGTCGAACTGCGCGGCCTCGATGTCGGCGGGCGGACGCTGGTCGTCCAGGCGCACCTTGATGGGTGCCTGCACGCTCAGCGCGCCGCGGTCGAGAGCCATGATGGCCTCGGCCGGGTTCGAGTAGACGCCACGCTCGATGTCGCCGTCGGTCGAGCCGACGAGAGCACCGACCGCATCCGGCTTCAGGGTCGTGAGGTGGAACAGACCCGTGACCATGTCCAGACGCGGCATGGCCAGCGGACGACCCGATGCCGGCGACAGGATGTTGTTCGACGACAGCATCAGGATGCGTGCCTCGGCCTGTGCCTCGGCGGACAGCGGCAGGTGGACTGCCATCTGGTCACCGTCGAAGTCGGCGTTGAACGCCTCACACACCAGCGGGTGCAGCTGGATGGCCTTGCCCTCCACGAGCTGCGGCTCGAACGCCTGGATGCCCAGACGGTGCAGCGTCGGCGCACGGTTCAGCAGAACCGGGTGCTCGGCGATGACCTCTTCGAGGACGTCCCACACGGCCGGGCGCTGACGCTCGACCATCCGCTTGGCGGACTTGATGTTCTGCGCCTGGTTCAGATCGACCAGTCGCTTCATCACGAACGGCTTGAACAGCTCGAGAGCCATCAGCTTGGGCAGACCACACTGGTGCAGCTTGAGCTGCGGGCCGACGACGATGACCGAACGGCCCGAGTAGTCGACGCGCTTGCCGAGCAGGTTCTGACGGAAACGACCCTGCTTGCCCTTGAGCAGATCGCTCAACGACTTCAACGGGCGGTTACCCGGTCCGGTGACCGGACGGCCGCGACGGCCGTTGTCGAACAGTGCGTCGACCGACTCCTGCAGCATCCGCTTCTCGTTGTTGACGATGATCTCGGGCGCACCCAGATCGATCAGTCGCTTGAGGCGGTTGTTGCGGTTGATCACACGGCGGTACAGATCGTTGAGGTCCGAGGTGGCGAAGCGACCACCGTCGAGCTGGACCATCGGGCGCAGCTCCGGCGGGATCACCGGGACAGCGTCGAGGACCATGCCCAGCGGGGAGTTGCCCGACATCTGGAACGCGGCGACGACCTTGAGACGCTTGAGCGCACGGAGCTTCTTCTGCCCCTTGCCACTGCGGATCGTCTCGCGGAGGATCTCGGCCTCGGCGCCGATGTCGAAGGTCTCGAGGAGACGCTTGATCGCCTCGGCACCCATCGCACCGGTGAAGTACTCGCCGTAGCGGTCGATCAGCTCACGGTAGAGCCGCTCGTCGATGATCATGTCCTTGGGAGCGAGCTTGGTGAACTTGTCCCAGATCTCCTCGAGGTCGTCGAGGGCACGCTGCGCGGTGTCGCGGATCTTGCGCATCTCGCGCTCGCCGCCGTCCTTCACCTTGCGGCGGGCATCGGCCTTCGCGCCTTCGCGCTCCAGCTCCGCCAGATCCTCTTCGAGCTTCTTGGCGCGCTCCTCGAGGTCGGCGTCCCGGGTGTCGGCGACACCCTTCTTCTCGACCTCCATCTCGGCCTGCAGCGTCGACAGCTCGTTGTGACGGAGCTCGTCGTCGACCGCGGTGATGACGTACGCGGCGAAGTAGATGATCTTCTCGAGATCCTTCGGCGCGAGGTCGAGCAGGTAGCCCAAGCGCGAGGGAACGCCCTTGAAGTACCAGATGTGGGTGACCGGGGCGGCCAGCTCGATGTGGCCCATCCGCTCGCGGCGGACCTTGGAGCGGGTCACCTCGACGCCGCAGCGCTCGCAGATGATGCCCTTGAAGCGCACGCGCTTGTACTTGCCGCAGTAGCACTCCCAGTCGCGAGTCGGCCCGAAGATCTTCTCGCAGAACAGGCCGTCCTTCTCGGGCTTGAGCGTGCGGTAGTTGATCGTCTCGGGCTTCTTGACCTCGCCGAATGACCACTTGTGGATGTCGTCCGCGGTGGCCAGACCGATCTTCAGTTCGTCGAAAAAGTTGACGTCGAGCAAGTTGTAACCTTCCTAGCTCTTATCAGGGAAATCAGTTGGCGAGATCGTCGACTGTGGCGGACTCGTTGCGGGACAGGTTGATACCGAGGTTGGCAGCTGCGCGCTCCAGGTCCTCGTCATCGCCGTCACGCATCTCGATCGCCGCGCCGTCACTGGAGAGCACCTCGACGTTCAGGCACAGCGACTGAAGTTCCTTCAGCAGCACCTTGAACGACTCCGGGATACCCGGCTCGGGGATGTTCTCGCCCTTGACGATCGCCTCGTAGACCTTGACGCGACCGACGGTGTCGTCGGACTTGATGGTCAAGAGCTCCTGCAGCGTGTACGCCGCGCCGTAGGCCTGCATGGCCCAGCACTCCATCTCACCGAAGCGCTGGCCACCGAACTGGGCCTTACCGCCGAGCGGCTGCTGGGTGATCATCGAGTACGGACCCGTGGAACGCGCGTGGATCTTGTCGTCCACCAGGTGGTGCAGCTTGATGATGTACATGTAGCCGACCGACACGGGGAACGGGAACGGCTCGCCGGAGCGACCGTCGAACAGCGTCGCCTTGCCGTCGCCGTTGACCATCACGTCGCCGTCACGGTTGGGCAGCGTCGAGGACAGCAGTCCGGTCAGCTCCCCGTCCTGGGCACCGTCGAAGACCGGTGTCGCGGTCAGGGTGTCCGGGCCGGCCGACATCATGTCGTCCGACAGGCGCGAGGCCCATTCCGGCGTCCCGTTGGCGACGTCGATGTTCCAACCGGTCTTGGCGATCCACCCGAGGTGGGTCTCCAGGATCTGGCCGATGTTCATACGACGCGGCACACCGTGCGTGTTCAGGATGATGTCGACCGGGGTCCCGTCGGGCATGAACGGCATGTCCTCGGCGGGGAGGATCTTGCCGATGACGCCCTTGTTGCCGTGTCGACCGGCCAGCTTGTCGCCGTCCTGGATCTTGCGCTTCTGCGCCACGTACACGCGCACCAGCTCGTTGACACCGGGGGGCAGATCGTCGTCGTCATCGCGCGAGAACACGCGGATGCCGATGACCTTGCCGGTCTCACCGTGCGGCACCTTGAGCGAGGTGTCGCGGACCTCACGGGCCTTCTCACCGAAGATGGCACGCAGCAGACGCTCCTCCGGGGTCAGCTCGGTCTCGCCCTTGGGCGTGACCTTGCCGACCAGGATGTCGCCGTCGCGGACCTCGGCACCGATGCGGATGATGCCGCGCTCGTCGAGATCGGCGAGCACCTCATCGGAGACGTTCGGGATGTCCCGGGTGATCTCCTCGGCACCGAGCTTGGTGTCGCGGGCATCGATCTCGTGCTCCTCGATGTGGATCGAGGTGAGGACGTCCTCCTCCACGAGGCGCTGCGACAGGATGATCGCGTCCTCGTAGTTGTGGCCCTCCCACG
>NZ_JAEMTF010000057.1:4682-28726 GCF_016462415.1 Williamsia sp. | reverse complement strand
CCGCCCAGTGGTCGTCCGTATCCGCCCAATCGACGTCCGCATCCGCCCACTCGACGGGTGGCGACACATCGGAATCGGCGAGATGCACTGCTGTGTCAGCACGGAACCGTAAACTCCCGTCCCGTGATCATCGTGAGTACCGACGGCTCGTGCCTGCGCAATCCCGGCGGCGCGATCGGCTGGGCGTGGGTCGATCACACCGGTCCGACCGCCAGCGGCGGTGCACCCTCGGGCACCAATCAGATCGCCGAACTCATCGCGATCCGGGAGGCCATCACCGCTCATCCCGGCCCGGATCCACTCATGGTCGAGTCGGATTCGCAGTACGCGATCAAGTGCTCATCGGAATGGCTGGCGAACTGGAAACGTCGTGGATGGCGGACCGCCGCGGGAGCACCGGTGCGCAACCTCGAGATCGTCCAGGCCATCGACGCGGCCATCACCGCCCGTTCGGGTCCGGTGCGGTTCCGCTGGGTGCGCGGTCACGTCGGCAACGAGTTCAACGAGATCGCCGATCAGCTGGCGGGCGCTGCTGCCCGTGCGGTTGCCGATGCACCCGAGTCGGCGACGTCGGGATCGGTCGACGTCACACAGACGCGTCGCCGGCTCGAGGAATCCGAACCGGCGACGCTGTTCTGACGATGTGTGCGGGTCGGGCTAGTGGCTCCCGGCCAGGCGCTTGTTGACCAGCCGGGTCAGGTAGACCGGCGAGAACCGGGATCCGACCGCCATCAGGCGGGTCTGGGTGCCCACGTTGTAGTGCACCTGGTGGATCAGCTTGCTGAACAGGTTCGGCTCGGCGGCCTCGAGAATGCGATCGGCGACGTCCTGCGGGCCCAGCTTGATGCCCAGCGAGGTGGTCGTCCCGGTCTTGATGTTCTGGGTCATCGCGGTCTGGACGTACAGCGGCCAGATGGCGACGACACGGATCCCGTAGCCGGTCCACTCGATGTCGAGAGCCTCGGTGATGGCGCGGACGAAGTGCTTCGTCGCGCTGTAGTTCGCCAGCTCGGCCTGACCGTAGATCGCCGACGCCGAGGCGAGGTTGATCGCCACCGACCGCTTCGTGGCCTTGAGGTACGGGAACGCCGCGTGCAGCCCGTTGACCACACCCTTCGTGTTGATGTCGATCTCCTTGTGCAGCGTCGAGACCTTGAGCTCCTCGAAGCGACCCGCGATCAGGATGCCCGCGTTGTTCAGCATCACGTCGAGCTTTCCGCCGGTCTTGGCGGTGAACTCCGCGAGACGCTCGGCGAACTCATCGGCATCGGTGACGTCGAGGTGCCCGATCACCGGGACCGCACCGAGATCCTCGATCTCGTCGGACAGGGTCTTGAGCCCCGCCTCGTCGATGTCGTACGCACCGACGATGTAGCCCTTGCGGGCGAAGGACAGGGCCGTCTTACGACCGATTCCGGCAGCAGCGCCGGTGATGAACACGCTTTTCGAGGCCATGGGTCAGTTTGTATCAGGTGATCGACCCCACAGAGAACCTTGTTCCGTTTCCGGAATCTCATTACGGTTACGTCCCATGACCGATGTCGACCGACGACGGCGGCGCACGGTGACCGCCGTGAGCACCGCGGCGCGGACGCTGTTCGAGGAACGCGGCTACCAGGCGGCCACCGTCGCCGACATCGCCGAACTCGCCGACGTGGCCGTGAGCTCGATCTACTCCAATTTTCCCGGCGGCAAGCAGGACATCTACCTCGCGCTCGCCGAGCAGGCCGTGACGGCCAACGAACACATCATCGACGAGGCGGTCGCGTCCTCGAGCATCGACGACCGCGCCGGCGCGGTGTTCGACGCCTACGTGCGGTTTCACCGCAACGACGACCAGCTCGCATTCCGTCTGATCGCACTGACCGATGCGTTGGAGCCCACCGCGAAGTTCGACGACCTGCGCGTCGCGATCCGCGATCGCATCGCCGCGGTCCTGCTCCGCGCGGTCGGCGCCCACGAGAACATCGACCGCACCATCGCCACCTGGGCGGCGATCAACGGGCTGTTCTCGGCGCGCACGCAGGGGTTCATCGACGACGCGACGCTCGACCGCGCGCTCGCCGACACCCGCATGTGGGCGACCGCACCCTGACGTCGACGTGACGTCGACCGCGTCATCACCGGTCAGGAGCGATCGCGCACGCAGTAGGCTGTCATGCGATGTCTACAACTGATCTGCCCATCGAAACCCGCAGGCTCGTGGGCTGGAGTCGCACCACGCCGATCGACGGGCACGTGCTCTCCACGCCTGACCTCGACGTCATCGCGGCCGCGGTCGCGCGCGTCGCCGACGACAACGCGGACAAACCGACGTACCTGCGCCGCGGCGTCATCGCGCGAGGCCTGGGCCGCTCGTACAACGAGTCGGCACAGAACGTCGGGGGGCTCACTATCGACATGACCCGCCTCAAGCGGATCCACTCGATCAGCGACGAGACCGCGATCGCCGATGTCGACGCCGGCGTCGACCTCGACACCCTGATGCGGGTCGCGCTCCCCTACGGTCTGTGGGTCCCTGTGCTGCCGGGGACGCGCCAGGTCACCATCGGCGGTGCCATCGCGCACGACATCCACGGCAAGAACCACCACAGCGCGGGCAGCTTCGGCAACCACGTCACCGAGATCACCCTGCTGGTCGCCGACGGCCGCATCATCACCATCACCCCGGACGGCAGCTCGGATGATCCCGACGCGTCGATCTTCTGGGCGACGGTCGGTGGTATCGGCCTCACCGGTCTGATCCTGCGCGCGAAGATCGCGATGACCCGCACGGAGACGGCCTACTTCATCGCCGACGGCGCGACCACCAACAGCCTCGATGAGACCATCGCACTCCACGCGGACGGATTCGAGGAGGGCTACGGCTACAGCTCGGGCTGGTTCGACGCGATCAGCAAGCCGCCGAAGCTGGGCCGGGGCTCGTTCTCGCGCGGCTCTCTGGCCACCCTCGATCAGCTGCCCGACGATCTGGCCAAGAACCCGTTGGCGTTCACCGGTAAGACGCTGATCAAGTTCCCCGACATCTTCCCCAACGGCCTGGCCAACAAGTTCGACTTCGCCATCGTCGGCGAGGCGTACTACCGGATGGGCGGAAACTACACGGGCAAGATCCAGAACCTGACGAAGTTCTATCACCCGCTCGATCTGTTCGGTGACTGGAACCGCGCCTACGGCTCGAAAGGCTTTCTGCAGTACCAGTTCATCGTCCCCGTGGAGGCGGTCGAGGAGTTCAAGCAGATCATCATCGACATCCAGGCGTCGGGACACGTGAGCTTCCTCAACGTGTTCAAGCTCTTCGGCGAGGGAAACCGCGCGCCGCTGAGCTTCCCGATCGAGGGCTGGAACATCTGCGTCGACTTCCCCATCAAGAAGGGCCTGCACGAGTTCGTCACCGAACTCGACCGTCGGGTGCTCGCGATCGGCGGCCGGCTGTACACCGCCAAGGATTCCCGCACCACCGCCGAGACCTTCCACGCGATGTATCCACGCGTCGACGAGTGGATCGCGACCCGGCGCCGGATCGACCCGCACGGCGTCTTCGTCTCCGACATGGCCCGTCGCCTCGAACTGGCCTGACCCGCGAACTCCCCTGACCCGCACGCTTTCTCAACGAAGGAACTCTCATGATCAACGCCGTCGGCGTTCCGAAGACCCTGCTGCTGTTCGGTGGCAGTTCTGAGATCGGGCTCGCCATCTGCGCCGAGTACCTCAAGAAGGGCCCGATGCGGGTCATCCTGGCCACGGTGCCCGGTGACCCCGCCGGTGACGCGGCGATCGAGACGATGAAGGCTGCGGGCGCCTCGTCGGTCGAGCGCATCGACTTCGACGCGCTCAAGCCCGACACCCATCCCGCGGTCGCCGAACAGGCCTTCGCCGGTGGCGATGTCGACGTCGCGATCGTCGCCTTCGGCGTCCAGGGCGTCGACGAGGAGGTGTGGCAGGACCAGCGCAAGGCCGTGTTCACCGCCGACATCAACTACACCGCCGCGGTCTCGGTCGGCGTCCTGCTCGGCGAGCGCATGCGCGCCCAGGGCCACGGTCAGATCATCGCGATGAGCTCGGTGGCCGGTGAGCGCGTGCGACGCAGCAACTTCGTCTACGGCTCCACCAAGGCCGGGCTCGACGGCTTCTACCTCGGCCTGGGTGAGGCGTTGCGCGAGTTCAACGTCCGCGTACTGGTGATCCGTCCGGGCATGGTGCGCACCCGCCTGTCGGCGCACGTCAAGGAAGCGCCGATGACGGTGAACAAGGAAGACGTGGCGCAGCTCGCGGTCCGTTCGGCCGACAAGGGCAAAGAGATCGTGTGGGCGCCGCCGCCGTTCCGGTTCGTGATGATCGTCCTGCGGCACATCCCGCGGCCGATCTTCCGCAAACTCCCCATCTGAGACGCCCATGAGCGTCGGGATCGACACTGCGCGTCCGCCGTCGGACCGCCCACGTCTGATGCCGGGCCGGCGCCACGTGCTGGCCGGTGCCGAGCTCGTCGTCGCGGTGATCGTGGCGGCGGTGGTCGCGTCGATCGGCCTGTTCGTCATCGCGCAGGTCCAGTGGCCGGCCTTCAACTCGTCGAACGTCAACGGGGCGCTGACCACGGTCGGTCAGGTCATCTCGGTCGCTCTGCTCGTCGTGGCCGCGCTGCTCGCACGGGCGGGTCGGGGCGCGCGCGTCGTCACCCCGCTGAGCCTGGTGGGCATCTCCGCGTTCGCGACCGTCACCCTGGCCATGCCCCTCGGTGCGACGAAGCTCTACCTGTTCGGCATCTCGGTCGACCAGCAGTTCCGCACCGAGTACCTGACGCGCCTGACCGACACCGCCGGTCTGCACGACATGACGTATTTCAACCTGGCGCCGTATTACCCCGCGGGATGGTTCTGGCTGGGCGGTCGGTACGCCAACGCGGTGGGTCAGCCGGCGTGGGAGGCCTACAAGCCGTGGGCGATCATCTCGATCGCCATCGCGGCGACCATCGCGATGGTCCTGTGGAAGCGGATGCTGCCCACCGACCGCGCCATCGCGATCACCGTCGCGACCACCGCCGTGGCCATCATGTACGCCGGCCCGGAGCCGTACGCGGCGATCCTGATCCTCGTCGGCGCGCCCATGCTCATCACGGTGCTGCACGGACTCCGATCGGGAAGTGGCGCAGCGCTGCTCGCCGGCGGTGTCTTCATCGGCGTGAGTGCGACGTTCTACACGCTGTTCACCGGGTTGTTCGCGCTGATCGCGGTACTGATGACGCTGTATCTCGCGGTCGAGGTGGTCCGTGGCGCCGGCAACAGCGCCGTCGACCCGAAGGCGGTCCGGACCGCCCGTGTCCGCGGGGTGGGGGTGCTCGCCGCACGCCTGATCGCGATGGGTGTCGTCTCCGGCGTGATCGCCCTCGTCGTGTGGGCGCCATACCTGCTGGCGCGTCTGCGCAGTCAACCGGCCAGCGGTGGGACCGCCGAGCACTACCTCCCCGCGAGCGGGGCGCAACTGCCCGCACCGATGTTCGAGTTCTCCCTCGTCGGCCTGCTCTGCCTGGTCGGATTGATCTGGCTACTGCTGCGTCACCGGACCCGCACCGTCTCACTGGCCCTGGGGATCTCGGTCGTCGCAATCTACGCGTTCTGCCTGCTGTCGATGGCACTGACCGCCGCGGGCACCACCCTGCTGTCCTTCCGGCTCGAACCACTGCTCGCATTGATCCTCTCCGCCGCGGGCGTGCTGGGCCTCGCCGAGGTCGCGATGGCCGCCGTCCGACGATTCGGCGACATCCGGTTCCTGATCGTCGTGGCGTCGATCATCGGCACGGTCGCGGTGGCGCAGAACATCCCCGATCACCTGTCCGCGGAGATCACCGTCGCCTACACCGACACCGACGGCAACGGGGTCCGCGCCGACAAACGGCCCGCGGGCGCGGAATCGTTCTTCCCCCAGATCGACCAGGCGATCCGGGCCGAGACCAAGCGACCGCGCAACGACACCGTCGTGCTCACCGCCGACTACGGATTCCTGTCGGTCTACCCGTACTACGGGTTCCAGGGGCTCACCTCGCACTACGCGAACCCGTTGGCGGAGTTCGACAAGCGGGCCGCAGCCATCGAGAACTGGGCGGGGTTGCAGACCCCGGACCAGCTCGTCTCCGCACTGGACTCCACGCCGTGGCGTCCGCCGACGGTGTTCCTGTTCCGCTACAGCGCCGACGGGTACTCGCTGCGCCTGGCCGCCGACGTCTATCCGAACGACCCCAACGTGACCCGCTACACCGTCACCTTCCCCACCGCCCTCTTCGACGACCCCCGCTTCACCGTCACCGAGGTCGGCCCCTTCGTCCTGGTGGTCCGCAGATGAACGAGTTCGACATCACGACCATCGACGACGCCCGCGGCGGTCGGGCGCATCTCGTGCGCACCGAGCACGTCAACTGGGTGCTGCTGCAGGACGACTCGGGTATCACCCTGATCGACGGCGGTTACCCCAAGCAGGTCGATGCGGTGCTCGAGTCCATCCGCGACATCGGCGCCGACCCGGAGCAGATCCGCGCCGCCCTGGTGACGCACGCGCACGTCGACCACATCGGCGGCCTGGGCATCCTCGCCGAGAGGTACGGGTTCGGAGTACTCATGGACCCCACCGAGGTCCCCCACGCCCGTCGCGAGATCCTGCAGCAGGCAACGCCTCTCGACATCGCGAAGATCTCGTACCGACCCCGCGTCCTGCGGTGGTTGTCGGGGGTCATCCGGCTCGGTGTCCTCGACAAGACCGGCATCCCGTCCTCGCAGGCGTTCGGCGCGAGCCGTCCGCTCGACCTCCCCGGCCGGCCGGTTCCCGTCGCGATCCCCGGTCACACCGACGGACACAGCGGCTACCTGGTCGCCGACGGCAGGGTCCTGGTGTCGGGTGACGCGCTGATCACCGGGCACGGCATCTCGTCGACCACGGGTCCGCAGTGCCTGCACCACGCGTTCCAGCACGATCTCGACCGCAACCGCGAGTCACTGCTCGCACTGCGCGATCTCGACGCCGACGTCATCTTCCCGGGTCACGGTGACGTCCACCGAGGCTCGGTTTCCGACGCGGTCGACATCGCGTTGTCGCACTAGCGGGGTCAGCTGCGCGGGATGGCCAGGGACGTGGGTTCCGACCGGCCCCGCAACGTCACCTCGTCGACCACCGACCAGTGCTGGGTCTCGTCGACCGCGGCAGCGTCCAGTGCGTCGGATGACGCGACGACACGGGTGTCGCGGTCCTTGGCCAGATCGCTCAGCCGTGCGGCCGCGTTCACCGGATCTCCGATCACGGTGTACTCGAACCGATTCGCGGCACCGACGTTGCCGGCCAGACACGACCCGAAACTGACGCCGATACCCGCGTCGAGACGGCCGTCGAAGGGGATGGCCTCCGCCAGGGTCCGCGCGGTCCGCAGGGCGGCGCCGGCGGGATCATCGTGCGGTAGCGGCGCTCCGTAGACCAGAAGTGCCGCGTCGCCCTCGAACTTGTTCACGAACCCGTCGTGGCGTGCGGCCGTCTCGACCACGGTGCCGAAGAAGTCGTTGAGCAGAGTGACGATCTCCTCTGGGGAATGCGACTGCGACAACGTCGTCGATCCGACCAGGTCGATGAACAGCACTGCCACCTCGCGGATCTCACCGACCAGGGTCGGCTCCTCCCTGAGTGCACGCGCGGCGACCGCATCGCCGACGTGCATGCCGAACAACGTGCGGATGTGTTCCCGCTCCCCGACGGTGGCCGCCATCCGATTGAACCCGACCTGCAGCCGGCCGATCTCTGAGCCGTCGTAGACCGGGACCCGGGTGTCGTAGCTGCCACGCTCGACCCGGTGCATCGCGGCGATGATCTGCGTGACCGGGTCGGCCACCGAACGTGCGGCCAACAACATCCCGCCGGCGCCGACGGTGAGCGAGATCAGTGACAGCGCGAGCACCGCGGCGGCGATGTCGTCGCCGGGCCGGATCACGACCTCGAGCAACCGCCCGAGCGCGATGAGACCGGCGCCCACCAACGGCACCGCGGTCGACAACCCCCACATGGCGACCAGCCGCGAGGTGACCCCCGGCGCCGTGTACCGGCCGGGGACCCCGCGAATCATCACCTGCGCGGTGATCGGACGCAGGATCCGCTCGGCCACGACGTAGCCCATCGCACACGTCGCGGCCCCACCCAGTCCGACCGCGAGTGCGATGACCACCAACAGGTTGACCCCACCGTCGCCGAACCCGTTGACCGTCACGAACACCAGGAGTCCGATGATCCACAGCGTGGCGTTCACGGCCACCTGCCGCGCCGGGAGCCGCAGCACCGCCTGGTAGGCACGGATGTCGGGCACCCCACCCGCGCCCAGCCATTCGAAAGCCGGTGCGGCCACGCCGATCCCGAGCGCAAAACCGATGATGACCGCCACCGGCAGGTACGCGCCGAACGTGATGAAGTTGCGCGCGGACAGGACCGCGGCCGGATCGATGGGGAGCGGGAGGATGAATCGGATCAGACCGAAGACGATGACCGCCCCGATCACGTTGGCGGTCACCATGCCGACCGCGTAGAGCTGGACCGGTCGATGCTCGAACGCGCCCGCGATCCCGCGCCACCTGCTCCCGACGAGCGCATCCGATGTCATTGACGAATGATCACACACCCCCGGCGACGAACTGTTTACAAGTGTTCACCCAGCGCGTACCTTGACAACGAACGATGGTGACAACGGTCATAGTCGAATCTTCTGGAGGTGCACGATGACAACGACGTCGGAAAGCATGGGAGAGACCCGGCTCGATCAGGGCCCGCAGGAGGTCTCCGACCGCCTCATCGCCTCGGCGGCTCGCCTGTCTCGCAACGCGATGACCGAGATCGACTGGGACCAGCCGATGGACCCCGATCTCTACGGCTGCAGCCCCGAATGGTGCACCCTTTACGGCACCGACCTCTGGGACGAGATGCCCCTCGAGCAGCGCATCGAGCTGACTCGCCACGAGTCGGCGTCGGTCGCCACCAACGGCATCTGGTTCGAGATGATCCTGCAGGAAATGGTCATCCGCGACCAGTACCTCGGGAAATACCACACCCCGGAGTTCCAGTGGTCGCTCATCGAGATCGCTGACGAGGCCCGCCACTCACTGATGTTCGCCAAGGGATCGGACAAGTTGGTCGGCACCTCCTACCGTCCGTCGAAATTCGTCGGACTGCTCGGCAAGGGCTTCATGATGTTCGCGCGCGGCGAGGTCGCCTATGGCGGCATCCTCGTCGCCGAAGAGGTTCTCGACGTCCTGCAGCGCGGATGCATGAGCGACCCTCGCGTCCTGCCGTTCGTCCGCACCATCAACGAGATCCACGTACTCGAAGAGTCGCGCCACATGAAGTTCGCGCGCGAAGAGGTCCGCGAATCCATGAAGAACGTCGGCTGGATCCGGCGGCAGACCAGCGCCCTGATCATCGCCATCGCCGGTTTCGTCATCGTCTCGAGCCTGCACTCGCCCGACGTCTACGCCAACACCGGACTCGACCGCACGCGCGCGCTGTCGGCGAAGAAGAACAACAGGCACTTCCACTCGATGATGCGTGGCAGTTGCGTGCACCTCATCGAATTCCTCAGCAGCGTCGGTCTTCTCACCCGGCCGGCCGCGTTCTTCTACCGCCGCGCGAACCTGTACTGAACGCAGACCTGCACGGAAAGGGGTGCGGACCGCTGTGAACCAGCCGTCGAAGCCCGACGAGGCCGATCGCAGCGCCCACCGGTTGGACACCATCGTCCACAGGTCGTGGGCCGACGTGATCGCGGTGATGCGTGGCGAGATCGCCGCGGTATCCCGCGACTGTCTGCTGACCGGGCCCGGCGCACCGATGCACCTGAACTCGCCTGACGAGCCGTTCACGACCGATGAGCGTGCGTCGCAACATCTGGCCGCGCTGGGTCGCCTCGACCAGGCGCTGGTCCAGGTCGAACAGGCATGGAACGCCGTGCGCCGCACCGTCGACACCACGCCTCGCGAGCTCGGCCCCTACGGTCGAGCCGCGGTCCGCCCGATTGCCGGTACACGCACCACGAGGTCCACATCTCCGCGTGCCCGAAGGGCTCGATGAACTCTGCGCTGACCGATCGGCAGCCCCCATACCCGCGCACGACGGCCGAACAACTGGCCCTGCGGCTGATAATCTCCGACGCGTGGTTCACGCCCGACGATCCGGCGTATACCCGAGGCCGCGAACGGATCTAGCGGTCCATCGCGAGGCGCTCGATACGCGGGAGCGCCAGTGCCATGATGCTGAGATAGGCCGGCGCCCAGATCGGTACACCGAAGCTGAGGATGCAGCCGTCCCGGACGGGGATGACCTCGTGCCGGGTCGCGGGGACACCGAGAACCCGCCACGCCCAGACCCGGCCGTCGATGAACTCGGTGATCTCGAACGGCAGCGGGACACCGACCGGCGTGTAGACCTTGCCGCGCGAACCGGACGCAAACGGTCCCGGGGTGTCGAGAATCGCCCCCGCCACCGTGGGGCCCCACACCGGCCAGGCCTCGAGGTCGACCAGGACATCCCAGACCGCGCTCGACGGTGCGGCGATCGCCAGTTCGACGGTGGGCATACGGTGACGGAATCCGAGTCGCATACCCCGACGCTAGTCAGTCGTCCGGATTCGTGCGGTCAGCGGCAGCTGGGCGATTGCTCGGCGAGAACGCCGCGCACGCTCAGCGGGCCCTCGAGGGTGTAGGTCCCCGGGGTGGGTGCCTGCACGGTGATCCACCCGTCCGGGGTCTGATCGATGCACGCCGTCATGGTCGGATCGGTGGTGCTGCGGGCGACCAGGTAGCGGTTCGGGCGGATCTGGATCGGGTGCGCGGACGTGTCGGGAATGTCGACCACCATCGTCGACGGGGTGTCGGTGACCAACCGCAACGGCGGCGCGACGATGGTCGCCGGGTTCGCGACCTGGTAGAGCGTCCACTCGTCGTTGGACCAGACCTCGCTGAGATAGGGCAGGCCCGAATTGACCAGCGCCGCTTCCTTCTTGGCCTGCCGCAGCGGGGTGTCGGAGACGGCTACGTAGGACACGGCGTTGTCGCGCAACCACGTTCGGTACGACGTCGGGGTCAGGGCATCCCGGTCGTAGAAGATCGGGTTGAACCTCGAGTCGGACTGGTTCTCCCACCCCCGCGCCAGTTTCACCAACGACCCGAGCTCGTGCGACCCGGCGTGCGTTCCGGCGTCGATCAGTTCCACCCGATGGTTGACCAGACCCGGACCGCGCAGCAACGCCAGGCGCAGTGGCTCGTAGTTCTTCTCGGTGTCGCCCGCGTCGGCGACCGCCACCTGATCGGCGACCGCCACGAAGCCTGCGTAACTGACCGCAGGCACCAGCGCGATCAGCACCACCAGCAACGACTTCCGCGAGAAGTACAGGCACAGACACGGCAGGACGAGACAGAAGAACCGACTGAGGTTCGACCCGACCCCGTTCGGGATGGCGAAGACCACGATCGCGGCGGCCATGGCGAGTGGTGCGATCCAGCGCTCGGGCGGTGATGTCAACGCGACACCGGCACCCACACCGATCAACAGCGCCCAGAACAGGGTCGTCCACGGGAACCCCTGTGCACCCGGCGCTCCGAACAACGCGAACGGCACGATGACCCCGAGACCCGCGCCGACCAGGACGCTCCAGACGGGCCGAGATCGGTACGCGCCGAGCAGGAACGGCACCGCGGCGAGGCCGACGAACGCAGGGGCGAGGGGGCTGGCCAGGCCGGAGACCACCAGGACCGCCGCGCACAGGGTCAGTCGTCCGTGCTGCAGGAGCAGGACGGCGGCAAGAGCGATCGCGGCCCCGACGGCGAAGGCGACGCGTCCGGACATCATGTTCAGGACCGCTGCGATGACGATGGCCCAGGTCAACAGGGTCGGCCGGGTGGCGTTGCGCGACAACGGATACGCCATGGCCGCGATGGCCAGGGTCGCGATCGCGAGCAGCGCCAGCGATCCGGTGATCGCGGAGATGGCGGGCACGATCAGCGAGTAGCTGCCGGGCGAGACCCCGCCGTACCAGCCGAACCAGTAGCCCAGACCGACGCCGGAGCGCGCGGCCTCCTCGCGGGCGATTGCCGCCTGCAGATCGCCGAGGGTGGGACTCAGTGCCCAGAGGACGACGGTCGCGACCACCGCCGCCGCCAGTGGGAGTGCCATCCGCCAGCGTCGTTGCTCGGCGGCGACCCCCACGCTCATTCGAGCGTCGCCGCACCCGCACGTCTGCGTCGGACCCGTGCGATCCACAACCATCGGACGCCGAATGCGATGCTCGCACCCGCGGCCAGTGTGGCCAGGCCTGCGAGGACGTCGAGGATGAAGTGGTTCCCCGAGCCCATCACGACGAAAAACGTGGTGAAGGGGTAGATGAGACCGAGGATGCGCACCCACATGCGGCGCGCGAGGAAGAACAGGGTGAGTCCACACCAGGCGGCCCACGCGCAGTGCAGTGACGGCATCGCGGCGTACTGGTTGGAGATCGCGTCGGAGCCGGGGGTACCCGATTCCGGCCACCATCCCCACGACGCGGTCTGGCTCATGATGTCGACGAAACCCTCGGTGGTGAGCAGCCGGGGCGGTGCCGTCGGGTACCAGTAGAAGCCGATCAGCGCGAGCACCGTGGTGAGGATCAGCACGGCACTGACCTTGCGGTAGTGCTGCTTTCGACGGAAGAACAACCAGATGAGCACGCCCGGGGTCACGATGAAGTGCAACGTCGCGTACTGCAGCGCGACCACATCGGCGACGATAGGGGTGTGGTGCACCCAGTCGTTGAGCGGTCGCTCCAACGCGATGTGCCAGGCGTCCTCGATGCGCAGGAGCTCGTAACCGTTGGCGAAGGCCTTGTCGGCGACCTCGCCGACGCTGTTGCGGATGGCCGAGTAGATCGCGTACAGCCCACCGATGAGGAGCAGCTCGACCCACCATCGCGGCTGCGACATGTACTTGACGACGGTCGACAGGACGTTGAAGCGGGAGCGGACGAGATCGGACTCGAGAGCGCGCAGCCGGGCGTCGTCGCCGGTGGTGGTCGCGGTGGTCTTCGCAGACTCCGACGAGGGGTCCGTCAGGTCGCGCGAGGTATCAGCGGTCGACATGACGTGGCTCCCGCATCGGTCCTCCAGATCACCGGTTCACCTGGTGGTCCAGGTGGCGGCCGGTTCACTCGCACCGCCGCAGAACTGCCCATCTGGACAGCATTGCGAGAAATACTAACGGAGGATGCGGGGTATCCCACCCAGCACACCTCGGCAAACAACGGTTGAACAGGACCGATTGGTGCACATTTCATACTTGCGGACGAGACGCGGGGCAGGTCAACGGGCCCCGGTCGTACGCAGTGCTTGTGACCGAGATCACTCCCCGTCGAGCAGTTCTGCGACCCGGCGCAGCGCGAAGTCGTAACCCTGGACCCCGCAGCCGGCGATGACCGCGGCCGCGATACCCGACACGTAGGAGGTGTGGCGGAACTCCTCACGCGCGGCGACATTGCTGATGTGCACCTCGATCACCGGCACGTCCGGGATCACCAACGCGTCGCGCAACGCCACCGACGTGTGCGTCCACCCGCCCGGGTTGATCACGATCGCGTCGAACTCCCCGCGGGCGGCCTGGATCCAGTCGAGCATCTCGCCCTCGTGGTTGGTCTGCCGCGCCGACACCGTCAGACCCAGTTCGGACGCCGTGCGCTGCGCAAGTGCCTCGACGTCGGCCAGTGAGGCGGCGCCGTAGACCTCGGGCTGTCGGACCCCGAGCATGTTGAGGTTGGGCCCGTTGAGCAGCAGCACCCGATGCGTGGACATGACGCTCACCTTAGGGCGACGACCGCGAGATCAACACGACCTCGACACCCCCGCCCACAGGGTTCGTAGTTAACATCATCGTTTGTGCCCGATGACCTCAGCAGGCCCGTGACGGGCGCATCCGCTCCGACGGAGACCCCAGAACGCTCAGCACGGTCACGGCCCGACCGGATCCGCATCGCCAAGATCGTGGCCATCGTCGCCGGGTTGCTCGGCTTCGTGCTGGCCCTGGCCACCCCGCTGCTGCCCGTGAAGCAGACCACCGCACAGATCAACTGGCCGCAGGTCACCTCGGCGTCCCAGCAGATCGGGTCGGTCTCCGCGCCGCTCATCAGCTACGTCCCCATCGACGTCGAGATCTCCGTGCCGTGTTCGGCCATCGGTCAGCTCGGCACCACCGGGCAGTCCGTCCTGGTGTCCACCACGCCCAAAGACGCCCCCAAGGCAGTCGAGCGCGGACTGTTCATCCGCACCACCGGCAAGGCCACCGATCCGCCCGGAGCGCGATCGGTCGAGGTCGTCGTCCGCAACGTCCCGCTGGTGAGCGCATCGCTCGCACAGATCCAGTCGCAGAACTGTCAACGCATCGACGTCACCGCCACCTCCGACGCGGTCACCGCGTCGTTCGTCGGCATGACCGACGAGGACGGCGCCCCGCTGACCGGCGCGACCTCCGACGGTGATCAGCGTCCGCAGCTCACCGGCATCTACACCGACCTGACGACGACCGCGGGCCAGGTCAGTGGACTCACGGCGCACGCGACCATCGATTCGCGCTACTCCACCGGGTCGACGGTCATCAAGTGGACCGCGATCATCGTCGGTGTCATCGCCACCCTCGTCGCGCTCGCCGCGCTGAGCGTCCTCGACGGCACCGACGGCCGCAAGCACCGCCGATTCCTTCCTGCCCGCTGGTGGCGGTTCAACCCGCGCGACGCGGTGGTCGTCGGCGGCCTGATCGTCTGGCATTTCGTCGGCGCCAACACCTCCGACGACGGATACCTGCTGACGATGTCGCGGGTCGCCGAGCACGCGCACTACACGGCCAACTACTACCGCTGGTACGGCGCCCCGGAGGCCCCGTTCGGCTGGTACTACCAGGTCTTCGGCTGGCTGGCCCACGTGACCACCGCCAGCCCGTGGATGCGCCTGCCCGCGCTGCTGTGCGGGATCGCGGTGTGGCTGATCATCTCTCACGAGATCCTCCCCCGCCTCGGTCGCGCGGCCACCACCAACCGCCTCGTCCCGTGGACCGCGGCGTTCGTGTTCATGGCGTCGTGGTTCCCGTTCAACAACGGTCTGCGCCCCGAGCCGATCATCTGCCTCGGCGCGCTGCTGACCTGGTGCTCGGTCGAGCGCGCGATCGCCACCGGGCGCACGTTGCCCGCCGCCATCGCCTGCACCGTCGGCGCGTTCAGCCTCGCCGCCGGCCCGACGGGTCTGATGGCCGTGGCCGCCCTCATCGCGGGCGGGCGGCCAATGGTGATGTCGATCATCAAGCGCAGCAAGGTGATCCAGGGTGACCCGAAGGAGTCGGGCGCGTTCTCGCGCGGACGGCTCATCTCCTACCTGGCGATGATCGCCCCGGTCCTCGCGGCGGGCACCTTCGTCATCTTCGTGGTCTTCTCCAACCTGACCCTCACCGCGTTCGTCCAGGCGTCGAAGATGAAGACCGCGCTGGGACCGTCGCTGAGCTGGTACAACGAGATCAACCGCTACTCCGCGCTGTTCGAGTTCTCGGCCAACGGTTCGGTCGGCCGTCGCTTCGCGGTGCTGATCATGTTCGTCGGACTGCTGGTCTCCGCCACGATGCTGTTCCGCAAGAACCGCATCCCCGGGACCGCGGTGGGCCCGACCCGGCGGATCGTGGGCATCACGTTCGCGTCCCTGGTCTTCCTCATGTTCACGCCCACCAAGTGGACACACCACTTCGGGGTGTTCGCCGGGCTGGCCGCCGCGTTGGCCGCCATCGCGGTGATCGCGATGAGCGCACACGCCATGCGGTCGCGCCGCAACCGCACCCTGGTGACCGCTCTCATCCTCTTCGTAACGGGGCTGTCGTTCACCGGCCCCAACGCGTACTTCTACATCTCCAACTACGGCGTGCCCTACGGGTCACAGCCGGTACGCCTCGGCGTCGCGCTGGGCAGCCTGCTGCTGTACGCGAGCGTCCTGACGCTGGTGCTCGCCGGTTGGTTCCACCTCCGTGACCCCTACCGCGCACCTGCGGCCGAGCGCCCGGCCCCCACCGGCTGGCGCAGCGTCCGCGCCGCACCGCTACTGGTGATCGGTCTGCTGCTGGTGGCCTTCGAGATCTCCACCGCCTCCGTGTCGGGCATCAACCAGAGCGGTTCGTTCTCGGTGCCGACGTCGAACCTCGACGCCCTCGCGGGCAAGCCGTGCTCGATGGCCGACAAGGTGCTCGTCGAACCGAATCCGAACGCGGGTCTGCTCACACCGATCGACCGCCGTAGTCCTGACCCCCTCGCCGGGCCGGCCCCCGCCGGTACCGAGGAGAGCCCGGCACTGACCAGCGGGTTCACCCCCAACGGCCTGCCGATGACCCTCGACTCCGCGGCGAGTGCCGATTCGCTGGGCGTGCTGAGCTCGAATGTGGCCGCGTCACCCGACGTGCTGACCAACAACACCGGCGGAACCGGCGGCGGCGAGAACGACCAGCCCGGCGTCAACGGCAGCACCGCGAAGCTGCCGTTCGGGCTCGACCCGGCGACCACCCCGGTCCTCGGCAGCTACTCGTCCACCGACCAGGTCCCCGCACGTCTGACCTCGTCCTGGTACCGACTGCCCGCCAAGACGTCGAACACCCCGCTGGTGACGATGGCCGTCGCCGGCAACTACGACGGCAAGGACCTGAAGCTCGAGTACAGCACCGACCCCGTCCGGTCCGACGGCACCAGCCGCGACACCGACTTCACCTCCGCGGGTGACGTGGAGATGATCGATCCCGGGCCGAGCCCGTCGTGGCGGAACCTGCGGGTCTACCGCAGCTCGTTCCCCGCCGACACCACCGCGGTCCGCATCGTCGCCAAGGACGAGAACCTGGCGTCGGACCGCTTCATCGTGGTGAGCCCGCCCCGGGTGCCCAGGCTGGAGACCCTGCAGTCACTGGTCGGCAGTTCGGCGCCGGTTCAGATCGACTGGACCTCCGGGCTGGCGTTCCCGTGCCAGCGGCCGTTCAACCACCGTGACGGCGTGGCCGAGGTCCCGCAGTGGCGGATCATGCCCGGCGCCGACCTGTCCGCGGCGGTCTCGGCGTGGCAGGACTCGTTCGGCGGTGGCCCACTCGGATGGATCGAGGTCGCACTCGACTCGACCACCGTCCCGAGCTATCTGACCAACGACATCGGTCGCGACTGGGGCTCGCTCCTGCGCTACGAGCCGTTCAACGACACGACCCGGCTTGCGCAGCTGGAACTCGGTACCGCCACCCGATCCGGCCTGTGGAGCCCGTCACCGATCCGCTACTGAACCCCGGCCGCCGCATCGGGGAGATGCGGCGGTCTCAGGTCCATCGCATAGCATCGTTGCTCGTGCCGATGACTGCCCGACTGTCCAGTGCGACAACCGCTCGCCTGGTGGCCGTGACAGCCGGTTTGGTCGGCATTTTCCTGTGTGCGCTGACCCCGCTGCTCCCGGTGAACCAGACCACGTCCAGCTTCGACTGGCCCTCCGGGCAGTCGTTGTCCCCCGACACCCCGTCGGTGGTCGCGCCGCTGACCGCCCAGACCCCGCAGGCGCTGCAGGCGTCGATCCCGTGTTCGCTCTTCAGCTCGCTGGGCACCGACGGCGGCGTGCTGCTGACGACGATGCCGACGAACGCCGACCGCGCCGCGCAGAAGGCGCTGACCATCTCGGCGAACGCCTCGACGGTGACCGTCAGCTTCCGTAACTCGGTCGCCGCGACCGCCACACGCGCGCAGGTCGCCTCGCCGCAGTGCCGCTCGCTGGAGGTCTTCTCCCGCAGCACCGGCCCGGGCGCGCAGTTCGTCGGTCTCGGACCGTCGACGACGCTCGAGCCCGACAAGCGTCCACAGATCGCCGGCATCTACAGCACGCTGAGCACCCCACAGGTGCAGGCAGCGGCCGCGCAGGGCCTCCGCGTCCACGTCGACATCGACAACCGGTTCGCCAGCACCCCGTCGGCGATCAAGCTCGCCGCCATGATCCTGGGCATCCTCGCGATCGTGTTGTCCCTGGCCGCGCTCGCCCGCCTCGACTGGCTCGGCGGCTACCACCGCCGGATCGGGGTGCGCTCGTGGGCGCGGGTCCTGGCCCCCCGTATCAGCGACATGGCGGTCACCGCGGTCCTCGCGGTCTGGCTGTTCCTCGGTGCCGGCACGCCCGACGACGGCTACATACTCACGATGGGCCGCTCCGCCGAGTCCAGCGGCTACCTCGCGAACTACTTCCGCTACTTCAACGCGCCCGAGGCCCCGTTCGACTGGTACTACAGCCTGCTGTCGCACTGGTCGGAGGTCTCCACCGCCGGTGTCTGGATGCACATCCCGGCCCTGATCGCCGGCCTCGTGTCCTGGTTCGTGCTGAGCCGCGTGCTGCTGCCGCGGATGGGTGCGGCGGTCCGACGCAGCGGCTGGGCCATCTGGGCGGCCGCGGCGGTCTTCGTCGCATTCTGGCTGCCGTTCAACAGCGGGTTGCGCAGCGAGCCGATCATCGTCGCCGGGTCGCTGCTCACCTGGTGGGGCGTGGAACAGGCGATCGCCACCCGCCGTCTGCTGCCCGCCGCGCTCGCCGCCGGCGCAGCCGGGTTGACCCTCGCGGTCGCGCCCCACGGCATCATCGCCGTCGCCCTGCTCGTCGTCGGCGCCCGACCGTTGCTCAAGATCCTGCTGGCCCGACGGCGCGAGTCGGGTCTCCTCCCGCTGCTGGCCCCGGTGCTCGCGGCGGCCGCGTTCACCGTGCTGGTGGTGTTCCGCGACCAGACGCTGGCGACCGTCTACGACGCGGTCCGGATCCGCTACACGGTCGGTCCGACCATCTCCTGGAACCAGGAGTACCTGCGGTACTACTTCATCACCGTCACCACCGAGGACGGCGCTCTCACCCGCCGCGTCCCGTTGCTCCTGCTCGTGGCCGCACTGTTCGTGGTCCTCGCGGTGATGCTGCGGCGCAAGCGGATCCGCGGCGTCGACCCGGGTCCGGTGTGGCGTGTCATCGGCGCGAGCCTGCTGACGATGCTGCTGCTGTCGTTCACCCCCAGCAAATGGACCATCCAGTTCGGCATCTTCGCCGGCTTCGGTGCGGCGCTCGCGGCCGCGGCCACCCTGGCCGTGGCCCAGTCGGCGGCCCGCTCGTCGCGCAACCTCTCGGTGTTCGTCTCCGGCCTGCTGTTCGCGCTGGCCGCGGCGATGGCGGGTAAGAACGCGTGGCCGTGGGCGTACGACTTCGGGATCTCCTGGTTCGACCGGGCACCGGTGATCGTCGGACAGCAGGTCTCGACCATCTTCCTGATCCTGGCCGTGCTCGCGGGCGCCCTGGCGGTGTGGCAACACCTGCGTCTGGACTTCTCCGCCAATCGCGGCCTCGCGCACGCCGAGGCGACCGACGTCGCCGACGCCGAGCACGTCACCGACACCGGCGACCGTCGCCGTCTCGTCCTGGCGTCCTCACCCATCGCGGTCATCGCCGCGCTCATGGTGATCTGCGAGCTCGCGGTGTTCGCCAAGGCCGCGGTCAGTCGCGGTGACGAGTTCACCGTCCTGGGCGCCAACGTCCACGCCCTCAGGGGCGACACCTGCGCGATGGCCGACAAGGTCCTCGTCGAACCCGACGCCAACCGTGGCACCCTGCGCCCCGCCGACGGGAAGACGGCCTCGGCCGCCCTCGCGGGAACCGGCGCGGTCGGTTTCACCCCCACCGGCGTCGCCGGCGACCTCTCCCCGGAGCCCGGGTCGTCGAAGCCGGGACAGATGAACGTCGCGGGCAGCGTGGCCAAACCGTTCACCATCAGCGGCGGCTACGCGGGCACCCTCGGCGGTAACGGTCCCCGCACCGTCAACGGCTCGACCGCCGCCCTGCCGTTCGGACTGAACCCGGAGACGACCCCCGTCCTCGGGTCGTTCGGCTACAACTCCGGCCAGGCGTCGCTGACCACCGACTGGTACACCCTGCCCGCCCGGACCAGCACTCCCCTGCTCGTCATCAGCGCCGCCGGCGCGATCTCGTCGGTCGGCGAGGACGGTGTCGGCGTGTTCGGTCAGAAACTGAACGTCGAGTTCGGCCGGCCCGGTCCCGCAGGCGAATTCGAGCCCGTCGGTGCGTCGTTCATGCCGATCGACCCGGGACCCGAGCAGCCCAACCGGCCGTGGCGCAACCTGCGCGTACCGATGTCGGTGGTCCCGCCGCGCGCCACCGTGATGCGTCTGGTCGCCTCCGACAACAACGTCAACAGCGATCAGTGGCTCGCCGTCACCCCGCCGCGCGCCGCGCAGTTGCAGACGCTGCAGCGCGTGGTCGGGACGAGCGACCCCACGCTGATCGACTTCACCGTCGCGGCGCAGTTCCCGTGTCAGCAGCCGATCACCTCGACCGACGGCGTGATGTCGGTGCCGCGGTGGCGCATCCTGCCCGACCGGATCACCGCGGTGTCGCAGTCGAGGACGTGGCAGGACGCCGACGCCGGTGGTCTGTTGGCGGTCTCCGACGCGACCGCACGCGCGACCACCATGCCGAGTTACCTCGACAACGACTGGTACCGCGACTGGGGTTCGGTGGAGCGGCTCACGCCGCTGGCCACCGACGCGGCGACCGCCCGTATCTCGACCGGAACACACGATCGCTGGGGTTGGTCCCGGGAGGGTTCGATAAGGGTGGTCTCGACCGATGACTGAAGCCACGCCCGCCGAACCCGACTCCGACGTCGATTCCGCAGCGACCCAACCGCCCTCGCGCGGGAAAAGGATCCAGATGACCCCGGAGCGTTACCGGTACGTCAAGATCGCGTCCGCGGTCACCGGTCTGCTCGGTTTCCTGCTGGCACTGCTCACACCGCTGCTGCCGGTGAACCAGACCACCGCCGAATTGTCCTGGCCGCAGGGGCAGGTCAACAACGTCGCCGCACCACTGGTGTCGTTCGTCCCCATCGACATGAACGTGTCGGTGCCCTGCTCACTCGCCGCGAGCCTGCCCGCCTCGGGCGGCAACCTGCTCTCGACGATCCCGACCGACGGCGCCGACGCCAGCGCACGCGGCCTGTTCGTCCAGGTCTCCTCCGACACCATCCAGGTGATCGATCGCGGCGTCGTACTGCTCAACACCGAACGCGCAGCAGCGCAGTCGAACTCGTCCTGTGTGATCACCCTGCGCTCGGACGGGGAACGCACCCGCGGCGAGATCGTGGGCGCGAGCGGCGACGGCCAGCTGACCTTCGACGTGGCCGATCCGAACCTGCGCCCGCAGATCGTCGGCGTCTACACGGATCTGCCGTCCACCGCCTCATCGCAGGGGTTATCACTGCGGGCCACCATCGACACCCGGTTCGTCACCACCCCGTCGACGCTGAAGTTCCTCGCGATCGTCATCGGCATCGTCATGACGCTGCTGTCACTGATCGCGCTGGGCATCCTCGACGCCCGCGACGGTCGGGGCAGCAAGCTCCGCAAATTCCTGCCGTCGAGCTGGTGGCGGGTCCGCCCGATCGACGGCGTGGTGTTCGTCCTGCTGGGGCTCTGGTGGTTCCTCGGCACGAACACCTCTGACGACGGCTACAACTTCTCGGTCGGCCGGATCGCCGCCAAGGCCGGGTACGCCGACAACTACTACCGCTACTTCGGTGTGCCGCAGGATCCGTTCGGGTGGCATTACCAGGTGATCGGCGCGATGACGCACGTCAGCCTCGCCGCCCCCTGGATGCGTCTGCCCGCGTTCGCACTCGGCCTGCTGGGCTGGTGGCTGATCAGCCGCGAGGTCATCCCCCGCCTGGGCCGCACGGTGCGGCACAGCACTCCGGCACTCTGGACCGCGGCGATGGTGTTCCTCGCCATCTGGCTGCCGCTGAACAACGGGTTGCGCCCCGAGCCGGCCATGGCCGTCGGCGCGCTGCTCACCTGGTGTTCGGTGGACCGGTCCATCGCCACCGGCCGGTTCCTCCCCCTCGCTATCGCGACCGTCGTCGCCGCGTTCACCCTTGCCCTGGCCCCCGGCGGACTGATGGCCGTCGCGGCCCTGCTCGCCGGCATCCGACCCCTGATCACCCGCCTGTCCAAGCGCCGACACCGCGACGGCATCCTGCCGCTGGTGGCGCCGATCCTGGCCGCGGGCACGGCGGTGCTCTACGAGATATTCGCCGACAACACGCTGTCGGGCGTCATCACCGCCTCGACCGTGAGCAGCAAGGTCGGTCCGACGCTCGAGTGGTGGCAGGAGCCGGTGCGCTTCTACTACCTGATGCTGCCGACCGTCGACGGTTCGCTGACCCGTCGCTTCGGTGTGCTGATGATGATCCTGTGCCTCGGCCTGGTGCTGCTGGTCATGCTGCGCAGGCGTCGCCCGGACGGCATCGCCAAGGGCCCGGTGTGGCGACTCATCGCGGTCATGTTCGGGACCATGTTCTTCATGGCGTTCACTCCCACGAAGTGGACGCACCACTTCGGCGTCTACGCGGGCATCGCGGGTGCGGTGGCCGCCGCGGCCGGCGCCATGGCGGCCCCTGCCCTGCTGCGCCGACGTCGCAACCGCACGCTGTTCGCTGCTGCCGCGATCTTCGTCGCCGGCATCGCGTTCATGGGCCCCAACGGCTGGTGGTTCGTGGGTCCTTACGGCGTGCCCTGGTGGGACCGCACCCCGGTCATCGCCGGCATCAAGATCGGCTGGTTCATCCTGGCGCTCGCCGTCGTCGTCGCCGCGGTCGGACTGTGGCAGCACTTCCGCGACGATTACGTCGACGACGACGTCGTGTCCGGCACCTCGACCGGGCGGTTCGGGTGGTTCCGCGGCGCGACGCTGCCGCTCATCGTGACCCTGGTGGTCCTCTTCCAGGTCCTCTCATTCGTCAAAGCCGCCTACACGCAACGTGATTCGTTCTCCTGGGCGACGTCCAACGCACGCGCGCTCAGCGGCAACATCTGCGGGCTGGCCAACGACGTGCTGGTGGAAACCGATCCCAACGCCGGCCAATTGCGGCCCGCCCGAGTTGCCGGACAGAACGACGTGTCGGTCAGCTCAGCGTTGGCAGGCAGCGGCAGCACGGGGTTCAGCCCGAACGGTGTCCCGAACGACCTGTCGGTGGACTCGACCGAGGACGACAGCGACACCGCGTCGGCGCAGAACACCGCCCAGAACAGTGCGGGCTCCGACGACACCGGCAGCGGCGATTCCGTCGAGGGCGGCACCGGCGGCGGTCAGGGCGTGCGCGGGGTGAACGGTTCGACGGTGCGACTCCCGTTCGGTCTGTCCCCGTCGAACACCCCGGTGCTCGGCAGCTTCGGCGGAAGCGGCGGTTCGCTGACCTCGAGCTGGTACCAGATGCCCAAGCGTTCCTCGTCCGCGCCGCTGCTGTCGGTGTCGGTGGCCGGCGCGGTGGAGGCCGTCGACGGCGTCAACGTCGTCCATCCCGGACAGAAGTTCCGGATGCAGTTCGGCCGGGTCGGCGCGGGCGGCGTGGTCACCCCCGTCGGCCAGATGTCGCCCATCGACGTCGGCGAGGCGCCCACGTGGCGCAACCTGCGGTTCCCGCTGGACGAGTCGCCCCGCGGCGCGACCGTGGTGCGGATCCTCGCCGAGGACACCTCCGCGGCGTCGGATCAGTGGCTCGCCATCACCCCGCCGCGCATCAGCACGATGCGCACCCTGAACGACGTCGTGGGACGGACCGATCCGGTCTTCATCGACTGGCTGCCCGCCTTCTTCTTCCCGTGCCAGCAGCCGATGGCGGTGCGTCACGGCGTCGAGGAGGTGCCCAAGTGGCGCATCCTGCCCGACGCGGACGCGACCCGTCAGAACAGCCAGACGTGGATGTCGGGCAAGGCCGGCGGACCGCTGGGACTCACCGAGGCGATGCTGCGGCCGACGCTGCTCCCGACCTACGTCCGCAACGACTGGGGGATGGACTGGGGCTCGCTGCAGCGGTTCACCCCGATCGATCCCGCGCCGACGGCAAAGCTGACCATCGGCGACGCCACCAGGTCGGGACTGTGGGACCCGGCGCCCATGCGGTCGGTGGGGTACTGACCGACTCGCTTC
>NZ_JAEMTF010000057.1:0-4582 GCF_016462415.1 Williamsia sp. | reverse complement strand
TTCGCTCTTGCCGTCTCGGCACGGTCGGCGGGCGGTTTCGGCACGTTCGGCGGTGATGTGGCTCGCAATCGCGCAGGTGGACACCTGAGTGCGAATCGGACAGGCGGATAGTGGAGTTCACCCGACCGAAAGCCTGATCCATGTCCCCGATGACCCGCCCCGATCTGCTGTCCGACTGGACCATCACCCCCGTCTGGTGGGTGGTCATGGCCGTGACGACGGCGCTGTATCTGGTCGGCGTCCGCCGCGCGGCGCGCCAGAGTCCATCGGGCTGGCCCATCCACCGCACCCTGAGCTGGTTCGGCGCGATGGTGGTCCTGGTGGTGGCGATCAACTCCGGCGTCGCGATGTACTCGCACCACCTGTTCTGGGTGCACATGCTCGTGCACCTCATGCTGATCATGGTCATCCCACTGCTGCTGGTGGTCGCCCAGCCGATTCGTCTCGGTCTCGACACCCTCGGTCCCACGGGCGCTGCGCGACTGCGCGGGTTCATGACGCACCGTGTCACCCGGTTCTTCACCTCGCCGGCGTTCTCGGTCCCGCTCTACGCCGCGGTGCTGGTGGGCACGCACCTCACCGGTTTTCAGCAGGCCATGAGCGAGAACATGTGGATCCACGAGACCGAGTCGGTGGTCTACCTGGTGAGCGGCTACCTGCTGTTGCTGCCGACGATCGGCGGCGAGTTCAGCGGCCACGACCTGTCGCACCCCGTGCGCTTCGTGACGCTGCTCATCTCGATGGGTCCCGACACCCTCGTCGGCGTCATCCTGATGCTCACCGACCGACCGTTGGCGCCCGCGTACGGCGACTCCCGCATGGGATGGGGGCCGAGCGCGCTGGCCGACCAGAACATCGCGGGCGCCATCATGTGGTTCGGCGGCGACGGACTGATGATGCTGCTGCTCGTGCTGGTCGCGGGTCAGTGGATCCGCGCCGAGACCAACCCCGACCCGGACCGCCCCCGGCGCCAGTCGTGGCTCGACAGCGCACGCCGGTCGGCCACGATGGGCGACGACGGCGAGGCCGACGACATCGACAGCGACGAGGCCGCGCTCGCGGCCTACAACGCGCGCCTCGCCCAGATGTACGACGAGCCCAACCCGCGCCGCCACTGACACCTTCGCCATACTGTTACGTACGCAA
Organism: Williamsia sp.; assembly: GCF_016462415.1. Classification (GTDB taxonomy): domain Bacteria; phylum Actinomycetota; class Actinomycetes; order Mycobacteriales; family Mycobacteriaceae; genus Williamsia_A. The sequence continues at coordinate 3,436 of NZ_JAEMTF010000057.1, read as the reverse complement.
AACAGCTGGTCACGACACTCTTTGCGCCTGCAGTTTTGCTATTGTTACCCGAATTCGTGTGTGGGCACACGGCCGGGCACGAGGAGAACCGTGTGAGTGAACCGCTCGACTACGAGGCGACCAAAGCGGCGCTCCGGGCACAGATCGCGAAGACCCCAGCCGCGTCCGGCGGCGTCTCCACCCGGGCACGGGCGTGGCTCGGCGTGGTGTCCTCGATCGTCGTCATCGCGTGTGCAGTGATCCTGACCGTGTGGGTGACGAGCGACCCTCGAACCTCGTCGGTGGTGATGGTCCCCAGCGGGGACCATCACGGCGGGTCGACCACATCCAGCGCGGCAGGCACTGCGGGTGCTGCAATCATCCCCGGGGCACCCGACCTCGTCGGACGAACTGCGGTCATCCGGGCCGACGGCAGCATCACCGGTCTCGACGCCGCGGGCAACGCCGTCACCATCGCCACCCCGTCGGCCGAACAGACCGCCGCGGTACTCCGGATCCAGCGCGCGACCGGAACGAACCCGGCCGCCCCGGTTCGCCCGGTGACCGCCGCCGTCACCCCGCCGCGCGAAGTGGCGACGCGCCCGACGGCTCCACGGTCCGGCGGCGGATCGGGTGCAGCGCCGACCGTGCCCCCGTCGAACCCCCAGCCACCCGGTCCTTCGCCGACAACCCCGCAGCCGTCGCCGAGTCCGCCTCCGGTGACGACACAGGAGCCCGCGCCCACACCGGATCCGACGCCCACCCGGGATCCGTCACCGACCACGAACGACCCGGCCCCCGACGACCGCTCGGCCGGTGATCCCGCCGGCGGCGGCGACAACCCATGACAGCCCAAATGTTTCCGAAGCCTGACGTATGTGTCTGTCGTGGCCGTTCACCAAGCCGAATCGGACTTCGGTGCGAATATAGGGTGTGAGCACTTCGCAGCCCGACCACACCGATGAGACCTCTGCGGTTCCGTCGACCGGTCGGTTCCGCGAGTTGCTCGGTGTTTTCCTCACGATCGGGTTCACGAAACCGCCCGCCCCGGACCGCGACATCGGCGCGAGGAGCCCGCGAATCGTCGCCCGCGTCGGGCTCATGCTGGGCATCTGCGTCGTCATCTGTTTCGCGACGGGCCTGCTGAGTCACTGGATCCAGCACCCGCCGAGCTGGTTCTATTTCCCGTCGGACCCGCCGTGGCTCTACCGGTTCAGCCAGGGCCTGCACGTGATCACCGGGACCGCCGCGATCCCGTTGCTGTTGATCAAGTTGCAGCTCGTGTACCCGAAGCTGTTCGCGCGGCCGGTCATCGGCTCACCGCTGCGCGCGCTGGAACGCCTGTCCATCGCCGTGCTCGTCAGCTCGATGATCTTCCAGCTGTTCACCGGTCTGATGAACACCGCGCAGTTCTACCCGTGGAAATTCTTTTTCACCACAACGCATTACGCGATGTCCTACGTCATCGTCGCCGCGTTGATGGTGCACATCGCGGTGAAACTACCCATCATCCAGGCCGCGTTCCGGTCCCCGCTGGAGTCCACCGACGCGATCGACAACGACCCGACGCCGGCACCCGTCGATCCCGAGGAGGCGACCCGATGACCGAGGACTCGCGGCCACCGGCCGTCCCTCGGGACCCGCCGCCACCGGATTACGCACCGTTCGTCGACCCCGGATCACCCCGACCCCACCGTGGGGTGTCGCGGCGGGCGATCCTGCGGGGGTCGTTCGTGGCCGCAGGGCTCGCGGTGTTGGCGTTCGCGGGTCAGACCGTCCCGTTCCTGCGCTGGATCTCCTTCCTCGCACCGCGTTCCGGTGAGGGTCCGCTGGGCGTGCCCATCAACCGGACCGCCGAGGCCGCCGGTGTGGTCGAGGGCGCCAGTGCTCCGGATTACGCGCTCACCCTCGCCGCGAACGGGAAGACCATGACGCTGACCCTCGATCAGCTGCGCCGACTACCTCAGCACGACAGCGATCTCCCGATCGCCTGTGTCGAGGGGTGGAGCGCGCAGGGGAAATGGCGTGGCGTGCGTGTCCGAGACCTCGTCGAGATGGTGGGCGGCGACACCGACCGTGACGTCCGCTTCGTCTCGCTGGAGCGCGGCCTCTACGGCGTCAGCGTCCTACCCGCCAATTTCGCCCGTAACCCGGCGTCCCTGGTGGCCCTCGAACTCCACGGCGAGACCCTCACCATCGACCACGGCTTCCCGTGTCGGCTGATCACCCCCAACCGCCCGGGCGTGCTGCAGACCAAATGGCTGACCCGGATCGAGGTCACATGACCGTCCGCGTCATACGTCTGGTCCTGATCCTCGCCGCGCTGCCCATCGGCTGGTACGGGATATCGCTGATGTGGGACATGACCACCGCCGACAAGACCTCGATCGTGGTGTGGCTCATCGGCGGACTCATCGCCCACGATGCGATCTTCGCTCCCGCGTGCATTGCTGCCGGCCACGGCGTCAAGACGATCCTGCCGCAACGGTGGTGGCCGCCGGTCCTCGCCGGTGCCTCGGCGACGCTGCTCGTGCTGCTCCTGGCGTTCCCCGTCATGTATCCGCGGCCGGAGTCGAAGATCGCCCCCGGCAACGAGCAGAGCGGCACCATCCTGGACCGCCCCTACGGCCTCGGTCTGACCATCGCCCTGCTCGTGATCTGGGCGCTGGTCGTGGTGTTGGTCGTCCGCAACCGCCACGCGCGCGCAGCCGACGACGTCGCCGACGGGTCGCGATCGGAGCACTCCGCGCACTAGGTTCGTCTCATGTCCGACAACATCGTCGACGAGCCGGTCCGGGTCGCCGAACTCCTCGACGCCCAGGCCAAGGCCGTCTCTCTGTTCGACGCGATCGACGAACGCGGACTCATCCGTCCCGGCGCCTCCGAGAAACAGGTGAGCAACGAGATCCGCGATCTGGCCGCCGAGATGTTCGGCGTCTCACGCTTCTGGCACAAGCGAATCGTCCGCGGCGGCATCAACACCCTGCATCCATACCGGGAGAACCCCGCCGACCGGGTTCTCACCGACGACGACATCGTGTTCTGCGATTTCGGTCCGCTGTTCGACGACTGGGAGGCCGACTTCGGGCGCACCTGGGTGCTGGGGTCCGATCCGGTCAAACACTCCCTTCGGACGAGCCTCCCGGCGGTCTTCGACGCCGGCCGCGCTCACTTCGACGCCCATCCCGACATCACCGGCGAGCAGCTGTACGAGCACGTCGTCGCGCTCGCCACGGACGCGGGCTGGGAGTTCGGCGGCGACATCGCCGGTCACCTCATCGGGGAGTTCCCGCACGAGAAGATCGCCCACGACACGATCGCGTCGTATGTCGCTCCCGGCAGCGATCAGCCCATGCGACGTCTCGACAGCCGCGGGCGGCAGTGCCACTGGATCCTCGAGATCCATCTCGTCGACCGGGAGCGCGGCATCGGCGGCTTCCACGAGGAATTGCTCGAC
>NZ_JAEMTF010000150.1 GCF_016462415.1 Williamsia sp. | reverse complement strand
CCGAGCTGCATCATCATCGCGGCGTCGGCCGGGGTGGCGATTCCGCCCGCGGTGAACAGCGTGACGGGCAGTTTGCCCGCCTTCGCGACCTCGGCGACGAGCTCGTAGGGTGCGCCCAGTTCCTTTGCGGCGACGAACAACTCGTCCTCCGGCATCGACGTCAGGCGCCGGATCTCGTCGCGGATGGTGCGCATGTGCGTCGTGGCGTTGGACACGTCACCGGTTCCGGCCTCACCCTTGGAACGGATCATGGCCGCTCCCTCGGTGATCCGTCGTAGTGCCTCGCCGAGACCGGTGGCGCCGCAGACGAACGGGACCGTGAACTGCCACTTGTCGATGTGGTTGCGGTAGTCCGCCGGGGTGAGGACCTCGGACTCGTCGATGTAGTCGACACCGAGGCTCTGCAGGATCTGCGCCTCGACGAAGTGGCCGATGCGGGCCTTGGCCATGACCGGGATGGACACCGCGGAGATGATCGAGTCGATCATGTCGGGGTCGCTCATCCGCGACACGCCGCCCTCGGCACGGATGTCGGCGGGAACCCGCTCGAGTGCCATCACCGCCACCGCGCCCGCGTCTTCCGCGATCTTTGCCTGTTCGGCGGTGACCACGTCCATGATCACACCGCCCTTGAGCATCTCCGCCATTCCACGCTTGACCCGGGCGGTGCCCGGGCCAATCGGCTGGGAGGTCTCGTTCTCGTGGCTGTTGCTCATTGTGATGCTCTCCTGACGCGCGCCTGCAGGCGCGACGATCTACTTGCTGTGTTCTCCGCTGTTCGACCGCTGCGTGGCCAGACAACACCGGGTGTCGCGTCGATTCTAGGCCCCTGGCAGCGGCTGACCTGCGCAGGGCCGAGTCGTTCGACGGACGTCTCCCGCGAAGCTTCACCCGGGCGATGACTCAGATCACAACACGTTCGACGATCTCGAGGTAACGCGGCATCTCCGCGGTGCCGCCGAGCTGCAACCACCGCACCGGGCGCCGGCCGCGGAGCGCGAGGGTGTCGCGCACGGCGTCGTTGTAGAACCGCCGGGAGATCATCACCCGGGCGTCGGCGTCGGCGAGTTCGGCGACGACCTGTGCACGCAGCGTGGACGTGTCGACCTGCGCGAGATGCGACGACACCTGGTTCTCCGCGGACTCACGTGCGGTCCGGTCGGCGCGTTCGGCGCGGTCGGCGGCGGCGATGAGTTCCCGCCCGTCGGCGCCGAGACCGGAGCCGATCGTGCGGGCGACGACGGCGCGACGGGCCAGCGCGGCGTCGAGGGACTGCCAGGCCAGGTCGACGCGGACGTGCAGGCGATCGAGTCGGTTCGCGGTCTTGTAGATCCACCCGAACACGATCACCACCACCAGCACGACGATGCCGGTGACGAGGATCGTCAACGCCGAAACAGTCATGTTCTACCCCTTGGCCGGTCTCGTCGGTTGTTCGGTCGGGTCGCGCAGAAGTCGGGTGTCCGGGTCAGTCACTCACGAACACCGGATCCGCACCCACGGTGACGGTCTCGTAGACCTGCAGGATCTGGTCGGCGATGCGCGACCAGTCGAAGCGCTGGGCGCGCTCGAACGCCCGGGCGGTGAGCTCGGAGCGGGCCGCGTCGTCACCGAGGAGGTCGATGACGCCGGCGGCCAACGCCTGACCGTTGCCCGTCGTCACCAGACGTCCCGAACGTCCGTCGTCGAGGACACGACGGAACGCGTCGAGTTCGCTGGCGACGACGGCGGCACCCGCGGCCATGGCCTCCACCAGCACGATCCCGAAGCTCTCGCCACCCAGGTTGGGCGCGCAGTACACATCCGCCGAGGCCAGCGCGCGCGCCTTCGTCGCGTCGTCGACCTGGCCGAGGATGACGAGGTGATCAGCCAGCGTGCCCGCGCGTCGGCGTAACGCGCGTTCGTTGCCGCCGCCGACGACGAGCACGGTGATGTCGGGGAAGCGGGCGACGATCGCGGGCAGTGCACGCATCAACACGTCGATGCCCTTGCGCGGCTCGTCGTATCGGCCGAGGAAAAGCACTGTGCGCCCCTCCCGCGGGAAACCCTCGAGTGGGGGCGCGTCGGCGAAGGCCGAGACGTGGATGCCGTTGGGGATCTCGACCGCATCCGACCCCAGCGACTCCATCTGCCAGCGGCGGGCCAGCTCCGAGACGGCGATCTTGCCGACGATGCGCTCGTGGTACGGGCGCAGGATGCCCTGGAAGGTGCTGAGCCACCACGACTTCGTCGTCGACGTGTGGAACGTCGCCACGATGGGCCCCTGGGCCACCATCAGTGACAGCATGGAGATACTCGGGGCGTTCGGCTCGTGCACGTGCAGGACGTCGAACTCGCCGTCGCGCAACCACTCCCGGATACGGGCGTAGGCCTTCGGCCCGAAGTTCACCCGGGAGATCGACCCGTTGTACGGGATGGCCAATGCCGGGCCCACCGAGACGACGTAGTCCGGCAGTGTCGTGTCGTTTCCGGCAGGCGCGAGGACGCTCACCGTGTGTCCGCGCTCGATGAACACCTGGGCGAGTTCGACAACGTGGGCCTGGACCCCGCCCGGGGTGTCGAACGAGTAGGGGCAGATCATCCCGATCTTCATCGGCCCGGACTCTCGATGCGAGCACGTCGTTCGTCGGACCAGTCCGCCTCCCACAGCGGCTGGAGCATGTGCCAGTCCTGCGGGTGCGCAGCGATGTTCCGGGCGAAGGCGTCGGCGACGGCCTGCGTCGCCGGTCCGACACCGTCCGAGACGTCGATCGGCGGGTCGCACAGGATCTGCGAATTCGGACCATCGGTGAAGAAGTGGTGCACCGGCATCAGCGCGGCGCCGGTGTCGATGGCCAGTTTGGCCGCGCCCGCGGGCATGCGAGTCGGCTCTCCGAAGAACTCCACCGGGACACCGTGCTTGGCGAGATCCCGCTCGCCGAGCAGGCAGACGACACCACCGTCGCGGAGTCGTTGCGCCAGTTGTTCATACGGTGGACGCTCTCCCCCGGAGAGCGGAAAGATCTCGAAGCCCAGGCTTTCGCGGAAGTCGACGAATTTCTGGAACAGCGACTCGGGCTCGAGCCGCTCGGCGACCGTCGCGAACTGCCCGGTTCGTTGGACGAGCCACACGCCGGCCATGTCCCAGTTCCCGCTGTGCGGCAGCGCGAAGACCACACCCTTGCCCTTGGCGTAGGCGGTCTCGAAGTTCGCCAGATCCGGTGGCGCGACGTACACCCGGGATGCCGCGGTGGCGAAGTCCATGGCGGGCAGGCGGAACGCCTCGCACCAGTAGCGGGCGTAGGACCGCATCGCGTCGCGCATGAGCTCTGCAGGCACCTCGGCGGGCGCGACGCCCAACACGCGGGAGAGGTTGCGCCGGAGTTGGTCCGGTCCGCCGCGGGCGCCGACGCGTGCCCCGACGGTGTCGAACGCCCGCCGCGCGGTCCGTTCGGGGAGCCGGCGCACCATCGACCATCCAGCGCCATATCCCCAATCGGCCACCCGTCCTGCGAGACTCACCTGGGCGGCTCGGATTCGGTGGTCTGCTCGGTGGCGGTCTGCTCCGACTTGTTCTCGATCGGCAGGAGGTCGCGGGCGCCCGGGGAGTTCGAGATCGACAGCATGCGTTGGCCGACGGTGATCACACTGCCCGCGGCGAGCGCCCAGACCGCGACGTGGATCAGCCACGGCATCGCGAGCTGGCTGAGCCCGGCGCCGACCAGGATGATGATGAGCCGCTCAGGCCGCTCGATCAGTCCGCCGTTGCCGTTCAGCCCGCTCGCCTCGGCCCGGGCCTTGGCGTAGGAGATCACCTGGGAGGTGACCAGGCAGATCATCAACCCGATGAACAGGATCTCGTGGTCGGAGTGCACGACGGCCCACCAACCGAGACCGGCGAAGATCGCGCCGTCGGCGATGCGGTCACAGGTGGCGTCGAGGACGGCGCCGAAGCGCGTCCCGCCCCCGCGGGCACGTGCCATGGCGCCGTCGATCATGTCGAACATGACGAAGAGCCAGATGACCAACGCACCGGCGAGCAGGTAACCCATCGGGAACAGCGTGACCGCCGCGGCCACCGAGGCGACGGTGCCGATCACGGTCATCGCGTCGGGGGTCAGACCGATCTTGAGGAGGCTGCGCGCGATGGGCACGGTGATCTTGGACATCCCTGCCCGACCGGTGATGCTGAGAAAACGTGCCATGTCAGTCTCCGAGGGCCGTCCACGCGTCGGCGAGCAGCGAGCGGGTGTCGCGCAGCAGCTGCGGCATCACCTTCGTCTCGCTGATCACCGTGATGAAGTTGGCGTCGCCGCCCCACCGCGGGACGACGTGCTGGTGCAGGTGTTCGGCCAACGATCCGCCGGCCGCGGTACCGAGGTTGAGTCCCACGTTGAACGCATGCGGACGCGACACCGTCTTGATGGCCCGGATCAGCTTCTGGGTGAACGCCATCAATTCGGCGCTCTCCGCGGGCGTCAGATCCTCGAGGTCGGCGACCTGACGGTACGGCACGATCATCGAGTGCCCCGGGTTGTAGGGGTACAGGTTGAGCACCGCGTACACCGACTCCCCACGGGCCACCACCAGACCGTCCTCGTCCGACAGCCTGGGGATGTCGAGAAACGGATGACTCGACGCCGCCGACCCGGAGTCGGACCCCTTGACCGCGGAGGTGATGTAGGACATCCGGTGCGGACTCCACAGACGCGACAGCCGGTCGGGTTCGCCGGCGCCGCTGTCGCGGATCTGCTCCTCGGTCACTGTGCTCCGGCGCCGCTCGTGGTCTCGGTACCGGCCAGGTGGGCGAAGAAATCCGCGGTCGGCGACTCGTTGCGTCGTGCCGAGACCCACTGCGACACCGCGGCGACCGCGTGGTCGACCGGTACGCCGTTGACCTGGGTGCCGTCGCGGAAGCGGAAGCTGACGGCGTCCGCCTGCAGATCGCGGTCGCCGGCGAGCATCATGAACGGGACCTTACCGGTCGTGTGGTTGCGGATCTTCTTCTGCATGCGGTCCTCGGAGTGGTCCACCTCGGCGCGGATACCGCCGGCGCGCAGCGTGTCGACCACACCCTGCAGGTGTGCGGCGTAGTCCTCGGCGACCGGGATGCCGACCACCTGGACCGGGGACAGCCAGGCCGGGAACGCGCCGGCGTAATGCTCGGTGAGGACTCCGAAGAAGCGCTCGATCGATCCGAACAGGGCGCGGTGGATCATCACCGGCCGGTGTTTGGCACCGTCGTTGCCGGTGTACTCGAGTTCGAAGCGGTCGGGCAGGTTGAAGTCGAGCTGGATCGTCGACATCTGCCAGTAGCGCCCCAGGGCGTCTTTGACCTGCACCGAGATCTTCGGTCCGTAGAACGCCGCGCCCCCGGGATCGGGAACCAACGTGAGACCCGAGTCGGCCGCGACCGCCGCGAGCGTCGCGGTCGCCTCCTCCCAGACCTCGTCGGAGCCGACCGACTTCTCCGGGTTGCGGGTGGACAGCTCGAGGTAGAAGTCGTCGAGGCCGTAGTCGGAGAGCAGATCGAGGACGAAGGTGAGCAGCGACGTCAGCTCCCCCGCCATCTGGTCGCGGGTGCAGTAGATGTGCGCGTCGTCCTGCGTCATGCCACGGACGCGGGTCAATCCGTGGATGACGCCGGACTTCTCGTACCGGTAGACCGACCCGAACTCGAAGAGCCGCAACGGCAGTTCGCGGTAGGACCGTCCACGCGCCCGGAAGATCAAATTGTGCATCGGGCAGTTCATCGGCTTGAGGAAATAGTCCTGACCGGGCTTGCGGATCGTGCCGTCGTCGTTCAATTCCTCGTCGACGTGCATCGCCGGGAACATGCCGTCCCGGTACCAGTCCAGGTGACCGGAGACCTCGAACAGGTGCCCCTTGGTGATGTGCGGGGTGTTGACGAACTCGTAGCCGGCCGCGGAGTGGCGGGCCCGCGAGTAGTCCTCGAGCTCCTTGCGGATGATCCCGCCCTTGGGGTGGAACACCGGCAGACCCGAGCCGAGCTCGTCGGGGAAGCTGAACAGGTCCAGTTCCACACCGAGGCGACGATGGTCGCGGCGCTCGGCCTCGGCGAGCAGTTCGAGGTAGGCGTCCTGCGCCTCGGTCGACTCCCAGGCCGTGCCGTAGATGCGTTGCAGGCCGGCGTTCGCCTGGTCGCCGCGCCAGTAGGCGGCGGAGCTGCGGGTGATCTTGAACGCGGCGATGTACTTGGTGGTCGGGACGTGCGGACCGCGACAGAGGTCGCACCAGATCAGTTCGCCGGTCCGGGGGTTGAGGTTGTCGTACGCGGTCAGTTCACCGCCACCGACCTCCATCACCTCGGGGTCGTCCGCCGAGCCCTTGTCGTCGACGAGCTCGAGCTTGTACGGCTCGTCGGCGAGTTCGGCCTTGGCCGCGTCGAGCGAGTCGTAGACCCGTCGGGAGAACCGCTGACCCGACTTGATGATCTGCTTCATCTTCTTCTCGAGCGCCACGAGATCGTCCGGGGTGAACGGGTCGGCGACGTCGAAGTCGTAGTAGAAGCCGTCGGTGATCGGCGGTCCGATACCGAGCTTGGCGTCGGGGAAGAGTTCCTGGACGGCCTGCGCCAACACGTGCGCGGCCGAGTGGCGGATGACACTGCGGCCCGCGTCGCTGGCCGCGATGACCGGTTCGACGTCGACGTCGGCATCCGGGGTCCACGAGAGGTCACGCAGTGCGCCCTCGGGATCGCGGACGACCACGACGGCGCCCGGGCCTTTGTTCTCGGCGCCGGCCTCGCGCAGCGCGGTGCCCGCCGTGGTCCCGGCCGGCACACGAATCGTGGCTGGACTGGTGACTACGGAATTCTCGGGCACGGTGACAGCTCCTCAGATGTGGTGACCTCGGTGGTCACAGACAAAATCGACCACCGCGGCGACCGGCCGCGGCAATCAGCCCCATGATCGTATCGGCCGCGGCCACCGGATTCCGCGCGCGCCGACCCCGGAGAGGTCGGGGACGGTCAGAGAATGGGGCTCTGGAGCCAACTCCACTCGATGCCGACCCAGCCCCCGGCGAGCTTGAGAGCACCGAGAATCCACAGGGTCGCGACGACGATCGCGAAGGTGAACACGCCGAAGAGAAGTTGCACCGACCAGTGTTGTTTCTTGAGCCAGTCGGCGAACGCGTCGTATTTGCCGCGGGCGAAGATCAGCAGGCGGTGCGCCCAGGAGAACTCGGTGGCGAGGATGCCGAGGCCGGCGAAGACGATCAGCCAGCCGGGGCCCGGGTACGGGATCGCGATGATGCCGACGATGAGGACCGCGGTGCCGATGACGCCGACGCCGATCCGGTAGACCAGGTTGAGCGTGGGCTTCTCTGCGATCTTGTCCCGCCGTCGCTGCAGCGCGTCGGGCAGCAGCCCACCGGGGTCGTCCGACGGTGAGTCGGCATCGGTACGGGCGGTGGACTCCGATTGGTCAGTCATCGCAGGCGTGGTCCTCACTCGGTGCCGATCCGCGGGTGCGGCGGATATGTCGGGTTCAACCCTACGGTCACCGGTCACCGGCAGGAATCGATCGGAAGACGGAACTCGCGGTGCGAGGTGGTGGTCCCGGCTGGGATCGAACCAGCGACCTTCCCGGTGTGAACGGGACGCTC
>NZ_JAEMTF010000224.1 GCF_016462415.1 Williamsia sp. | reverse complement strand
ATTGACGAAGCGACGACGGTTGCGAGCGATATTTCATCGCCGCAATCGTCGTCGCTGTCGTTGTGCGGCGGGTTAATCTGCGCCGATGACCCCCGTGCGATTGTTCCGAAAGCTCACCCGTCTGGCGATCGTCTCGACGGGCTGCGCGCTCGTCGCCGTCGCGCTTCCGACCGGAACGGCGGGCGCCACACCGAGTTCCGGGATCAGCGCGGTGAACCTCGCCCAGGCCGACATCCCCGCCGGCCTGCTGCCGTTCATCACCGGACCAGGGCAGGCGACGGTCCGTGAGATCACCATCGCGCCGGGCGGCACCACGGGATGGCACTTCCACGACGGCCGCCTGGTGGGGATCGTCAAGCAGGGAACGCTGACCCACCCGGGTGCGGACTGCAAACCCGTCATCTACCGCCAGGGCCAGCTGATCGTCGAGCCCGAAGGTGAGAAGAACACCCACGTCGGACGCAACCTCACGAAGACCCCGGTGATCCTCGACGTGCTCTACCTCCTGCCGAAGGGCAAGCCGTTCTTCGAGGATGCACCTGCGCCTGCCTGCGACGCCCCGCGGTGACGCGCGCCGCCCGTTCGAACGCGCGCCCCGGTCGGTGCGCGTCGGAACGGTGGGCGCGCGTCGGTCTGGCCATCGCCGACGTCTGAGATGATCACGGGCGTGACCACGCCCGACGACACCGACCACGCCCCCGACCGCAGTTTCGAGCTCGGCACCCCGTTGGAGGGCACTCTCGGCCGGACGGGTGTGATCCACACGCCGCACGGGGACATCGCCACCCCGGCCTTCATCCCGGTCGGGACCAAGGCGACGGTGAAGACCGTGCTACCCGAGGCGGTTGCGGACCTCGGGGCGCAGGCGGTGCTGGCCAACGCCTATCACCTGTACCTGCAGCCGGGCCCGGCGATCATCGACGCCGCCGGTGGACTGGGCCGGTTCATGAACTGGCCGGGTCCGACCTACACCGACAGCGGCGGCTTTCAGGTGATGTCACTGGGCGTCGGGTTCAAGAAGGTCATCTCGATGGAGGTCCGCGACGCCGAGAACGACGACGTCATCGCGCCGGGCAAGGAGCGGCTCGCGCGGGTCGACGACGACGGCGTGACGTTCAAGTCGCACCTCGACGGCACCACGCACCGGTTCACCCCGGAGGTGTCGATGCAGATCCAGCACCAACTCGGCGCCGACATCATCTTCGCGTTCGACGAACTGACGACGCTGATGAACACCCGTCCCTATCAGGTCAATTCGCTGGAGCGGACCCGATTGTGGGCGATCCGGTGCCTCGCCGAACACAACCGGCTGACCGCCGAGCGCAGCCACCGTCCGGTGCAATCGCTGTGGGGTGTGATCCAGGGTGCGCAGTACGAGGATCTGCGGCGGCTCGCGGCGCGGGACCTGATGGAGGCGAGTCGCCGGGATCAGGACGCTGGCGGTCGCGGCTTCGGCGGCTACGGGATCGGCGGCGCACTCGAGAAGGAGAACCTCGGGCGCATCGTCGGCTGGGTCAACTCCGAACTGCCCACCGAGACCGCGAAACATCTGTTGGGAATCAGCGAGCCGGACGACATCTTCACCGCGATCGAGAGCGGCATCGACACGTTCGACTGTGTCTCGCCGTCACGGGTGGCGCGCAACGGTGCGATCTACTCGTTCGACGGTCGCTACAACGTCACCAATGCGCGGTTCCGCAGCGACTTCGGGTCGCTCGATCCGGAGCTGGACAACTACGCCACGCAGTACAGCCGCGCCTACATCCACCACCTGTTCAAGGCAAAGGAAGGGCTCGCGTCGACGTTGTGCACGATCCACAACGAACACTTCATCGTCACCCTGGTCGACCGTGCGCGACAGGCGATCGAGGACGGCAACTACGCCGAGTACCGGGACGGGTTCCTCGCGCGCTACTACGCGGGCAGCACGTAGGCCGCCCGCGTAGTTGCGGTGCTGCGATTCCTCGGGACGATCAGACGCGGACGACGCGCGTGCCGCCGGCGAACTTGTCGTGCAATCCCTGCTTGTTGGGGTCGTTGTTGATGGTCACGCCGATGGCGATGACCAGTGCC
>NZ_JAEMTF010000056.1:19310-29125 GCF_016462415.1 Williamsia sp. | reverse complement strand
TGTCGAGGATCAGCGCGGTGCGGTCGATGACCTTGACCTTGACGACCTTCTCCAGGGCGTTGAGCTGTGCGGGCGTGAGCTCGCCATCGCAGATCACGGTGTCGGCGCCGGTCGCCAGGACGACCTCACGCAGTTCGTGGGCCTTGCCCGAGCCGATGTAGGTCGCCGGGTCGGGCTTGTCCCGACGCTGCATCACGGCGTCGAGGATCTCCGACCCCGCGGTCTCGGCCAGTGCGGCGAGTTCGGCCATCCGGGCGTTGGCGGTCGCCACCGAGCTGTCGAGCGACACACCCACGAGGACGACCCGCTCGAGCCGCAGTTGGCGGTACTCGACCTCGGTGACGTCCTCGAGCTCGGTGGACAGACCGGGCACACGCTGCAGAGAGGACCGCTCGTCGAGCTGGAACTCGCCGGTGGTCGGGGATCGCCACGGCACCCGGGCCGGCGGCACGTCGGTGCCGTCCGTATCGGCGTCGTGCGTGCCGGGGTCGAGTGCGTCGTCGTCGAGGAACGCGTCGGTCACGTCGGTGGCGGTCGCGTCATCTGAGGTGTGTGTGTCGAAGATGAAGGTGTTCTCCTGATCTGTGTCGAGAACTCACCGGCTGGATGCCGGGGCCTCGGGGGTCTCACTCATGTATCTCATGCAAACCGTGCACGGCGCACGTCTATTTCCGTCGGCGCCGCCGCTCACGGGGTGTTCCACCCGGCACGCAGGGTGCCCGAGGCCACCAGGACCGACGGTCCCCGCAGCACGGCGCCGGTCTCGTCGATGCGCACCGTCACCTGCCCGCCCGGCACGCGGACGTCGACCGTGCCCACCTGCGATCCGGTGCTCGCGCGCAGCGCGGCCGCGGCCGCGGCGACGGTCCCGGTGCCGCAGCTGCGCGTCTCACCGACACCGCGTTCGAGGACCCGCATGTCGACCGCGCCGTCGGCGATGGGCGTGATGATCTCGATGTTCACCCCGTCCGGGAACACCGCGGGGTCGAAGTCGGCGCCGTGGGCGAGGTCGAACTCGGCCAGCGCCGTCGCGTCGAGTCCGCTGACGACGCAGGCGAGATGTGGATTGCCGACATCGACCGCCAGTCCGGCGACCGTGGTGTCGCCCAGTACCGCCTTGCTCTCCACACCGGCGGTCACCGCGCCCATCTCGACGCTGACGTCGGCGGTGGTGTCGTCGGCCGAATGCACCTCGACGCGTCGCCCGCCCGCGCGGCTGCCCACGGTGAACGTCGACTCCGCGACCGCGCCGGAGGACGCGAGGAAGTGCGCGAACACGCGGACGCCGTTGCCGCACATCTCGGCCACCGAACCATCGGAGTTGCGGTAGTCCATGAACCAGTCGGTGGTGCGGACCCCGGCCGGCAGCTCGGACAGGACCCCGGTGGCGCACAGCGCATCGGCCCGGGCCACACGCAGGACGCCGTCGGCGCCGATTCCGCGCTGTCGGTCACAGAGGGCTCGGACGAGGTCGGCGGTCAGGTCGACCGAGGCGGTCGGATCCGGGAGCAGCACGAAGTCGTTCTGCGTCCCGTGCCCCTTGAGGAACTCGATCCCGGCGGCCTCGAGGGACTCGGCTGACGACCGCCCACTGCTGCGCATCCGCCCAGGTTACCGGACATCGAGGTCGCGAAGGTGGGTCGTGACGTGGTCGAGTAGCCGGTCATCGGCGGCGTCGAACCACCGGATGCGATCGTCGCGCCGGAACCACGAACGCTGCCTGCGGACGTAGCGGCGGGTACCGGTGAAGGTCAGCTCGCGGGCGGTGTCGAGATCGAGGTCGCCGTCGATGACCTCGAGCACCTGCGCGTATCCGATCGCCCGGGACGCGGTCAGCCCGTCGCGCAACCCGAGATCGATCAGATGGATCACCTCGTCCACCAGCCCGGCGTCGAACATCGCGTCGGTACGCCTGCGCAGGCGGTCGTCGAGCGCGTCGGTCTCGCGGTCGAGCGCGACGATCGCGGTCGACCAGCGCGGTGTCCCCTTCTGCGGGGCCGACGCGGCGAACGGCTCGCCGGTCAGCTCCACCACCTCCAGCGCGCGCACGATCCGGCGGCCGTCGGTGTCCAGGATGGCCGCGGCCGCGGCCGGGTCCACCGCGCCGAGACGACGGTGCATCTCAGCGGCCCCGACGTCGGCGAGCTGCGCCTCGTATCGCGCCCGGACGTCGGCGTCGGTGGCCGGGAAACTCCAGTCGTCGAGCAGCGACTGGATGTACATCATGGAGCCGCCGACGATCACCGGCAGCCGCCCCGCGGCGAGGACGGTCTCCACGTCGGCCCGGGCGGCCTGCTGATATCGCGCCACGGTCGCGGTCTCGCTCACGTCGAGGACATCGAGCTGGTGGTGCGGGACCCCACGGCGCTGTGCCGGTGCGGGTTTGGCGGTGCCGATGTCCATGCCGCGGTACTGCGCCATCGCGTCGATGTTGACGATCTCGCCGTCGAACCGCTCGGCCAGATCGAGAGCGAGATCGGACTTCCCGGTCCCGGTGGGTCCGATCACCGCGACCGGCGTCCGCACGGTCACCGACCCCACCAGGCCACCTGATAACCGACGCCGAACGGTGCCGCGCAATAGACGGACTCGGTGGAGAACTCCCCGGGGGCCGCGATCCGCCAGACCGCCGCGGCCACCTGCCACGCGGCGCGGCCGTCGATTCCCGCCTCGGCCGCCTCGCTCGCGCTCCATGCCTTGATGGCGTCGAGGTCGGCGGTCGCGACGGCCGCGTCGAATCGGTCCCCGACCTCACCCGCGCCGACGATCGCCCCGCCGGGCGCGCCGGGCGACAATCCGAAGGAACCGTCCGCCACCACGAGCAGACCGACGGCCTCGTCGGTGTCGGCGATACGGGCGCCCAGTTCGGCTCCGATCCGGGCACACTCCCCGGGGCTCGTCGACACCTCCACCAGAGTCGGGCACACCTGCGCCGACGGGGCGATCTGTCCGCGCAACCAGCCCGCGACCAGCATCGGCGTGGCCATGACGGCCGACACCGGCTCATCGCCGCCATCGGGTCGCAACGACACGATCTCGTCGATCCCGAATCCCGCGAACGTCCCCCGCGAGAGGTCGCCGGTGTCGGGATCACCCACCCCGATGGCGACCCACCGCTGCGCCGCGCCCGAGAGTCGCCGGGTGACCTCGAGAACCGCGGTACGGAGATCGACGACCTCGGTGGCGCCGGGGCCGGAGACGGACGGGACCAGCAGGGGCGCACCGGGCACGAAAGCGGCTGCGGTCAACACAGTTCGCAACGCTAGCCGACCGAGCGGTTCCGCAGCGCCCGCGGGACGCCGCGTCGTCCTGTGACGAGTGCGCACGAAAACGCCGCCCACCTGTTTGAATGGACACCGCAACCGGCCCTCGGGCCGGACGTATCCGCTTCAGGTAGACGGCAGCCGTGACGCGCGGCAGGGACGAGGACACCGACATGACCGATCCGACACCGCAGGACGCGCAGGCCACCGAGCCCGCCGGATCCGAGGTGGCAACGCCGCCGAGACCCACCCCGGGTCCGCCCAAGCCGGGGCCCCGACCGGGACCGCGACCGCATGCGGCCGCCGCCCCCGAGGTCGTGCACGCGCACCATCAACCACAGACCGATCCGAGCAAGTTCGGTCACATCGACGCCGACGGTGCGGTGTGGCTGGAGGTCGGCGACATCCGCCGGCAGGTCGGTTCGTGGCAGGCCGGGGCGCCCGAGGAGGGCCTGGCCCACTTCGGTCGTCGGTTCGACGACATGGCCACCGAGGTCGAGATCCTCGAGGAGCGTCTCACCGCGGGCACCGGCGATCCCCGTAAGACCAAGACCGCCGCGGTGGCGTTGCGCGAGACCCTGCCCACCGCCGCGGTCCTGGGCGACGTGCCCGCACTCGAGGCACGGTTGACCGCCATCATCGACGACGCGGACTCGGTGGCCGAGAAGCGCACCCGCGACCGCGACGCCTCGCGAGCCGCGGCGATCGCCCGCAAGGAAGAACTGGCCGCCGAGGCCGAGCAGATCGGCGCCGAGACCACGCAGTGGAAGTCTGCGGGCGACCGCCTCCGCGCGATCCTCGACGAGTGGAAGACCATCAAGGGCGTCGACCGCAAGACCGACGACGTCCTCTGGAAGCGCTACGCGAAGGCGCGCGACGCGTTCAACCGACGCCGCGGGGCCCACTTCGCCGATCTCGACCGGGAACGCGCCGGCGCCAAGACGCGCAAGGAGGAGTTGATCGCGGCCGCCGAGGCGCTGTCGGGGTCGACCGACTGGGGGCCGACCGCCGGGAAGTTCCGGGACCTGCTCACCGAGTGGAAGGCGGCGGGACGGGCTCCGCGCGATCAGGACGACGCGCTCTGGGAGAGATTCAAGGGTGCCCAGGACGTCTTCTTCGCCGCGCGCAACGCCGCGGGCAGCGAGCGCGACGCCGAGTTCGAGGCCAACGCCGCCGCCAAGCGGGAACTGTTGGCGACGGCCGAGAAGACGGTCGATCCGGCCACCGATCTCGACGCCGCGCGCCGTGAGTTCCGGACCGTCCGCGAGCAGTGGGACGCCATCGGCAAGGTGCCCCGCGAGCACGTGCAGAGTCTCGAGAAGCGCATGCGGGCCATCGAGAAGCGGATCTCCGATGCCGAGGACAAGCACTGGCGCTCGACCGATCCCGAGGTCATCGCGCGCGCGAAGCAGTTCGAGGAGCGCGTGGCGCACCTCGAGGAACAGGCGGGCAAGGCCGACGCCCGTGGGCGGGACAAGGAGGCGGCCGATCTGCGGGCGCAGGCCCAGCAGTGGCGGGAGTGGGCGCAGGCCGCGGCGAGCGCGGTCTCCGACCGCTAGTCGCCCACCCGCCGGCGATCACTCGGTCGAGTGACCGGCCGGATCCTCCGGAGTGGGACGTGACTCGGTCGTGGTGCGGGTCACGTTGCGTTGCAGCGCACGGGCACGGTCCTCGGCGGCCGCGGCGTCGGCCCGACGCCGCTCCTCGAGGGCGAGCTGATAGTTGGTGCGCGCCCAGACGACACGCGCCCAGTGGAAGGTGATGACGAACATCGCCAGCCAGCCGAGGCCGAGACCGATCCCGACACCGTGCGGCGGCGCGATCCCGTCCACCCCGGGGGTGTTGCGCGACCACCAGGCGAGCATCCCCGCGACGCACCCGACGGCACTGCCGCACAACGCGATCCACGCGAGGAACCACCGGCGGGTGACCAGCGCGAGCATCGAGAACCCGATACCGAAGATCACCACGAGGAACACGAAGACACGCGAGGTGATCGTGACCCGCTCGGTCGTCGCGTCGGCGGCGAAGGTGAGGACGTCGATACCGTTCGCGGACCCCGTGTGCGGCAGGACCATCGACAGTATCGCCACGAGGACGGCGGCCGCGACGACCACCGCGCGGGCGCCCGGGTCGATCTCGCCGGCGACCTTGCGTTCGGCGCGACGGAGGTCACCCTCGAACTGGGAGAACCCGTCGGAGCCGTCCGCTCCCGACGATCGGTTCGTTCCTTCGGTCATACGTCACATCCTCCTGCACAGCCGCCGACCGCGGTTGCGGGTTGCGGGTCGGTACGGCCGATCGTGGGCATGCCCAGCCCGACACCGATCGGTGGTGTCTGGGCGGTACGACCCGCCTCCGAGGCGTCCCCGGCGCGGGTGCGCCGGTGCGAGCGCAGTGCTCCTTCGGCGATCAGGTAGTGCGGCAGCGCGCCGGTGACCACGGTCTCGACGACGTCGCCCGCCCGGATCTGCGCGCGGTCGCCCACGAAGTGCACGAGCCGACCGTCCCGGGCGCGACCGGAGATCCGGTTGGTCTCGGAGTTCTTGCGACCACCGTTCTTCCCGTCGGCATCGGCGACGACGAGCAACTCCACCGTCGAGCCGATCTGTCGTCGGTTCTCCTCGAGGCAGATCTCGTCCTGCAGCGCGGTCAGCCGTAGATACCGTTCGGTCACAACCTCTTTGGGCACCTGATCAGCCATCGTGGCGGCCGGTGTGCCGGGACGCGGCGAATACTGGAAGGTGAACGCGGAGGTGAACCGGGCGCGGGCGACGAGATCGAGGGTCTGCTCGAAGTCCTCCTCGGTCTCCCCGGGGAACCCGACGATGATGTCGGTGGTGATCGCGGCGTCGGGCAACCGGTCGCGCACCTCGTCGAGGATGGCCAGGAACTTGGTGCGGCGATAGCTGCGGCGCATCGACTTCAGGATCCGATCGGACCCCGACTGCAGCGGCATGTGCAGCTGCGGGCAGATGGTGGGCGTCTCGACCATCGCGTCGATGACGTCGGTGGTGAACTCGGCGGGATGCGGAGAGGTGAACCGCACCCGCTCGAGGCCGTCGATGTCCCCGCACGCGCGCAACAGATCGGCGAACGCCGAGCGAGACCGTCCCAGATCCGGGTCGGCGAAGGACATCCCGTAGGCGTTGACGTTCTGGCCGAGCAGGGTGACCTCGATGACGCCCTGGTCCACGAGCGCCTGTACCTCGGCCAACACATCGCCGGGACGCCGGTCGACCTCCTTGCCGCGCAGCGCGGGCACGATGCAGAACGTGCAGGTGTTGTTGCACCCCACCGACACCGACACCCACCCGGCGTAGGACGACTCCCGTCGCGCGGGGAGCGTGGACGGGAACTCCTGGAGCGACTCGAGGATCTCCACCTGGGCGGCCTCGTTGTGACGCGCGCGGTCGAGCAGGGCGGGCAGGGACCCGAGGTTGTGGGTGCCGAACACCACGTCTACCCAGGGCGCTTTGTCCACCACCGTCGCGCGGTCCTTCTGCGCGAGGCAGCCACCCACGGCGATCTGCATGTCCGGGCGTCGTTCTTTGATCGGCGCCAGGTGTGACAGGTTGCCGTACAGCTTGTTGTCGGCGTTCTCCCGCACCGCGCACGTGTTGAAGACCACCAGGTCGGCGTCGGATCCGTCGGTGGCACGCACGTATCCGGCGTCCTCCAGCAGGCCCGAGATGCGCTCGGAGTCATGCACGTTCATCTGGCAGCCGTAGGTGCGGACCTGGTAGCTGCGTGGGGATCCGGCGGCAGCGGTCGTCGGCGCCGGCGCGTCGGCTCCGAGAGGGCTGTGTATGGCGGTGGCACTCATCGTGACCAGCGTACTCAGCGGATCGAGGGGCATCGTCCACGGGCGCTGCACCCGGCGCGATCGGGGGCGACACAGTAAAGTTTTCGTTACCCAAGGCGGTGATTGTGCGCCGATCCCGGTACTCGCAAACGTAAGGTTGCCACCCATGACCGCATCGCAACCCGGATCCGCCGCACCGGCGCCGCAGACCGACAGACCGCCGATGATCTCGCTGCGGGGAGTCGACAAGCACTTCGGTGAACTCCACGTCCTCAAGGACATCAACCTCGAGATCCCTGCCGGTCAGGTGGTCGTCGTCCTCGGTCCGTCGGGATCGGGCAAATCGACCCTGTGTCGAACCATCAACCGTCTCGAGCCGATCGACAACGGCGAGATCCGCATCGACGGTGACCTGCTCCCGTCCGAGGGCAAGGGCCTCGCCGCGCTGCGCGCCGAGGTCGGCATGGTCTTCCAGTCGTTCAACCTCTTCGCCCACAAGACGATCCTCGACAACGTCACGCTGGCGCCGATCAAGGTGCGCCGCAAGAGCAAGGACGAGGCCCGCAAGCGCGCGATGGAACTGCTCGAACGTGTCGGGATCGCCACCCAGAAGGACAAGTACCCCGCCCAACTCTCCGGCGGTCAGCAGCAACGCGTCGCCATCGCCCGGTCGCTGGCCATGGACCCGAAGGTGATGTTGTTCGACGAGCCCACCTCCGCGCTCGACCCGGAGATGGTCAACGAGGTCCTCGACGTGATGGTGTCGTTGGCCAAGGAGGGCATGACCATGGTGGTGGTGACCCACGAGATGGGCTTCGCCCGCAAGGCCGCCGATCGCGTCATCTTCATGGCCGACGGAGCGGTCGTCGAGGACACCGATCCGGAGAGCTTCTTCACCCGGCCCGAGTCCGACCGCGCCCGTGACTTCCTCGGCAAGATCCTGGGCCACTGATGACGACTGCACATCCCCGCCGGCGTCGATGGTCGACCTTCGGCATCCTCACCATGACGCTCGCCGTCACCGCGGCATCGTTGACCGCCTGCGGCAACACCAACCCGAGGGACCTGATCGGGTCGATCAAGAGCGGCTCGGTCATCCTCGGCACCAAATACGACCAGCCCGGCCTCGGACTCCGTGAACCCAACAAGGACTTCACCGGCTTCGACACGCTCGTCTCGCGGTATGTGGTCAACTCGATCGCCGACGACCTCGGTGTCAAGCACCCCGAGATCACCTGGCGCGAGACACCGTCCGCCCAGCGCGAGACCCTCATCGAGAACGGCGAGGTCGACATGATCGCCGCCACCTATTCGATCAACGCCGCACGCTCCGAGCGTGTCGCCTTCGCCGGCCCCTACCTGGTGAACTACCAGGGACTACTGGTCCGCAAAGACGACGACAGCATCGCCACCCTCACCGATCTCGACAAGGGCAAGAAGCTGTGTTCGGTGACCGGCTCGACGTCGGCGCAGAACGTCAAGGCGCAGCTCCCCCGGATCCAGTTGCAGGAGTACGACTCCTACTCCGGTTGTGTGGAGGCCCTGCGGTTGAAGAAGATCGACGCGTTGACCACCGACGAGGTCATCCTCGCCGGATTCGCGAACTTCGACATCTACGACGATCAGTTCAAGATCGTCGACATGACCTACCCCAAGGACGCCTGCGTCACCTCCTCCGGAAAGAAGGCGCTCCGCAAGGAGGGCGCACCGTTCTCCACCGAGCGCTATGGCATCGGCATGCCGAAGAACTACCCGGCCAACGTCACCGCCGCCAACAAGGCGCTGGACAAGATGCTCACGCCGGACGGGTCGGGGTCGTCACCGTGGGAACGCGCCCTGCGTGAGTCCGTCGGCGACGAGGAGGTCGAGACGTTGATGAAGCGGGCCGACGCACCCGACTCGCCGTTCACCTTCACCCCGAAACCCGGCGATCTGTCGTTCCTCGACTCGAAGTCCACCCCGTGCCCGGCGGGTCTGTCATGAACGAACTGTGGAGCGACATCGGTCCGGAGCTGTGGCCCGCGTACTGGGTGACTATCAAGCTGACCTTCTTCGCGGCCATCGGCTCGCTGGTGTGGGGAACAATCCTCGCCGGCATGCGTGTGTCCCCGGTGCCGGTGATGCGACTGTTCGGCACGTCGTACGTCAACGTCGTCCGGAACACCCCGCTGACGCTGATCGTCATCTTCTGCTCGATCGGGCTGTACCAGAACCTCGGTCTCACGCTCGCGCCGGAGAACGAGAACTTCATCAAGAACAACAACTTCTGGCTCGCGGTGCTGGGCTTCGTGATCTACACGTCCACCTTCGTGTGCGAGACGTTGCGTTCCGGCTTCAACACCGTCCCGCTGGGACAGGCCGAGGCCGCGCGCTCGTTGGGGCTGGGCTTCAGCCGGGTGTTCGGCACCATCGTGCTGCCGCAGGCGACACGGTCGGTGATCGGGCCGATGGGCAGCGTGCTGATCGCACTCACCAAGAACACGACGATCGCCTCGGCGATCGGTGTGGCCGAGGCGTCGCTGCTGATGAAGGAACAGATCGAGAACCACGCCGATCAGATCGTGGCGATCTTCGTCATCATCGCGATCGGGTTCATGATCATCACCCTGCTCGAGGGCTACGTCTTCGGCTACCTGGCGAAGAGATTGGCGGTCAAACGATGAAGGGCAGCAAACGATGAGCGGCGCAACGGTTCTCTACGATGCGCCCGGGCCCCGCGCCCGCCGCCGGAATCTGGGTATCGCGGT
>NZ_JAEMTF010000056.1:6827-19210 GCF_016462415.1 Williamsia sp. | reverse complement strand
TGGCTCTCCGGCGGTGTCGTCGAGTTCTTCCGGGCCATCCCGGTGCTGATCCTGATGATCTTCGCCTACTACCTGTTCGCCCAGTATGCGGTGTTCCCGTCACAGCAGCTCGCACTCGCCGCCGTGGTCACCGGCCTGACCCTCTACAACGGTTCGGTCATCGCCGAGATCATCCGGTCGGGTATCAACTCTCTGCCGTCGGGGCAGGCGGAGGCCGCGAACTCGTTGGGGCTGCGCAAGTCCCAGCTGATGCGGTTGATCCTGCTCCCCCAGGCGGTCACCGCGATGCTTCCCGCGCTCATCTCGCAGATGGTCATCGCGCTGAAGGACAGCGCGCTGGGATACGCCATCGGCTACATCGAGGTGGTCCGGTCCGGCATCCAGTCGGCGTCGTACTACGGCAACTACCTGCCGGCGCTGGTCGTGGTGGCGATCGTGATGATCATCATCAACTTCACCCTCTCGACGCTCGCCACGAACGTCGAACGCCGACTCCGCGAGGGCAAACGGGCCAAGTCCGACGACCTGCCCACCGCGCAGGACGCGATCCCGGGTGTGGCCGTCGAGAAGTGAGCCCGGCCGACGACGGGCGCCGGGGCTCTCAGCAGCGGCGGCGCTCGTCGAGCGCGGTGCGGACCAGTTCCATCGCGATACCGGGACCGTAACCGCGTCGGGCGAGCATGCCGACGAGCCGCCGGAGATGTCTGTCGCGTTCGGCGCGGTCGTCGAGTGCGTCGATCGGAACGCGCCCGATCTTCTTGTCGAGCAACTCCGCGGCACGGGCGCGCTCATCGTCGTCGTCGATGGTGCCCACCGCCTCGGCGATGATGCCGGGATCGACTCCCTTGGTGCGCAGTTCGTGGCGTAGGGCGGTACGTCCCTTGGCACTGTACGTGTGTCGGGCACGGACCCACTGATGGGCGAAATCGCGGTCGTCGACCAGACCGACGCCGGCGAGCCGGTCGAGAACCGAGTCCACCTCGGCGGGCTCGAAGTCCTTGTCGAGCAGTCGGGTCCGGAGCTCGTGTCGGCTACGGGCCCGGACACCGAGCAGCCGCAGGGCGCTGTCGTATGCGGTCGCCCCGCCGCTCTGCGCACCGGGAGACGGCCCTGCCGACGCCGCCGGGTTCGGCGTCGTCGGCAGGGTGGTCTGCTCGGTGCGGGCGAGGATCTCGCGGGTCGCGTCGTCGAGACGCGCGCGGACATCCCGGTCCGTCATGGTGTGCGCAGGATCAGAAGTCGATGGGGGCAGGAGCCGGGACCGTGTCGTCGGCGGTCAGGACCGCACCGATACCCAGCTTCTCCTTGATCTTCTTCTCGATCTCGTCACGGACGTCGACGTTCTCGAGCAGGAACTTGCGGGCGTTCTCCTTGCCCTGCCCGAGCTGATCGCCCTCGTAGGTGAACCACGAACCCGACTTGCGGATGAACCCCTCGGTGACGCCGAGATCGATCAGCGACCCCTCCTTGCTGATCCCGTGGCCGTACAGGATGTCGAACTCGGCCTGCTTGAACGGCGGCGACACCTTGTTCTTGACGACCTTGACGCGGGTGCGGTTGCCCACGGCGTCGGTGCCGTCCTTGAGGGTCTCGATACGACGGATGTCGAGACGGATCGACGCGTAGAACTTCAACGCCTTACCGCCCGTGGTGGTCTCCGGCGAACCGAACATGACGCCGATCTTCTCGCGCAGCTGGTTGATGAAGATCACCGTGGTGCCCGAGTTGCTCATGGCGCCGGTGATCTTGCGGAGCGCCTGGCTCATCAGACGTGCCTGCAGGCCGACGTGGCTGTCGCCCATCTCGCCCTCGATCTCGGCGCGGGGCACGAGCGCCGCGACGGAGTCGACGACCAGGATGTCCAACGCGCCGGAGCGGATCAGCATGTCGGCGATCTCGAGCGCCTGCTCACCGGTGTCGGGCTGCGACACCAGCAGTGCGTCGGTGTCGACACCGAGCTTCTGCGCGTAGTCGGGGTCGAGCGCGTGCTCGGCGTCGATGAAGGCGGCGATACCGCCGTTGGCCTGGGCGTTGGCCACCGCGTGCAAGGCGACGGTGGTCTTACCCGAGGACTCCGGTCCGTAGATCTCCACGACGCGGCCGCGGGGCAGCCCGCCGATACCCAGCGCGACGTCGAGTGCGATCGACCCGGTGGGGATCACCTCGATCGGCGCACGGACCTCGTCGCCCAGGCGCATCACCGAGCCCTTGCCGAAGTTCTTGTCGATCTGCGCCAGCGCCAGATCCAGCGCCTTTTCGCGATCCTGCGATCCTGCCATGGGGTGTCTCCTGATCATCGGTTCATCGGTGGTTGTTCTCCACCGATGGTCATCGGCATGAGGTGGCCTGCGGATCGCCGCTGCGATCGTCGGTGTGCGTCACGCTAAACCGGGCCACCGACAGCGGCGGAAAATCCTCACGCCGTGCTGTGGATGAACAGCATCTGTGGAGAGATCCGGCGGTCACCTCGGTGGAGGTCACGTGTTCGAACAACCCCAGACTAGGCGAACATCTGTTCGATGCAAGCAGGTGACGCCGTGACACGCCGAGTGGCCGCCGATCCGACCCATGAGGGTCGACCGGCGGACCTCACCAGCGTTCGCGGGGAACGTCGAACTCGCGGCAGAGGGCGACCCAGACCTGTTTGGGATCGATGCCGGCCTCGAGCGCCTCGGCACCCGTGCGACCGCCGAAGTCGATCAGGACGTGGTCGCGCAGCATCGAATCGGCGGTGAGGCTGCCGAACTCGGTCGCCATCAGCTCGGAGAACTCGGTGAGACGCATCGCCGTCGAGGTTAGTCGTCGATCACCGATCGGCACACCGCGACCGGGTCGGCGAGACCGGTCGCGCCGTCGGCGGCACGGCGTGCCGCGTCCGCCGCATCGGGATCGGCCAGGATCGTCAGGCACGCCGCCCGCAGGGTCTCCGCTTCGAGCGGTCGGACGAGCGCGCCGCTGCCCTGTCGGACCACCCGGTTGGCGAGCTCCCACTGGTCACCGCCGCCGGGGACGGTCACCACCGGTACGCCCGCGAGCAACGACTTGGCCAACATCCCGTGTCCCCCACCGCAGACGACGAGGTCCGCATGCGCGAGCAGGGCATCCTGGCGGCCCGTCCCGGCGACCGCCCACGGCGGCAACGTCGCGGTGCCGTGTCGCAGGGCGGAGACGACCACACGCACGGCGACACCGGTGTGTACGGGATCGAGGGCCTCGAGGGCGACGTCGACGAGGTCGGCGACGCCGGTCGTGGCGGTCGACGGCGCGACGACGATCAGCGGACCCGATCCGGTCGGCGGGGTGAACACCTGTCGGGTCGGCTCCCACAACAGCGGACCGACGACGTGGGCGTCGGCCGGCCAGTCCGGTCGGGGCACCTCGAGCGCGGGGAGTGTGGCGACGAGTCGCGCCGCCGGCCCCGGGGATGCGGCGGGTAGTCCGATCGATTCGCGCGCAGCTCCCCGCTGCCGATCCCCCTGCGTTCGTGAGCGTGTCGTCGCCGCGCGCATGAGGCGGTCCCGCAGCCGGCCCGACAGGCCGGTGCCCGGTGCCAGTCCGCTGCCGATCGGCGGCAGGCCGACGGACGGTTCGTAGAGCGGGTGCGGCGACAACTCGATCCACGGGACGCCGAGACGCTCGGCGGCCCATCCACCGCAGACGGTGATCACGTCGCAGACCACCAGATCGACCGGATCGGCCCGCAGCACCGGGGTGAGCTCGATACACATCCGCGCCGCGCGGATGCTCAACTTCTCGCCGGCATCGGCGTCGTCGTCGGTGTCGAGCACGTCGAGACCGGGCAGCTCGGCCATCGTGACGCCATCGGGGATCGGCCGGGTCGGTCCGTTCCCGGGCAGCCAGGCCGTGCCGGTGAACACCGTGACCGTCTCCCCCGCCGCGACGAGGCGTCCGGCGAGTGCGATCGCCGGGATGGCGTGTCCCGCATCGGGTCCTGCCACGATCGCGATCCGCACCGATGCGTTCCTTCCGGGAGCTCCCGCTAGATCGTCGGCGGACCCGAGACCTTCTCGGGCGACTCACCCGATCGACTGAACCACTTCACCACCGTGACCACGCCGACGGCGATCAGGCCGACGATCGCGATGGCGACGAAACCCTTGACCGCCGCCACGATCAGACCGAAGAACAACCACACCACGAGGATTGCGAGCGCGATCTTCCACCACATGACATCTCTCCTTGCCCGAGCCGGTCCGATACCGGCCCGATGCATCCAGCGTGGCAGCGCGACGGCGCCGCGTCACCGCCGTGGAGCGAAGACGGGGGAAAGATCAGGGATCACCCTGACGGGGTGGTCGACGTGCGTCAGGCCTGTTCAGGGCGCTTACGGAGATCCGGGTTGCCCTGCTCGACAGCCGGGGTCGAGGTGCTCGGACCCGCGATCGCCTCGTTCGCCATCTTCGCGCGGATCTCCTCGAGACGCGAGTGCCCGGCCATCTGCACCGTCGCCTGCTGGACCTCCATCATCCGGCCACCGACGGTGTTGCGGGACAGCTCTGCCGACCCGAGGGCCGTCGCGTAGCGACGCTCGATCTTCTCGCGGACCTGCTCGAGGTTGGGGGTGTTACCCGGTGCCGACAACTCACTCATCTGCTGCAGCGACGACGACACCTGCTCCTGCATCTTCGCCTGCTCGAGCTGGCTCAGGAGCTTGGTGCGCTCGGCGAGCTTCTGCTGCAACATCATCGAGTTCTGCTCGACGGCCTTCTTGGCCTGCGTCGCCGCCTGCAGCGACTGGTCGTGGAGGTTCTTGAGATCCTCGACGCTCTGCTCGGCGGTCACCAACTGGGCGGCGAACGCCTCGGCGGCGTTGCTGTACTCGAGCGACTTGGCGGTGTCGCCGTTGGCGGTCGCCTGATCGGCCAGGGTGATGGCCTGCCGGGTGTTGGCGCCGAGCTTCTCGACCTCACCGAGCTGACGGTTCAACTTCATCTCGAGCTGGCGCTGGTTGCCGATCACGGCGGCGGCCTGCTGCGAGAGTGCCTGGTGCTGACGCTGCGCGTCCTCGATCGCCTGCTGGATCTGGATCTTGGGGTCGGCCTTCTCGTCGATCGTGGCGTTGCCGTACGCCATCATGTACCGCCAGGCCTTCACGAATGGGTTTGCCATTGGTTCCTCGATCTCTCGATTGCCGGATCGGAGGCCCCGCCCCGATCCACGGACGGATCTGCTTGGCACCAATCTAGCCGTTCGCCACCCGGGCGTGGCCGTGACCGACACACACCGCCGCACCGGCCGGCTCATGGGAGGACGGTCGCCCTCGAGCCTCGGGCCGGCCGTCAGGCCGCGGTGAGGGTCGAGGTGTCGGTGGGGGCCGGGATCACGACGCGCGTGTCCTCGGCGATGGTGGTGCGCAGCTTGAGCGAGTTGCCGACGTCGAGCAGCACCTCGGCGATCTCCACGTCGAGCGCGTCGCAGATGGCGGCGAGCAGTTCGCTCGACGCCTCCTTCTGGCCCCGCTCGATCTCGGAGAGATACCCGAGGCTCACCCGCGCATTGCTGGACACCTCGCGCAGAGTGCGCCCCTGATCCGTCCGGACCCGGCGCAGACTGCCACCCAGAGCCTCACGAAGTAGCACTGCCATTTGAGTCCTCCTCACGTACTCCGGGTTCAACGCGGCGGGTGTCGATACAGTTCCCGATCCCGTCCGACGTTCTACGGTGCTGCCGAGATTAGTGGAATGTGCGCGCGGTCGCCCGGATGAGCTGGTGGGTCGTGGCGTGCGGTGGGGCTCAGCCGGCTCGGCGTGCGCGCGCCGAGCCCTCGGCCCGTAGTCGGACCGCCCGCCAGACGTAGTCGAAGCCGGTGATGACGGTGGCCACGATGGCCGCGACCATCACCGCGACGGCCACCCAGTGCAGCGGTCCGGGCAGCGGCAGGATGTAGAGCCCGATCGCCACGACCTGCAGCAGTGTCTTGAGTTTGCCGCCGCGGCTGGCCGGGATGACCCCGTGGCGAAGGACCCAGAACCGCAGCAGCGTCACCCCGACCTCACGCGCGATGATCAGTGCGGTGATCCACCAGTTCAGGTCGCCCAGCAGCGACAGCGCCACCAGCGCCGAGCCGATCAGGGCCTTGTCGGCGATGGGGTCGGCCATCTTGCCGAAGTCGGTGATCAGGCCTCGCTGCCGGGCGATCCGTCCGTCGTAGCGGTCGGTGATCGCCGCCAGGGCGAACACGGCCCAGGCCGCCACCCGCCACCACGGGTTGTGACCGCCGTCGGCGAACAGCGCGGCGAGGAACACCGGCACCAACACGATGCGGAAGACGGTGAGGATGTTGGCGATGTTCACGATGGGCACGTTGCTGACCGGATCGGCGATGGGATCGGCGTCGGTCGGCTTCATCGAGTTCCGCAGGCGATCGGTCATGGTGCGATCCCGCCGCGAACGGGTACCGATGCCGCGGCGTCACGACATCGCGGTCGCGCCTCGATGCGTCGCAGATCACCCACTCGGTCAGAATATCGGGGTATCACCCCGACCGGCCGCGCAGGTCCACCTGCACGTGGCCACGTGTCTCGAACCGGCGCGACCGTACTACTGTGCTCGCATGGCAGACGATGACTCCGCCGGCACCGACATGGTGGTTCGCAGGGCTCGTACCTCCGACGTCCCGCGCATCAAAGAGGTCATCGACCAGTACGCGGGCCGGATCCTGCTGGAGAAGAACCTCGTCACGCTGTATGAGGCCGTCCAGGAGTTCTGGGTCGCCGAGATCGACGGCGTGATCGTGGGATGTGGTGCCCTGCACGTGTTGTGGGCCGACCTCGGTGAGGTGCGCACCGTGGCCGTCGACACCTCCTACGCCGGCCGCGGTATCGGCCACCGGCTGGTCGCCCGGCTCATGGACGTGGCGCGCGAGCTGCAACTGACCCGCGTCTTCGTGTTGACGTTCGAGACCCACTTCTTCGCCCGCCACGGGTTCACCGAGATCGACGGCACGCCGGTGACCGCCGAGGTCTACGAGGAGATGTGCCGCTCGTACGACGCCGGTGTCGCGGAGTTCCTGGACCTGAGCTACGTCAAACCGAACACCCTCGGCAACACCCGCATGATCGCCGCGCTCTAGCCCTGTCGACCCACCGCCGGCGACGCCGGGGAACGGAGAACACCACGATGACCGTGTTCGCGGTGGAGTACACGTACTCCGCGACCACCACCGACCTGCGCGACGAGCACCGCGCCGAGCACCGCGCGTGGCTGGCCCGGCTGGTCGACGAGGGCACCGTCCTCGAGTCCGGCCCCTACCCAGACGGCAGTGGCGCCCTGCTGATCTTCCGCGCCGACGACGCCGATGCGCTCGCGGTCATCCTGACCGATGACCCGTTCCACGGCGTCGAGGCGATCGCGGGCACACAGGTCACCGAGTGGAAGCCGCTCTTCGGGCCACTCGCCCCCTGAGACGGGCGAACCCCGCACCACCGTGAGGGGTGGGCGGGGTCCGCGGCGTGGTCCGAGCAGCCGATCAGCTGTTCGAGACCTCGTGCTGTTCCTTCTTGTCGTTCGACCTCGCCTTGATGAGGCTGGCCACCGTGGTGATCACCAGGACACCGACGATGATGCTCAGCGACAGTCCGGTGGAGATCTCCGGCACCGTGATGTGCTCGCCACCGTTGAGGAACGGCAGCGTGTTCTCGTGCAGTGCGTGCAGCACGAGCTTCACACCGATGAAGCCCAGGATGATCGACAGACCCCACGACAGGTACACGAGGCGATCGAGCAGTCCGTCCAGCAGGAAGAACAGCTGACGCAGACCCATCAGGGCGAACGCGTTCGCCGTGAAGACGATGTACGGCTCGGTGGTCAGGCCGTAGATCGCCGGGATCGAGTCCAGCGCGAAGAGCACGTCGGTGAAGCCGATGACGATGAGGACCATCAGCATCGGGGTCGCCAGTCGCTTGCCGTTGATCTTGGTGAACAGCTTGTCGCTGTTGTACTCGTCGGTGGTGCGCAGATAGCGCTTGACGAAGCGCATGATCGCGCTGTCGCCTTCCTCCTCGTCGTCCTCCGACGCCGTGGCCTCACGGATGAGCTTGACGGCGGTGTAGATGAGGAACGCGCCGAACAGGTAGAACACCCAGCTGTAGGCGTTGATGGCGGCGGCGCCGACGGCGATGAAGCCACCGCGCATGACCAGGGCCATCACGATGCCCAGGAGCAGCACCTTCTGCTGGTACTCGCGGGGGACCGCGAACTTCGCCATGATGATGACGAACACGAAGAGGTTGTCGACCGACAGCGCCTTCTCGGTGATGAAGCCGGCGTAGTACTCACCGCCGTAGGTCCCGCCCCACTGCCACCAGACGAAGCCACCGAAGATCAGCGCGATCGTGATGTAGACCGCCGACCAGGCTCCGGACTCCTTGAGCGACGGGGCGTGTGGTGTGCGCACATGGGCGAAGAAGTCGAAGATGAACAACCCGAGGATCACCACGAGGGTGATGATCCAGGTTGTCGCGGACACGTTCATACGGTAAATCCTCCAGCTGACCGAACACGGGTGCCAGAGGTCTCTCCCGCCGTGTGGATGACCACTCGGCCGACGTCCCGGAACGTCACATGGTCCCGGTGATGGCACCGGTCCGATGACGAACGTATTGACGAGATCGCCGCGACAGGGATACTCCCCTCGAAAGCAAAATTTACTTTACCTTTGGCCCGAGAGTGCTGCCACATGCACAGGTCAGGGGCTTTCGGCTTCGGACAAATCCGTCAGGACGCGTTCAGTCGGTCTCGCCGCCGCCCGCCACGCCGCCGTTGATCGAGGCGATGACCCCCGCGAGATCCTCCGGCTTCACCAGCACCTCGCGCGCCTTGGATCCCTCGCTCGGGCCGACCACCCCGCGGGTCTCCATCAGGTCCATCAGGCGGCCCGCCTTGGCGAATCCGACGCGCAGTTTGCGCTGCAGCATGGAGGTCGACCCGAACTGGCTGCTCACGACGAGCTCGATCGCCTGCAGCAGGTCGTCGAGATCGCCGCCGATGTCACCGTCGATGTCCTTCGAGTCGGACACCTTCTGCGCGGTCACGCCCTCCTGGTACTGCGGATCGCCCTGTTCCTTCGCGAACTCGACGACCGCCGAGATCTCCTCATCGGTGATGAACGCCCCCTGCATGCGGATCGCACGGTTGGCCCCCATCGGGATGAACAGCCCGTCACCCATGCCGATCAGCTTCTCCGCGCCCGGCTGGTCGAGGATGACGCGTGAGTCGGTCAGCGACGAGGTCGCGAACGCCAGACGCGACGGGACGTTGGTCTTGATCAGACCGGTGACGACGTCGACCGAGGGCCGCTGTGTGGCCAGCACGAGGTGGATACCCGCGGCACGGGCCTTCTGGGTGATGCGCACGATCGCGTCCTCGACGTCCTTCGGCGCGGTCATCATGAGGTCGGCGAGCTCGTCGACGATGGCGAGGATGTACGGGTAGGGACGGTAGACACGCTCGGATCCCAGCGGGGTGGTGATCTCGCCCGACCGCACCTTGGAGTTGAAGTCGTCGATGTGACGGACTCGAGAGGCCTTCATGTCCTGGTAGCGCTGCTCCATCTCCTCGACCAGCCAGGCCAGCGCGGCGGCGGCCTTCTTGGGTTCGGTGATGATGGGTGTGATCAGGTGCGGGATGCCCTCGTACGGCGTGAGTTCCACCATCTTCGGGTCGATGAGGATCATCCGGACGTCGTCGGGCGTCGCCCGGGTCAGCAGCGACACCAACATCGAGTTCACGAAGCTGGACTTGCCCGAACCGGTCGAACCCGCGACCAACAGGTGCGGCATCTTGGCCAGGTTGGCGCTGACGAACTCGCCCTCGATGTTCTTGCCCAGGCCGATGACGAGCGGATGGGAATCCTTGCGGGTCGAGGGGTCCTTGAGGACGTCGGCGAGACGGACCATCTCACGGTCGGAGTTGGGGACCTCGATGCCCACCGCGGACTTGCCCGGGATCGGGGCCAGCAGACGGACGTTGTCGGTGGCCGCCGCGTAGGCGATGTTGCGGGCCAGCGCGGTGATCTTCTCGACCTTCACGCCGGGGCCGAGTTCGACCTCGTACCGGGTGACCGTGGGTCCCCGGGTGAAGCCGGTGACCGCGGCGTCGATCTTGAACTGTTCGAGCACCGCCGTGATCCGGTCGATCATGTCGTCGTTGGCGGCGCTGCCCATCTTCGGCGGGTCGCCGTCGATCAGCAGGGACGCCGGCGGCAGCCGGTAGTCGCCCTCGACGGCGCGCTCCACCAGTTCCTCGAAGTCGTCGGAGACCGGTGCGACCGGTGTCGGGGCCGCCTTCTTGGGGGTGGCGGCGGCACGCCTGGGTCGACGGGCGACCACCTCGGTGGGCTGCGCGGCCTCCGCAGGCGGGGCCGCACGGACACCGTCGTCGATGAGGGGTTCGGTGAGCGCATCGCCCGCGGTGACGCCACCGCGGCGACGCAGCCGCGTGGTCGGTGCGACGTCGGAGACCGTGTCGTCCGGCGGGTAGTTCGCGTACGGGTCGTCGCCGTAGGGCGCACCGGCGAGATCGTCGGCGTAGCGGTCGTCGTCGTAGCGCTCCGGGCCCAGGTCGTCGGGATAGTCGAGATCGTCGTGCAGACGGCCGATCCCGAGATAGTCCCGCGCACGGTCGACCGCCTCGCGCACGGTCATCCGCAGCCCGAGCAGCACACCGAACACGATGCACAGCAGCAGGATCGGGATGGACACCCACACGGTCAACCCGCTCGTGAGCGGTCCGGCGGCGGCGAAACCCAGGAAGCCACCGGCCCTCAGGCGCCCGTCGAACGCCACGGGCGCGCCTGCCACCAGATGCCAGAGGCCCAGGACGGGCAACCCGATCAACAGCGCGGTGCCGATACGCCGACCGCGCTGCGCCGGATTGGGTCCACGCCGCATCAGGGCGATGCCCAGCCCGGCGGCCGCCACGGGCACCAGCAGCGCGGCCTGCCCGACGATCGAGCGCACCACGGTGTCGACGAAGGCGCCGATCGGACCGGCGGCGTGGAACCAGACCCCGGCACCGATCAGGATGGCCGCGGCGATCAACGCCAGGGCCACCCCGTCGCGGCGATGCGTGTGTTCCGGCGACGGTGCGGCCGCCGCGGCCGAGGCGGGCTCGTCGTCGTCGAGATCGAGGTCGGGGATCTCGAGATCGTCGTAGCGGTCGTCGACGGCGGCACCGGCCGCGCGACGCCCACCACTCGGTGACGATCCGACCCTGGCCATGCCCCCGACGCCACGGGCCATCATCAGCCACCCGGCCCCGACACCACGACCGACCGATCGGACGACCGAGCCGTGCGGGGCGTCGTCGGTCGGCGTCATCGCCGCCGTGCGGGCGGTCTGTGACCTACCGGTGGAGCGTGTCGACGCCGGCGACCGCTTCGCGGCGGTGCGCCCGGTCGCGCGCGACCCGGTGGAACGGGAACCGGTGGAGCGGCTGCTCGCCGCCGAGGCCGACCGCGAACGGGCCGTCGACGCCGCTGAACCGGTCTTTCCGGCCGCACGCCGAGTGGACGACCCCGACGAGGTGCGCTTCGCGGCCGCAGTGGAGCCGCGGGCCGTGGACTTGGGGCTCATGCCGCTCAGGATAAACCGCATCCGTCACATAAGCCTCGCGCGCCTCACTGGTTACCGGGGGCGTGTCCCTTTTGTGACCCGACCGGCGCGCCGGTGATCGGCCCGCCGAGTCGGATCATGCGCTCCGGTCGGAGGCCTTGACCGCGGCGACCGCGGCGTCGTCCCCGGTGAACTCGCAGGCGACCTCGTCACGACCGAACGCGAACAGCAGCAACTCACCCGGTTCCCCGGTGATGGTGACCGACGGGCCGGAACCGACCGTGGTGACCGTGTCTCCGTCGGGGGTGCGCAACTCCACCCGCGCGGGCGCCGAGCCCAGGCTCTTCCTGGCGATCAACGGCAACGGGCGTCGCAGGGCGGCGGTCAGGTCCGGGTCCAGCGGTCGGACGGTCCAGCCGGTGACCGCCCGACGGACGTCCTCGTGGTGGACGAACATCTCCGCCGCGTTGACGAACCGGTCCAGCGGGCGCAGCGGCGAGTACCACGGCGGCCCCGACGCCAGCTGGTCGACCAGCGCGGTCCAGTCCCGGCGGGCATAGCCCTTCTGTACCCGCTCGGTGTATCCCGCCAACGGCGGCAGCAGGATCCCCGGCGCGGCGTCGAGCCGTACCTCACGGATCACCATGTGTGCGGTGATGTCCCGCGTGGCCCACCCCTCACACAGGGTGGGCGCGTCCGGCCCGGACAGGCGCAGGGTCTCGACGAGAGCGGCGCGTTCGGCGCGTGCAGCGGTCATCCGTCGACCCTAACGTCCGCACGGTCCGTCCCACCGGGCGAACCGTGCGGTCG
>NZ_JAEMTF010000056.1:0-6727 GCF_016462415.1 Williamsia sp. | reverse complement strand
CTCAGCGCTTCTTCTTGGCCGGATCGGTGTTGACCGAGAGCACGGTCGGCACGATCATCGGGCGGCGACGATACGTGTCGGCCACCCAACGCCCCACCGAGCGACGGATCATCTGCGCGATGCGATGGGTGTCGGTGACGCCCTCGGCCGCGAGTTCCGACAACGACGTGTAGATCATGTCCGACGCCTCTTTCAGCGCCGCCGGGTCGTCGGAGAAGCCGCGTCCGGACACCTCTGGGGTGCTGACCAGCGTCCCGTCCGCGGAGTCGATGACGACGGTGATGGCGATGAAGCCGCCCTCGCCGAGAACCAGACGTTCGGACAGGGTCGACTCCCCCACGTCGCCGACCGACAGCCCGTCGACGAAGACGAACCCGACGGGCACGCGTCCGACGATGCTCGCGCGACCGTCGACCAGGTCGACGACCACGCCGTCCTCGGCGAGCACGACCCGGTCCGGGTCGACGCCGGTGGCCTCGGCCAGGGCGGCGTTGGCGCGCAGGTGCCGCCACTCGCCGTGCACCGGCATCGCGTTGGACGGGCGGACCGCGTTGTAGAGGTAGAGCAATTCGCCTGCGGATGCGTGGCCGGAGACGTGCACCTTGGCGCTCTGCTGGGTGACGACGGTCGCGCCGCGTTTGGCAAGACCGTTGACGACCGCGAAGACCGAGTTCTCGTTGCCGGGGATCAGCGACGACGCGAGCACGACCAGATCGTCGGCCCGGATGTTGATCTGGCGGTGCTCGCCGCGCGCCATCCGCGACAGAGCCGAGAGCGGCTCGCCCTGCGATCCGGTGGACACCAACACGACGCGGTGGTCGGGAAGCGATGCAGCCGCGTCCATCTCGACGACGACGCCGTCGGGCACGCGCAGGTAGTCGAGTTCCTGGGCGATCTGCATGTTGCGCACCATCGACCGTCCGACGAAGCAGACCTTGCGATCGTGGGCCGCGGCGACGTCGACGACCTGCTGGATCCGGTGCACGTGGCTGGCGAACGACGCGACGATCACGCGTTGCTTGGCCTTGCCGATGACCTGGTCCAGCACGGTGCCGATGTTGCGCTCCGGGGTGACGAACCCGGGGACCTCGGCGTTGGTGGAGTCCACCAGGAACAGGTCCACACCCTCGTCGCCGAGACGACTGAAGCCGGCCAGGTCGGTCAACCGTCCGTCGAGGGGCAGCTGGTCGAGCTTGATGTCGCCGGTGTGCAGGACGAGGCCGGCCGGGGTGCGGATGGCGATCGCGAGTGCATCCGGAATCGAGTGGTTGACCGCGAAGTACTCCAGGGCGAACGGCCCGTATTTCGACGTCTCGCCCTCGGTGACCTGGATCAACTTCGGTCGCTGGCGGTGCTCCCGGCACTTGGCGGCGAGCAGGGCGAGGGTGAACCGCGAGCCGATGACCGGGATGTCGCCGCGCAGACGCAGCAGGAACGGGACCGCACCGATGTGGTCCTCGTGGCCGTGGGTGAGGACGATGGCGACGACGTCGTCCATGCGGTCCTCGATGTAGCGGAAGTCGGGCAGGATCAGGTCGACGCCGGGCTGCTGGTCCTCGGGGAACAGCACGCCACAGTCGACGATGAGCAGCTTGCCGTCGAACTCGAAGACGGTCATGTTCCGGCCGATCTCACCGATACCGCCGAGCGCGACCACACGCAGCCCGCCACGCGGGAGCTTGTTCGGAAGACCGAGGCGATCGGTGGCGTCCCCGATCGGCTGCGACGCCGCACGGGGGGAACGGTCGCGACCGGCCTCGGACCGGCGGTTGCCGCCACCCTTGCGGTTGTCCGAACGCGACGACTTCGCCGGTGCCCGGTCGCCGGATCCCTTCGCGGGTGCCGTCTTCGCCGACGTCGACTTCTGACGCCGAGACCTGGTCGGGGCCGTCTGCTGCTCGGCCGGCGCCGAGGACGGCGACTCCGCGGCCGGGGCCGATGTGTCCGCGACCGCGGGCGCGGTCTCGGCGACCGGCTGCGGGGTGGCGGTCACCTCGGGCGCGGGTTCGGGTGGTCCGCTGCGACGAGTGGCGGCGCGCCGCGGGCGGCGGCCGGCGTTCGGGGTCTCGGTCACGAAAGAACCTGCGCTGCACGCAGATCTGCGATGAGAGCTTCGATCTGCGGCCCGGTCGCCGGCATCTGCGGCAGCCGCGGATCACCCACGTCCAGTCCGATGATGCGCAGTGCGGCCTTGACCATGGTGACTCCTCCGAGGCGACCCATCGCATTCACGAGAGGGATCAGTGACAGGTTGATCTCGCGGGCTCGGACCATGTCGCCTTTGTCGACCGATTCGAGCAGCTCGCGAAGGCGATCGGGCACGAGATGGCCGATCACCGAGACGAATCCGGATGCGCCGACCGCCAACCAGGGCAGGTTGAGGGCGTCCTCACCGGACAGATATTCCAGACCCGCGTCGGCCATCAGTGCGGCGGCCGAGTTGAGGTCTCCCTTGGCGTCCTTGACGCCGACGATGTGACGGTGGCGCGCGAGCTCGAGCAGCGTGCGGTGCTCGATGGGCACGACCGACCGGGGCGGGATGTCGTAGAGCAGTACCGGGAGCTCGGTGGCGTCGGCGATCGCGGTGAAGTGCGCGAGCAGACCGGTCTGCGGGGGCCGGGAGTAGTACGGCGTGACCACGAGCAGACCGTGGGCCCCGCGTGCGGCCGCCTCGATCGCGAACCGGACGCTCTCCGCGGTGTCGTAACTGCCCGCGCCCTGGGTGATGCGGGCGCGTCCGCCGACCGCGTCGAGTACCGCGGTGAGCAGGTCGAGCTTCTCGTCGACGGTGGTCGTCGGCGACTCGCCGGTGGTTCCGGAGATGACGAGTCCGTCGACTCCCCGATCGACGAGATGCGTCGCGAGTTCGACGGCCTTGCCGATGTCGAGGCTGCCATCCGGTGCGAACGGGGTCACCATCGCGACACCCACGGTTCCGAACGGATGCAGCCCATGCTGCGTATGGCCGCTGTTCATGGTGGTCAGGCTACCGTCCGATGACATCGCATCCCCCTCAACCCTCGATGACGAACGGAGATGTCGCGACCTCGGTGCCGTCGGCGAGCGTCCCGATCTCGAAATCGCCGAACACCGTGGGCGCCAGAGTGGACAACTGACGCAGACATTCGATGGCGAGTTGCCGGATCTCGACGTCGGCGTGCTCGGTCGCCCGCATGCCGACGAAGTGGCGCCACGCGCGGTAGTTGCCCGACACGACGATCTTCGTCTCGGTGGCGTTGGGCAGGACCGAGCGTGCGGCCTGGCGGGCCTGCTTGCGGCGCAGGATCGCGTTGGGCACGTCGGCGAACTTGGCCTCCAGCGCCGCCAGCAGCTCGACGTAGGCGGCGCGCGCGGCGTCGGTCGCGGTGACGAAGAGCGCCTCGAGTTCCTCGTCGCCACGAATCGCCGGTGGGCACACCACATTCGAATCGTGCTCGGGCACGAAGCGTTGCGACAGCTGCGAGTACGAGAAATGGCGGTGACGGATCAGCTCGTGTGTGCACGACCGGGAGATGCCGGTGATGTAGAACGTCACCGACGCGTGTTCCAGGAGCGACAGGTGTCCGACTTCGAGGATGTGGCGGAGGTAGGCGGCGTTGGTCGCGGTGCGTGGGTTGGGTTTGTCCCAGCTCTGGTAGCAGGCCCGACCGGCGAACTCGACGAGCGCCTCTCCGCCGTCGACGTCGGTCGACCAATCGACCTCGGCCGGGGCATGGAACTCCGTGTGCGCGATCATGTGCACCTGCAACGGGACCAACTGCGACACCTGCGACTCCTCGGATCAGCGGCACCGCCGCTGCGCTCACCGAGCACAGCCAGACGGCGCAGGAGTCGATTGTCCCGCGCCGACCG
Source organism: Williamsia sp. (assembly GCF_016462415.1). Classification (GTDB taxonomy): domain Bacteria; phylum Actinomycetota; class Actinomycetes; order Mycobacteriales; family Mycobacteriaceae; genus Williamsia_A. Next base: position 2,875 of record NZ_JAEMTF010000056.1, on the reverse strand, counting down.
TGACCCGCCGCCGCCGCCCCCGTGTCCGCGTGCGCGGACGAGACGCTCAGGCGGGACTGAGGTCGGTACGTACCCAGTTCGAGGCGCGCGGAGCGAGGCCCTGGGCAGCGGTTCCCGGCGCCGAGCCACCGGTACGGTCGGCCACCGTCGCGACGATTGCCTCGAATTCGCCGGAGTGTGCGGCCGTCGCACGCCGCTCCGACGGGCGCGCGGGTGCGGTTCCCGGTTCGGCGACGCCGAGCCACTGCATGACCAGGGCGCCCAGCGACATCCGGAACTCGCGGTTGTGGACGATGTCGATCTCGCGGACTTGGACACCGCCGATGTCGTGGCGCGCGCGGACCACCCGTGACGAGGCGTCGGCGAACCACACCTCGACGGTGACGGTGCCCCGGGTCATCCGCAGCCACCGGTGCCCCACGACATCCCAGCCGTGGTCACCGGCGTGGGCGATGAGCGCCTCGCGGGTCTCGCCGGTGTGGGCAGCGGCCGGTGTGGCCGCCGTGGGTGTGGTGCGACGCGAAGTCGCCGGCACAAAACGCATGTCTATCCCCCTGGTCGTTCGTGGTACTCCCCTGGTCCCCTGCAGTACCAACGCGATGATTGTGCCCTACGACACCCCGATGCGCCAATAGCGGCTCGCGCCATCTCCGATGGGGCGCAGGGGAATACGGATGGCAAACAGTTAGTGAATGTCACGAGATACACGTCGTGGACCACCCGGACCATCGAGGCCGACCATCTGACCGGCATCACCCACCGGCACATGTCTGCGTCGGATCGGATTCCGGTGATCTCCGTCGGTCAGCCGGAGCCCCCGAGTGCCGCGCGCAGCCCGGGCGCGAGGTCACCCCGGGTTCCGACGCGCACACCGTCGAGGCCCAACCACGTGGCCATCGACACCAGGTCGGCGGCCAGGGACCTCGCCACGTGTCCACGGTCGACGCCGTCCTCGGCGAAGGCCCCGAGTACGGCCAGGACACCGTCCGCACGCTCGGCCTTGAGATCGACTCGGGCGGAGATGGTCTCGTCCAGCAGGTACGGGAACACGTAGTACCCGTGGACGCGTTTGTGTTCCGGGACGTAGATCTCGATGCGGTAGTGGGTGTCGAACAGTCGCTGCAGGCGGGGACGGAAGAAGACCAGCGGGTCGAACGGCGCGAGCAACGCCGAACGTTCCACACGCCGGGGAACCCGCGCGCCCGGATCGAGGAAGGCCGGTCGGTCCCAGCCGTCGACCTCCACCGGCACGAGGTCACCGGAGTCGACGAGATCGGCGACGGCCGAACGGGTGTCGGCGACCGGGAGTCGGTAGTAGTCGCGCAGATCGGTCTCGGTGGCGACGCCGAGGGCGCCGATTGCCTTGCCCACCAGCGTCCGGATGGCCACGTCACGGTCGATGACCGTCGCCGCGATCTCCGGTCCGACGATGTTCGCCGCCAGGTCATAGTGGCGGTTGAAACCGCCCCGGCGGATGGCCGAGAGTTCCCCCGCGGCCAGCATCACCTCACACACGTGTTTGACCTCGCTGCGATCCCACCAGGTCCCGCGGCGGGGTCCCTCACGGCGGCGTCCGAGATACTCTTCTAGCTCGCCGCCCGTCGATGGCCCCAGATCGGCTATGGCTGTGGCGATCTCGACACGCAACGCGCTACGTTCGGCGGGTTCGTCGACGGCGGAGCCGTAGCGCCCGAAGCGGTAGTCGGCCATCCGCCACCCGAACAGGGGCCAGTCCTGCACCGGTATCAGTGCGGCCTCGTGCGCCCAGTACTCGGCGAGCAGACGCGGAGCACGTGCGGTGGACTCACCGGCGGCACGGTCGAGCAGGTCGCGGTCGTAGGGCCCGAGTCGGCTGAACAGCGGCATGTAGTGCGCCCGGACGGCGATGCTGACCGAGTCCATCTGCAGGAACCGGGTTCGCGAGAGCACACGCTGCAGGTGTCGGCGGGTGACCGGTCCGGACGGGAGGGGATCGGTGAAACCCTGCGCCGCCAAAACAATTCGACGGGCTCGCTCGATGGTCAGCCGGTCGCCGATCCGGGCCATCAGCCACCGATCCTGCGGTAATCGCAGAACCGATAGCGCGGTCCCTTCTCCGACGTCGTCCACTCACCCACGTCCTGCGGCTGCCACGCCGACAGGTCGATCACGGGGGCGAACGCGTCCCCGCCGGGTACGTCGACGTCGATCTCGGTGACGTACAGCAGATCGGCGAACGGCATTGTCGCGGTGTAGATCTGCGCGCCACCCATGACAACCGTGAGATCCGGGTCGGCGTCGGCGGCACGACGTAGTGCGTCGGCCAGATCGTGAACGACGACCGCACCCTCGGCGGTCCATGCCCGATCGGAGGTCAGCACCACGTTCATCCGGTTCGGGAGGGGACGGAACCGCTCCGGCAGCGAGTCCCAGGTCCTACGCCCCATCACCACCGGATGTCCGGTGGTGCGTTCACGGAAATGGCGGGCGTCCTCGGGGACGCGCCAGGGGATGGTGTTGTCGCGCCCGATGACCCCGTCGTTGCCCTGAGCCCAGATGAGCGCGACGGTCATACCGCCACGGGCGCCTTGATGCCCGGGTGGTGCTGGTAGTCGACGACCTCGATGTCGGTGAACTCGTAGTCGAACAGGGAGGCCCGCTCGGCGAGCCGCAGCGTCGGGTAGGGGTACGGCTCGCGGGACAGCTGCAGTTCGACCTGCTCGACGTGGTTGTCGTAGATGTGGCAGTCCCCGCCGGTCCAGACGAACTCGCCGACCTGCAGGCCCGCCTGCGCGGCCATCATGTGGGTGAGCAACGCATAGGACGCGATGTTGAACGGGACCCCGAGGAACAGGTCGGCGCTGCGCTGGTACAGCTGGCACGACAGCTTGCCGTC
>NZ_JAEMTF010000223.1 GCF_016462415.1 Williamsia sp. | reverse complement strand
AGACGGGTCTGTACGCGGACGGTGTCGAGGTCGACGAGGTGGGCCCGGAGGCCCGGCGCGGCTGGGCGGTCGGTCGGTACGCCTGAGCCCGAGGTGGCCGTCCGATGTCCATGATGTCCGCGATCTACGACAACGTCACGGGCGCAGTGAGCCTCGTGGTGGCGATCGTGGTGCTGTTGCGAGTGCTGATGTGGTTGCGGGCCCATGCGCACCGACCGGCCGCGGCGACGGGGGACGCAGAACTCGCACAACTACTGGACTCACTGGTCACCCACCGCACCCATCGACTCGCCGCGATCGTCGCCGAGGAAGGTCGGCCACCGCGGACTGCATTCGTCGACGCGTCCGCGAACGACCGTTTCGAACTCGGCTCCCTGAGCAAGGTCGTGACCGGACTGGTGATCGCCGACGGGATCGATCGAGGGGAGTGGACCCTCGACACCCGACTCGATGCGCTCGTCGCCGACATCGCGCCGTCGCTCGCCGACGTCACCGTGGCCCAGTTGGTCACGCACACATCGGGACTCCCGCGCCTGCCGTCGACACCGGCCATGACACTGCGGGCGCTCGCCCACGCCGTGTTCCTGACGAACCCCTACGCCCGTATATCGGCGCGTCGGGTGCTGGACGACGCGGCGCGGTCGCGGCGGGGCCGGGTGGGGGAATCGCTGTACTCCAACCTCGGGGCATCCGTCGCCGGAATCAGTGTGGCTGCTGCGCAGGGTGTCTCGTACGCAGAGCTGGTGCAGAGCCGGTTGTTCACCCCGATCGGGATGACCGCTACGTCGGCGTCGTCGGCGGGGACGCCCGCACCGCGCGGTTGGCACGGTGGCCGACGTGCGGCGCGGTGGCGGATGGACGGGTACGCGCCGGCCGGTGGCGTTGTGTCGACGCCGGCGGACATCGCGCGGCTGGCCCAGGCCATCGTCGATCGCTCCGCCCCCGGCATCGACACCTCCGTGCAGGCGGTCGGTCGAGGCCGCGGCATCTTCTGGGTTCTCGACGGCAGCGGAGGGGCGTGGCACAACGGTGAGACCGGCGGGTACTCCGGCTATCTCACGCTCGAGGTCGCTCCGACCCGCCGGGTGATCGTCGTCCTCGCCGATTCCGTTCCCGCCGAAGAACAACAACGCATCGCCGAGAAGATCGGCGATGCGTTGTCGGTCAGATGACGCTGGTGTGCTGCGGTCAGCGCACCGTGCACAAGGGCTGGATGTTCTTGTACGCGCCGTCGATCGGGGTCGTGATGAAGAAGCACGGGTTGTAACCGCGCGTCGAGATCACGTTCTTGATAGACCGCCACTGCGACGAGTTGACTCCCTTGTCGCGCTTGAGGACGAAGCCCGACAGGCGATCGGGGCTACCGACCAGCGCCCACGAGTAGTCCGGGGCGATGTAGGTGACGATGTAGTTCGTCGGTCCGGACTTGCTGGACTGGAACGGGACTCCCGGGAAGCTGACGTGCAGCTGCGCCTTCGTCTTCTGGTCGTTGACGCGGGCGTTGCCGTTGATGCCACTGCGCTGACCGGTGAACTTCGTGCAGGTGTTCTCCACCTTGATGTTGTTCGGGTCGATCAGGGTGTAGCGCGCCTGGGTGTTGCGCAGGCAGTCGAGGTTGAACGGCTGCGGGATGGCCGCGACCTGATTCCAGACACCGAGGTAGCGCTGCACGTCGAGCTTGGCGATGGGCTTGAGCGGACCGGGAGCCGCCGAGGCGGTGGCCGATCCCGCGACCAGGGCGATGACCGCCGCGACCGCAGCCAGCAGCGACAGCGCGATCGGTCGGCGCGTACGGGTGGTGCTCACAGTTGTTCTCCTCAAGGCTGTTCGGCGACCCAGACGGTCTTGACGTTACAGAACTCCCGTAGACCGAACTTGGTCAGTTCACGCCCGTGGCCACTGTTCTTGATGCCGCCGAACGAGATCTCCGGGTACGACGCCGTCATCCCGTTGACGAACACCTGCCCGGCGTCGAGGCCGTTGATGAACGTCTCGATCTCCGCGTCGTCGGTGGTCCACACGTTCGACCCGAGACCGAAGTCGGTGTCGTTGGCGATGCGCAGGGCGTCGTCGGTGTCGGTGG
>NZ_JAEMTF010000222.1 GCF_016462415.1 Williamsia sp. | reverse complement strand
ATTGACGAAGCGACGACGGTTGCGAGCGATATTTCATCGCCGCAATCGTCGTCGCAGTCTGTGTGCGGCGGGTTAATCTGCCGCCATGGACACCGCGAGCGTGACGAAGCAGTTGACCCGAACGGCGATCGTCGCGATGGGCTGTGCTCTCGCGGCTGTCGCGATCCCGGCCGGAACGGCCGGTGCGACACCGAGTTCGGGGATCAGTGCGGTGACGCTGGGTTCCGCGGACATCCCCGCCGGGTTGCTGCCGTTCATCAGCGGGCCCGGTGAGGCGACGGCGCGGGAGATCACCATCAAACCCGGTGGGACCACCGGGTGGCATTGGCATGACGGCCCGATCTTCGGCATCGTGAAATCGGGGACGCTGACCCACCCCGGATCCGACTGCAAGCCGGTCATCTACCGCGCCGGTGACTTCATCAACGAACCTGCAGGCATCCGCAACACCCATCGGGGTGTGAACCTGACGAAGAGCGACGTCGTCCTCGATGTCGTGTACGTGCTGCCCAAGGGCAAGCCGTTCTTCGAGGACGCGGCCGCCCCGGCCTGCGACACCCCGCGGTAGCCGACGGGAAACGCGCGCCGTCCGTTCAGGCGCGCGCCGAGGGTCGCGCGCGTGCGCACGGTGGGCGCGCGTCGGTCGGCCCATCGTCGACATCTGAGATGATCACGGACGTGACCACGCCCGATGACACCGAGCACGCCCCCGACCGCAGTTTCGAGTTCGGCACCCCGCTCGAGGGCACCCTCGGTCGGACGGGTGTGATCCACACGCCGCACGGTGACATCGCGACCCCGGCCTTCATCCCGGTCGGCACCAAGGCGACGGTGAAAACCGTGTTGCCCGAGGCGGTTGCGGACCTCGGTGCGCAGGCGGTGTTGGCCAACGCGTACCACCTCTACCTGCAGCCCGGCCCGGCGATCATCGACGCCGCCGGCGGGTTGGGGAAGTTCATGAACTGGCCCGGCCCGACCTACACCGACAGCGGTGGATTCCAGGTGATGTCGCTGGGCGTCGGGTTCAAGAAGGTCATCTCGATGGAGGTCCGCGACACCGAGAACGACGACGTCATCGCGCCGGGCAAGGAGCGGCTCGCGCGGGTCGACGACGATGGCGTGACGTTCAAGTCGCACCTGGACGGGACCACGCACCGGTTCACCCCGGAGGTGTCGATGCAGATCCAGCACCAGCTCGGTGCCGACATCATCTTCGCCTTCGACGAGCTGACCACGTTGATGAACACCCGCCCGTATCAGGTGAATTCGCTGGAGCGGACCCGACTGTGGGCGATCCGGTGCCTCGCCGAGCACAACCGGCTCACCGCCGAGCGCAGCCACCGTCCGGTGCAGTCGCTGTGGGGTGTGATTCAGGGGGCGCAGTACGAGGATCTGCGTCGGCTCGCGGCACGGGACCTGATGGAGGCGAGTCGCCGGGACCAGGACGCGGGCGGGCGTGGGTTCGGCGGCTACGGGATCGGCGGCGCGCTCGAGAAGGAGAACCTCGGTCGCATCGTCGGTTGGGTGAACTCGGAACTGCCCACCGAGACCGCGAAGCATCTGCTGGGCATCAGCGAGCCGGACGACATCTTCACCGCGATCGAGAGCGGTATCGACACGTTCGACTGCGTCTCGCCGTCACGGGTGGCGCGCAATGGTGCGATCTATTCGTTCGACGGTCGCTACAACGTCACCAACGCGCGCTTCCGCAGCGATTTCGGGCCGCTCGATCCGGAGCTCGACAACTACGCCACGCAGTACAGCCGCGCCTACATCCACCACCTGTTCAAGGCGAAGGAGGGGTTGGCGTCGACGCTGTGCACGATCCACAACGAACACTTCATCGTCACCCTGGTCGACCGCGCTCGGCAGGCCATCGAGGACGGCACGTACGCGGAGTACCGCGACGCCTTCCTCGCGCGCTACTACGCGGGCAGCCGGTAGGCCGCCCGCGTAGCAGCGGTATCGCAGGTCCTCGGGACGATCAGACGCGGACGACGCGCGTGCCGCCTGCGAACTTGTCGTGCAGTCCCTGCTTGTTGGGGTCGTTGTTGATGGTCACGCCGATGGCGATGACCAGTGCC
>NZ_JAEMTF010000149.1 GCF_016462415.1 Williamsia sp. | reverse complement strand
TCGGCCTCGGCGTCCTCGGGCTTGCAGTAGACGAAGCCCTCGACCTTGTCGAACTGGTGCACGCGGATGATGCCGCGGGTGTCCTTGCCGTAGCTCCCCGCCTCGCGTCGGAAGCAGCTGGACCATCCCGCATAGCGTTTCGGCCCCGACGACAGGTCGAGGATCTCGTTCATGTGGTAACCGGCCATCGGCACCTCGGACGTACCGACGAGGTAGAGGTCGTCGTCGGGGAGATGGTAGATCTCCGAGGAGTGCGCGCCGAGGAACCCGGTGCCCTCCATGACCTCCGGGCGAACCAGGACCGGCGGGATCATCATCGTGAACCCGTTGGCGGTCGCGAGTCGCGCCGCGAGTTGCAGCAGCGCCAACTGCAGCAGGGCGCCGTTCCCGGTGAGGAAGTAGAAGCGCGAGCCGGAGACCTTGGCACCACGCTCCATGTCGAGCAGCCCGAGGGACTCGCCGATCTCGAGGTGGTCCTTCGGGTCGGCGATGTCGGTGGGCTCACCGACGTGCTCGAGGACCACGTAGTCGTCCTCGCCGCCGGCGGGCGCCGGGTCGGAGACGATGTTGCCGATCGCCCGGTGTGCCGCGGTCATCGCGGCCTGCGCCTCGGCCTCGGTGGTCGAGGCGGCCTTGACCCGGTCGGCGAGTTCCTTGCCCTGAGCGAGCAGCGCGGGCCGGTCCTCGGCGGAGGCCTTGCCGACCTGCTTGCCGAGGGTCTTCTGCTCGGACCGCAACGCGTCCGCCTCGGCGATGGCGGCACGACGCGACGTGTCGGCGTCGAGCAGGGTGTCGACGAGTCCGGGGTCCTCCCCACGCTTGCGCTGAGAGGTGCGTACCAGGTCCGGGTCGTCCCGCAGAATCTTGAGGTCGATCACGCGCAAAACCCTACCGGTGTGGGGCACCACGGGTTCGCGGCGCCGCCGGTCGGGTCAGTCGCTCAGCTCGGGCGGGGTGGACCAGAGCGTCGCGTAGTCCTCACGGCCGAACATGACGGCCGCGTCGCGGGCGGTGGGCGTACCCGCGTCCGGGCTCGCACCCGCCGAGACCAGCGCCCGCACCACCTCGTCGTGCGACTTGAACACCGCACCCGCCAGTGGCGTCTGGTTCTTGTCGTTGGGTCGATCGACGTCGGCGCCGAGCCCCAGCAGCGCGGCGACCGCCTCGGCGTGCCCGTGATAGGCCGCCAGCATCAGGAGGGTGTCACCGGTCTGGTTGGTCAGGTTCACCGGCACACCGGCCTGCACATACGACACCAGCGAGGCGGTGTCGCCGGAGCGGGCCATGTCGAACAGGCGGCCGGCGAGCTCGGCGAGCTCCGGGTCGTCGGCGGCGTCGGGACGGTTGGCGTCGTCGAAGCTCATGACTCCACTATGACCCCCGGGAGCGAGCAGGCATCATGGACGTCGATGTCCACACCCTCCGACCCCACCGAGCCCGAACCGCGCGATGCCCGTTCCGACGACGCGCCGGGCACTCCCGACGCCGCGGAGACGCGACCGGGCGTGGCGCACCGGTTCGGATGGCTCCGGGCCCATCCCCTGCGCACGGTCCTCGCGGCCATCGTGCTGGGCGCGATCGTGTGCGGCGGCATCGTGTTGCTCACCAATTCCGACTCCGACACCGGCGCCGTCGCGAAGACCGACATCGGCGCCGCGGAACGCGGTCCGGCGAAGAACGCGTTCAACCAGTCCGTCGCAGGCGACTGCCTGACCTGGCCGGCCGGCAACCCGGGCAAACCCAGCAAGATCGGGTGCGGCGGCGAGCATCTGTTCGAGGTGGCGGGCGCGATCGACACCAGCGTCTACCCGGGCAGCCAGTTCGGCAAGAGCGCCCCGTGGCCCGGCACACAGCAGTTCGTCGCCCTCCGCGACCAGAACTGCCCGGCGCAGGTCCGTTCGTACCTGAACGGACGGTTCGACCCGAACGGGCGGTTCTCGGTCGGGATGATGTACCCCTCCCAGGCACAGTGGGACGACGGTGAGCGCACCCTGCGGTGTGGGGTGCAGTACACGAACTCCGCCGGTGAGCTGATGCCGTTCCTCGGCCGCGTCGCCGATCAGGACCAGGCGCTGCAGTGGGCGCCCGGCACCTGCATCGGCATCAACCAGCAGACCCGACAGCCCACCGACCCGGTCGACTGCGCCGAACCGCACGCCTTCCAGGTCACCGGCCTGGTGAACCTGGGCACCCGGTTCGGTGCAGCGGGTTCGGGTCGCGCCTGGCCCACCGTCGCCCAGCAGAACGCCTATCTGACCTCGACCTGCCCGGGCATCACCAACACCTTCCTGGGCGGGCGGGCGGCGTTCACCAAGTCCACCCTCAACGTGCAGTGGTCCACCGTCAGCCAGGTCAGCTGGCTGACCGGCACCCGCACCGCCGTCTGCTACGTCGGCCTCCCCGACGACAAGGGCTTCGCGACACTCGTCGGCGACGCCAAGGGCGGACTGCTCATCAACGGCAAGGTCCCGGTGCCACCGCCGGCCGAGCCCCCGGGTCGCCTCAACCCGACCCCGGTGCCCAACGCACCCGGTCTGGCACCGAATCCCACCGAGCTCCCCGCCCCGGTCGGCTGAGTCGATGCCGGTCTCGATGACCGAGCGCGAGTTCGAAGATCTCGTGTCGGACGCGCTGGACACCATCCCCACAGAGCTCGCCGAGGCGATGAACAACGTCGTCGTGCTTGTCGACGGTCACCATCCCGAGGAGCCCGACCTGCTCGGTCTGTACGAGGGTGTCGCACTCACCGACCGCGACACGATGTACGCCGGTGCGCTGCCCGACACGATCACCATCTATCGCGAGCCGCTGCTGCAGATGTGCTCGGACCGCGACCAGGTGGTCGACGAGGTGGCCATCACCGTGGTCCACGAGATCGCTCACCACTTCGGCATCGACGACGCCTGGCTGCACGCGCACGGCTGGGGCTGAGACCAGTGGGCCGTCCGCACGCCATCTGCGTTCTCGCCGTGGCGATGGTGGCGTCAGCGGCCTGCGGTGACGACGCCCGCCCGTCTGCCCCGCCGACACCGCCGTCCACGACCGGCACGCAGTCGTCGGATAGCGACGGTCCGTCGTCCACTCCGGTCACCGCACAGCGAGACGAGCTCGTCACCGCCGTCGACGCCTACGTTCGTGCCCGCAACGGCACGGATCGCGAGGCCTACCGTGAGTCGATGTGTGCGTCGGTACGCGATTCCGCCGCCACCCGACGCCCCACCACCGAGGTGACGGTCGATCGCATCGAGAACGTGCGCGTCGATGGCCTGACCGCCACGGTCACGGTGGACCTGAGCTATCCCATCTCGCAGGACGAGACCGTCGGCCCGGTTCGCGGAGTCCAATGGATCTTCCTCCGCGAGGGCGGTGACTGGAAGCAATGTTCTCCGCCGGCTTTTGGACGCCCGAACGGCTGACAGGTGGGCCCCTCAGCCCATCGGGTCGCTGGTACCGGTTCCCTCGGTGGGACGCGTCGGGATGTCGCCGCCCCAGTGCACGCAATCCCACGACCCGCTGCTGTGGCTGAGTTCGATCGAGCCGGTGTTGGGCAGGGCGTGCTCGAGTGCGTAGTCCTCGTCGACCTTTGCCAGATGCGCGGCGACCAACCGGATCGCCGCACCGTGGCTCACCACGTAGATGTCCGGCGCCTCCGGGTCGGTCAGGTGCGTGGCGCGCAGCCGCTCGATCACCGGCAGGTAGCGGTCGAAGAGCGTGTCGAGGGTGTCGCTGTTGCCGATCGACAGGTCGGTCTTCCCGGCGTACCACTGCTTGATCAGGTCGGCGAACCCGTCGACGGACGGCTTGTCGTTACGGTCCTCGAGGTCACCGACCTGTACCTCCTCGATGTCAGCGATAGGCTGCGCCTCGATGCCCCAGACCGAACCGATGAGGTCGGCGGTCTCGCGGGCGCGGCGGGCGTACGAGCAGTACAGCGCGGCAGGCGCGGCGTTGCGCCGCTCCAACGCGAACCGCACAGCCTGGCGCGCACCGAAGTCGGTGAGCCCGGCACCGGGTAGGCGGGTGTCCAGGCGCGACATGACGTTCGAGGTGGTCTGGCCGTGTCGGACCAGGTGCAGGGAGCCCATCAGTTCTCCCCGTTCCGCAACGACTCGACCCACGCCAGCGACGCGCTCTGGTCGGGGGGAGCCGCACCGTTGCCGCGGGCGGCGGGCCAGGATCCGAGGAAGGTCACGGTTCGAGCGTAGGCATGCAGCGCGGCGAGTGCCTCGGCCATCGCCGCGTCGTCGATGTGACCCGACGCGTCGAGATAGAAATAGTAGCCACGCTCGCTACGCCGTGGCCGGGACTCGATGCGGGTCAGATCGATTCCGCGACCGGCGAACTCGCTCATCGCACGCATGAGCGACCCCGGCTCGTTCTGCAGGTCGAGGACAACCGACGTCCGATCGTCCCCGCTGCGGGGCGGAACCGGAGCGGGTCGCCCCAGGAGCACGAAACGGGTTGTCGCATCGGCGGAATCGGCCACGTCGTCGGCCACGACCCTCAGCTCGTGCATCCGGGCGGCCAGGGCGGTGGTGAGCGCGGCATCGGCCCGGCCCTCGGAGACATCGGCGGCGGCCGCGGCATTCGACGCCGCCGGGACGATCCGAGCCGACGGGTAGAGGCGTTCGAGGCTCTCGCGGGTCTGACCCGCGGCGACCGGATAGGCCGCGATGGTGCCGATCTCGACGGTGTCGGCCCGGGTCGCGACGGTGAAGGCGATGTCGAGGACGGTCTCGGCGAAGATCTGCACCCGAGCGCCCGCGACGAGCGCGTCCATGGTCGCCGGCACGGCGCCCTCGACCGAACTCTCCATCGGCACACACCCGAAATCGACGGCGCCGGAACGCACCAACTCGATCACCGCAGGCGGGCTGGTCGCCGATCGGCGCGTGACGTCGGCGGCGATCTCGGGGTATCCGATGGCGGGGACGGAGTGATCGAGCAGTCGGTCCAACGCCATCTCGGTGAACGTCCCGGACGGACCGAAGTAGGCGATGACGGACATTTGGTCAGACTAATGCACCGTTTGCCAGGCCCCGGATTTCAGTTTAGGTTAGGGTTACCTTAATCAACTTTCGATCGCTCCTACCACGACGAGGTACGCCATGGCCGAGACCATCACCGCCCGCCCGACCGACGCCGAGTCGATCCGCACGGCGTGTATGCGGGTCACCGCGGCGATGGTCGCGATCGAGGGCGCCGAACCGTCCCCGGTCACCATGGTCCACCTCTTCGACGGTCAGGCGTTCCTGCTCATCGGATCCGACACCGCCGCCATGGCCGCGGCCGCCGAGACCAACGATCCCATCGCCGCGATGATCGAGGTGACCGACTGCGCGCCGATCGAACTGCGCGAGCCGGTCCGGTCGCTCATCTGGCTCAACGGCACGCTGCACAGGGTCCCGGCCGACCTCGAGCGCGACCTGGCCATGGAGATCGCCACCGACCACCCGTCCGACGAGCTGCTCGACCTGGGGCACGGATCGTCGATGCTGCGGGTCCAGCTCAGCGGCGCGGTCATCGCCACCTCGGCAGGCGCCGCGGCGGTCAGCGCCGAGGAACTGACCCGCGCCGTCCCCGACCCCTTCTGGGAGAACGAGGCCGACTGGATCTCCCACCTCGACTCCGAGCACTCCGAGTTGGTCGTGCAGATGTCGCGACGGCTGCCGCCGTCCATGCGCACCGGTCGCGTCCGCCCGCTGGGCATCGACAGGTTCGGCATCCGCTTCCGCGTCGAGGCCGACTGCGGCGACGGTGACCGCGATTCCGACGTGCGGCTGTCCTTCGACCGCCCGGTGACCGACGTGGTGGAGCTGTCCAAGGCGTTGCGCGCCCTGGCCGGTTGCCCGTTCCTCAACAGCCTGCCCGCCGAGTAGGCCCCACCCGCCCGGGCTCGGCGTCACTACGCTGGCCGGGGTGTCGACCTCCGGAATCCGAGCGCTGCTGACGCCCGCGCGTCCATCGGACATCGCCGTGGTGACCGATCGTCGACAGCGCCGGGTCATCGGCGTCGAGATCGTCATCGTCCTGATCCTGACGTTCGGCATGTCCGGGATCTACGCGATCTTGTCGCTGATCGAGGACGAGCTGCGTTCCGGCGGCATCGGCAACCAGACCATCGCGCTGAACCAGTCCACGTCGGCGGTCGACCTGATCGACCTCATCCGACAGATCCTGTCCGCGACCCGCCTCTTCGCGATCGCCGCGCTCGCGGTGTACCTGCTCTACCGCAGCGGGGTCGCCCTCTCGCGCGCCGGCGTGAACCGCGCGGTCACCCGCCGCGACGTCGGGTGGGGTGCGGCGTTGGCGGCGGGGATCGGACTGCCCGGCCTCGCCCTCTACGTCATCGCCCGCGAGCTGAACATCAACGCCCAGGTGCTGCCCAGTGACCTCACGGAGACGTGGTGGCGACTACCCATCCTGGTGCTGTCGGCGATCGGAAACGCCGCCGCCGAGGAACTGCTCGTCGTCGCCTACCTGATCACGCGGCTGCGGCAGCTGGGGTGGTCGGAGAACCGGTCGCTGCTGGCGTCGGCGCTGCTGCGCGGGAGCTATCACCTCTACCAGGGCTTCGGCGGGGGCCTCGGCAATGTCGTCATGGGCCTGGTCTACGGCCGGTTCTACCAGGTCACGTCGCGCGCGTGGCCGCTGGTGATCGCCCACGCGTTGATCGACAGCGTCGCGTTCGTCGGGTTCGCACTGCTGCGCGACCGGCTGGGTTGGTTGACCTGAGCACGAACCATGAACCGAAAGCGACCGGAGTCGTGACCCACGGCCTCGACGCCCCCTACGATACGAGCATGCTCAAACGATTGTTGGTCACGGTTCTGTGCGGCTTCATCGCTTCCACCGGCCTCGCCCTGGCCACCACCACCTCGCAGGCCTCGGCCGCCCCCGCCTGTTCCGACGTCGCGGCCGTGTTCGCCCGCGGCACCGCCGAGCCGGCCGCACCGCTGGGTATCACCGGCGTCTCCTTCGTCGAGGCGTTGCGCTCGCAGCTCCGGGGCAAGTCGCTGTCGGTGACCGGCGTGAACTACCCCGCCAGCGCCAACTTCGGCAACCGTGTCGCCTTCGGTGCCACCGTCATCAACGGTGTGCGCGCCACCCAGGACAAGATCAAGTCCATCGCCCGCACCTGCCCGCGGACACGCATCGTCGTCGGCGGCTACTCGCAGGGCGCCGTGGTCGCGCAGTACGCGGTCAGCCCCGGCGTCACCCTGCCCGCCTCCTACGGTCGCTTCGCGCGCGACGTCCCACCGCCGCTGCCCACCGCGGTCGCCCGCAACGTCGCCGCGGTCGTGCTCTTCGCCACCCCGTCGGCACGCTTCCTGCGCGATGCCGGCGCCCCGGTCGTGCGCGTGTCGCCGCAGTACCAGGCCAAGACCATCCGCTACTGCATCGCCGGTGACAACATCTGCAACGGTGCCCGCCTCGCCGGACCCAACGCACTGCACGTCCTGTACTCGGTGAACGGCGACACGATCAACGCGGCGCGCAAGGTCGTCGGGCGCCTCTAGTTCCCGCTCTCGTGCGGCGACGCTCCGTACAGTCGTGGCTGTGAACGAGCAGGACGGGCCCTTCATCCGGCGTCCCGGTGGGTCCGGCCCCGCCCCCGGCGATCCACGCGGCCCCGAGCGGCGTCGCGTGGTGCCGGGGCAGCCGTACGACCCACCACGGGCGTGGTCACAGTCCCCGGACGACCGCGGCGGGCGGTCCGAACCGCCCCCGCCCGGCCGGTACGCACCCCGCCAGGAACCGGAGCCGTACCGTCCCGACCGCGGTCCGGTACCGCCGCCTCCCGGTCGCGACCGGCGTCCGGCCGACCCGGGCGGGTTCCGACGCCCGCCTCCCCCAC
>NZ_JAEMTF010000055.1 GCF_016462415.1 Williamsia sp. | reverse complement strand
ACCACACCACAAACCACCCGAAAACATGCACCCGCCCCGCGGGACCGCATCAGCTCTTTGACAACTTCACAGTGTGAGCGCAGGGCAACTCGAGTCTCGAGTTCAGTCCGCAACGTCGATGAAGTCGGTGAAGCCGTACTGCTCGTGCGGCCCGATGACGGCGAATTCGAAGAGACCGCGAGCACGCTCGATCGAATCACCGTCGCTGATGGTGAATTCGGTGAGATGGTCGATCGGACAGAACAGTTTCATGGTGTCGTCGAGATCGTCGACGAGGGTGTGGCTGTTCTGCACCTCGAGCTCGCCCTGCCACATGCCGTGTCGCCAGTCCTGCTCCAACCCGTACCCCGTGCCGAAGCCCAGGAAGTTGGCCAGCTGCGGGACGCACTCGACGGTGGTCACCGCACCGCCAGGGCGGGTGAAGACGAGCGTTGCGGCGATCGGCTCACGAGTTCCGGGCCGGAAGGTGATGGTGTGCTCGACCCTGCCGAGCCATTCGGCGGGCCGGTCGCGATCGTGCCAGATCCTCTGGGTCTCGTCGACCACCCGCTCACCGGTCGAGGTCTCCTGCAGCAGAACGACGATCGAGTGGTCCCGGCATGCGATCACGGCGTAGATCCAGAAAAAGGACCCGTGTGTCTCGGTCACCGCACGACCGGGTGGTTCGGGCTCTCCGACAGGTCGAACACCCCACGACCGATCCCGATTACCGCGCCAGGTGTCGGGGGTGACGTCGAAGGACTCATCGGCCACGGTCAGCGCACCCGACCAGGAGCCGGTTTGCACGAAACGCATCGTGTCGATGAACACCCGGTCGAGTCGGCGTTGGAAGTGCCTGGCCTCCAGCGTCGCCGGACTGATCCCGGTGAATGTCAGGTCGAACGACATGCCCACGTTGTCGTCGTCGAGTACCAGTCGCAGACGTTCCAGGCCCTCCTCGATCTCTATGCGGAACGGGCCCACCGAGAGGTCGGACCGTTCGGCACCGAGGGCGCGTGACGCGCGGAATACGCGGTGGTCGCCGCCGTGTCGCAGCACCGCGAAGCAGTCGGTGACGCCCAGGTTCGGGTAGACACCGAAGCCGACGATCAGCCAGGGCAGGGAGGGGTCGCTGCCGTGACAGTTGAAGTAGTAGCGATCGTAGAAGTTCCGGTCGGAGGTACCCGGATGGCGGATCACCTCGGCGACCTGGTGGACGGGGTAGTCGTCCATGCTCGACAGGGTCATCGTCTGGATCCAGGCGCAGTCATGCCCGCAGTCGTCGTCATGGTCGGTCCCCGACGTCCTTGTCCGCCCAGTATGTCCCGGCGAGCATCGCGTCCACCGTGGCGCGATGCATGATCATGTCGTCGGGGTCATCCGGAACGGTGGCATGACCGAAGGTGATCGCACGAATCTGGATGCGGTACATGATGACCGCGTGGATGATCGACGCGTAGGTGATGTAGAAGTCCAGATCCTGGACCTCGTACCCTGTTGCCTGACGGTAGATCTCGGCCACACGCGCTCGTCCGAGGAGATCGGGCAACCCTGGTAGCCCCGCCATCTCGGTGATGTCCTGGAAGAAGCGGTGCAGGAAGATCGTCCACCCCAGGTCGAGCTCGCGCGGTCCGAGACAGGCCATCTCCCAGTCGAGTACGGCCACCGGCCGGAAATCGGCGAAGATCATGTTGCCGATCCGGGCGTCTCCCCAGGACAGGGCGGGGTCGCTCTCGGCCGGGAGGTTGTCGTCGATCCACTCGAACGCCCGCTCGATCAACGGAGAGCGTGGGTGTCCGGCGCCGGCCCACTCGTAGAACTCCTGCAGTCGTCGGACATGCGCGCGTAGCGGGGTCTCGCCATCGCCGGGGGCCTCGAGCAGGTCGTCGTCCACCGGCGCCGCGTGGATTGCCGCGATGGTCTCCACCGCGCTGCGTTCGAGCAGCGCGAGCTCGTCGTCGCTCGCCTCGGTCACCCACGAACCGAACGTGTACGGCATGACGTCCGGAGGGATGACCCCGTCGATCCGCTCCATCACGAAGAACGGCGACCCGAGCGGTCCCGGATCGGGTTCCGACCAGTACAGCGCGGGGACGGGTACCTCGGTTGTCTCGGCGACCCGCTTCATCACCGCGTACTGGCGGTCGAGGTCATAGGTGGCGAACACCGGGTCGGACTCCGCCAGCGGCGCGACCCGAGCGACCAATCGATGCACCTGCCCGGACCAGCGGGCATCGAACAGGATGGTCTCGCTGGACATGCCGTTGGCCGACGGGATCTGCAGATCCTCTATCACCGCATCTGCGCCCTGTACCCCCTGCAACCACACACCGAGCCGTTCGCGCAACATCACGGGATCGCGCTGCGACTCCTTGGGGCGCGCCACGTCACCGTGATCGGCGTCGGCGGCGTCCCGATGCTCGACGGACGAAACACCATCAGCCATAAGCGATCCCAATCATCTACCGTGATCGGTGTCGATCGACGGTGGTTGTGGATGCTACGCCGGGAGGCCGGAAATAGAACACGTTTTAGTTCGATTCGTCGGTCGCTCTCCGACGGCATCGGTGACACTGGTCGGATGACACGACATCGGCTGACATCGCAGGCGCTCGGCGCCGGCACCCTCCTGCTGGCGCTGACGCTCGTCACTGCGTGCGGCAGCGACAGCTCACCGTCGACCTCCTCGGCCGACGGGCCGCCCGCGGTCACCGTCAACGGTGTCGGCGAGGTGCAGGGCACCCCGGACACCCTCACCGCACAGATCGGTGTCGAGACCCAGGCCGCCGACGTGACCGCGGCGATCGCGCAGGCCAACAGCAGCGTGCGCACCGTCACCGATGCGGTGGTGTCGGCAGGTGTGGATCGCAAGGACGTGCAGACCCAGCAGGTCTCCATCACCCCGCAGTACGCGGGCGCCCTCCCGGGCGGCAGCAACGCGATCTCCGGTTATCAGGCCACCAACACGCTGCGGGTCACCGTCCGTGACCTGGCGAAGGCGTCCACCGTGCTCGGCGACGCGGTGTCGGCGGGCGGCAACGCCACTCGGCTGTCCGGGGTGTCGTTCCGGGTCGACGACAACTCGAAGCTGCTCTCCGACGCCCGCTCCCGCGCTTTCGCCGACGCCAAGGACCGCGCCGAGCAGTACGCGAAACTCTCCGACAGCGGCCTCGGAAAGGTGCTGTCGATCTCGGAGAACATCAGCGGTCAGGACCAGCCGGCGTCGGCGGACCGCAGCGCGTCATCGAGCCTCGCGGTCCCCATCGAACCCGGGCAGCAGACCATCAACGTCTCGGTCAGCGTGAAGTGGGCGCTGAACTGACCTGACCGAGCCCTTCCGGAACGGCCTCTAAAGCCGGTCGAGGATGAGGTCCGTCTTGAGGATGTCGCCGTGGTAGAGCCAGGCGTTCGAGTCAGTCAGCGAGATGGCCTTGGAACGTAAGCTCGACGCCTCGGAGCGGGTGTCGACAGTGAACGACAACTCGATGACCGTCTGCGTTCCGCCGCCCGACGCAGCGGGGACCGTCAGCACCTCGATGCTCGGCTCGGTCCCCTGCCAGGACCCGCTGTAGACCTTGGTTGTCACCGGACCGTGGGCCGCCGACTCGGTCAGGCGATCGGTACCCCAGTGCTTCGCGGTCCAGTCATCGAGCTTGCCGGGAATGTTCGACACCAGGAGCGACCGCGCGGTCGACACCGCAGGCAACGACGTCCCGGAATAGCCCGACCCGCTCGCCGACTTGTCGTTGCTGAAGCTGAGCTCCTGCGCGCTGTAGCCCCAGTCGACCTGGGCGTCGTAGTTCGTGTCGGACGAGTCGAAGCCGGCACGGTTGGCGGTGTCGAGGGCCGAGGTGACGTCGCCGTTCGACACGTCGAATCGCTTCTTGTAGTTCAGTTCCAGGTCCTTGCCGCTCTTGTGGCGCAGCCGCACGCTCCAGCCCTGCCCTTTCAGGGCACGTGAGCTGGTGTCGAAGTACTCGTACGAGCGCGACGACGCGGTCGTCGACAGCCCGAACGCGCTGCGTACAGCCGCCGACGGCGCTCCCGAGCTGTCCAGCGCCGCGGGCAGCAGGTCCAGCTTGACCTCGTAGTCCGGCGTGGCGTTCGCATCAGCCGAAGCGACGCCGGCCCCCGCGGTGATGGAGACGACGGTGGCCACCGCGACAGCGGCGGCGCGCAGGGACATGGGCAGACGGGTCCGACTCATGGCTCGAAAGCTATGCCGAGCTAATGAACGGCGGGGGCCGGAACGACCGGGCGTTGTTCATGCGCCCGCCACCTGAGCGTCGATCGCCCCTGGTACCCCTGCCCGATGCACATTGTTCGAAAGCTGTTGGTCCCCGCCGGAATTGCGATGGTTGTCGCATCCAGCGCCTGCTCGTCGTCGCCGGATCCAGTTACTGGTTCCGACTCCGGGAGCACCTCCGCCACCGCGAGCGCGACCAATGCGGTGACGGTCTACACCACCGACATCCCACCACTGGCGACGATCGGCGGCGTCACGATCGGCGGTAGCGCGTACGGATCCGCCCTCACCCCGGTGCCGGGGGCCCGCGACGAGTTCTACGGACTCACCGACCGAGGACCGAACGTCGACGGCCGCACCGACACCGAGAAGGTGTTGCCGATCCCCGACTTCCATCCGGCCATCGGCCGGTTCCGACTCTCCGACGGCCGCGCCGTGCTGACGAAGACGATCACGCTGTCGGGTACCGACGGCGCCCCGCTGAACGGTCTCGTCGACCCCCGCGCGGACACCGGTGAGTCCCTCGTCGACATCAACGGCCGCGCACTGCCGCGATCCGATCACGGCCTCGACACCGAGGGACTCGTCGCGCTGGCCGACGGGACCTTCTGGGTGTCCGACGAATACGGCCCCTACCTCGTGCACTTCGACGCGAAGGGCAAAGAGATGGGACGCCTCTCGCCGTTCGACGAAACTCTGCCGAGAGAGTTGTCGCTGCGGACACCGAACCAGGGAATGGAGGGACTCACCGTCACGCCCGACGGCAGCACCCTCGTGGGCGTCATGCAGTCGGCCCTGAAGACTCCCGGACTGAAGGGATCGGCCAAATCCGTTCCCGTGACACGTATCGTCACCGTGAACCTGACGACCAAGGCGGTGTCGGAGTACCTCTACCCGTTGGCGAATCCGCGGAAGACCAAGGTCGCCGTCTCCGAGATCACCGCGCTGAGCAACACCCGGTTCATCGTCGACGAACGCGATGGCAAACTCGAGCCCGGTGCCGACAAGAAGCTCTACGTCGCCGACATCTCCGATGCCACCGACGTCGGCCCCAGGTCGACGGTGCCCGGCGCGCGGTACGTCGCCGACGCCGGTGGCCTCCAGATCGGCGGGCGCGCCATCGAGACCGCCGTCGGCGTCGCCACCGACTCCGTGGCGATCGAGACGCTGCGTGCGTCCAAGATCACCACCACGACAAAGGAACTCGACCTCGATCTGGGCGCGCTGGTGACCCGGATCGACCCATCCGGGGCGTTCTTCGGCCACGACAAGGTGGAGGGCGTCGCCGTCCTCGACGGCGGGTCGACCCTGGTCATCTCCAACGACAGCGACTTCGGGCTCGCCGGCCTCGCAAACGACTCCCCGCCGTTCGCGCTGAAGCCGAAGATCCTGCCCGACGGCAAGCAGGACTCCGGCGAGATCCTGGTGGTCGACACCACCCGACTCCCCGAAGCAGGCAAATGACCCACCGCCACGGCTGAGCAGCGCAGTCGTCGGCCGGCGTCGATACCATCGACCCGATGCGGCACCTGATGATCTTCGTGGTGGTCATCCTGGCCTCGGCGTTGATCGGTGGCGCCGCCTCGTCGACGTCGATCGACGTCCACGCCAACCGCAAGATCGGCGCGCTGTTCGTCGGTGACACCGATCGGCACACGTGCACGGCAGAATCGGTGCACAGCCGCTCCGGCGATCTCGTCCTCACCGCGGCGCACTGCCTGACCGGCGCCACCGGTCCGTTCACCTATGTACCCGCGTACCGCGCGGCGGAGGCGCCCTTCGGTCGCTGGACGGTCACCTCGGTTTATCTCGACCCCGGTTGGCTCACCGGCCAGGACGTCAACCGGGACTACGCGGTACTCCGCGTGCGCCCCGAGCCGCAGACCTCACACCGGACGCTCGAGTCGGTGACCGGCCGCGGCTTCGCCATCGGCTCGTTCGGTGTCGGGAAGGCCATCCGGGTGGTCGGGTACGGCGCCGGGTCCGGCGACACCCCGATCGGATGCCACGGCCGCACCCGGGAGGCGCGGGACTCCCCGACGGTGACCTGCCGCGGACTCGTGGACGGGACCAGCGGCTCACCCTGGATGACCGGTCGCGCCACGACGATCGGACTGGTCGGCGGCTACAACCAGGGCGGCTGCGTCAGCTTCATCTCGCACTCACCCATGTTCGACGCCGACCTCACCGCGCTGATCGCACGGGCAGATGACGGCGGACCGGGCGACACGGCCCCACCCACGGGCGCGGCGGTCTGCTGAACCGCCGGTCCAGGCGATCAGTACAGGTAGACCACGGCGTCGTCGCCCCCGGTGCACGTGACGATCGGGCCCTTCGCCGCGCACATCATTGCGATGCGCTGACCGGTCTCCGGACTCGTCGCCCGTACCGTGCGCGGTAACTGCCCCGGACGACCACTGGCGGAGTAGGCGAGCCGTACCTGCTCGGCGAAACCGCAGGTCGTGGCCGACGATCCGACCGACGACGCCCCGTAGAGGCCGGTCTGTCCATACTGGACAGGACAGGCCCGGGAACCCTCCGGCGCCCCGGCGGCGGTCGACACCGGCAACGAGCTCGTGCTCGGCGCCGGACTGCTGGTGCGGCTGCGGGTGGTCGTCACCGGCGGTTCGCCGGTCGCCGACGGCGTCACCGTGACCGTCGACGTGGACGCGATCGGCGCCGTGGTCGGGAGAGCACCACCGGAATCGGATCGCCCCAGCACCCAGTACCCGACGATGGCCGCCAACCCGACGACGAACACCACGATCAGCACACCGAGGGTGATGATGACCCCACGTGACGGGCCCACGTGGCCGGGAGGTGGCGGTGCGTCGGGGTACCCGGGGTCAGGCGGTGTCGGATCGCCGGTCATGACAGGCAGTTTCTCACCGACGCGCGACTATTGCTGGGACGTGCGCCACGAATTCATGCCGAGGATCACCATCACCAGCTTGCGCTCCGAGCGCGCCGTGACCTCACGGTCGTCGCCGTTGTCGCGTCGATTGGCCTCGAGCATCTCGGCCACCGCCTGCAGGAGCACGTTGACCATGAGGTCGGCGGCGAGTTCCAGATCATCGGCACCCCAGTGAGCCAGCTCGGGTATGCGCGACAGATCGATGGCGAGTTCCTTGACGAACAGCCGCAGCTCGGTGTCGATGGCCCGCCGGATCTCCGACACCCCGCCGTGCTGCTCACGGATCAGGAACCGGAACTGCGCCTCGTTCTCGCGAACCTGCTGGACGAGGATCGCGACCGAACTCTTCACCGTGGGAACCGCATTGCGGGTCGCGAGATCGCGACGCCCCTCGCGCAACGTCTTGCGCAGGACCCGCATCGAGTCCTCGACCACGGTCACGCCGAGATCTTCCATCGAGGCGAAGTGGCGGTAGAACGCGGTGGGCACGATGCCTGCGGCCTTGGCCACCTCGCGCAGGCTCAGGCTCGCGAAACTGCGGTCGGCCACGAGCGCAAGAGTCTCGTCGAGCAGCGCCTGCCGGGTACGACCCTTGCGCGCTGACCGACTCTCGGAGGCATCGACCGCAGCCGACCGGGTCGGCGGTCGGGGAGGCGAGGCGTGGTTTCTGGACCGCGACACGGAGCAAGTGTAGGAGAACGGGCCCTGTGACGGTTGTTACATCCCGCAATGCTTGACCATCGCACCCTGTCCAGTGGCACACTATCCGTGTACAAGTGTTCACCGAAAATCGGTGGACGGTACAGCCCCATTCTCGCACCCTCTGGAGGCAGCGATGCTCGACCGCTTTCCGGCAATGCTCGGTTCGGTGATCGAAGCCGCACTGGCACCGCACCCGGTGGACCGCTATCTCGAACTCGTCGACCCGATGATCACGTGGAGCGATCTCCGTGGCCGCGTTGTCGACGTCCGACGGGACACCGCCCGCACCGTGACGCTCACCCTGGCGCCCACACGACAGTGGACCGGCTTCCGCGCCGGGCAGTACATCCAGCTCAGCACCGTGATCAAGGGTGTCCGTCACACCCGCTGCTTCTCGCCGGCCAACGCTGAGTGCGGACCGGACGGCTTCATCGAGCTGACCATCACCGCCCACGATGACGGCTTCGTCTCGCGACACCTCCGTGACCACGCGGCGATCGGCGACGTGATGGGCCTGCAGCCCGCCACCGGCGACTTCGTCCTGCCGCAGCAGCGACCCGAACAGGCCGTCTTCATCAGCGGGGGCAGTGGGATTACACCTGTACTCTCAATGCTGCGCACGCTCGTCGCCGAACGGCACACCGGTTCGTCTGTGTTCATCCACTACGCGACCACCCCTGCCGACGCCGTCTACGCCGACGAACTGAACGCGATCGCCGCCGCCAACCCGTCGATCGACATCCACACCATCTACACCCGTCACACCGACGCGGACGGCCCGACCGGACACTTCCGTCCGGAACACCTCACCGAGCTCGCCCCGAACTTCGCACAGGCGCAGACCTTCCTGTGTGGTCCGGCCGGTCTGATGGAGGCGGTGCGGGAGTACTACAGCGAGCGCGATCTCGACGGCGCCCTGCACAGCGAGGCGTTCACAGCGCCGTCCGTGGCGCCGGACCCGAACGAACCGGTCAGCGGCACGCTGTCGTTCGCGTCGTCGGCCCGCACGGCCGAGAACGACGGTCACACCATCCTCGAGCAGGCAGAGGCCGCCGGTCTGTCACCGGAGTTCGGGTGCCGAATGGGCATCTGCTTCTCCTGCAGCGCGGTGAAGAAGTCCGGGTGCACCCGCAACGTGCTCACCGGGGACGTCGACACCGATTCCGACACCCACATCCAGCTCTGTATCTCCGCGCCGGTCGGCGACGTCGAGATCGACATCTAGAAGGAGACACCATGACGATCATGCAGCTTCCCACCAGCACCGCGTCCGACGAGAAGTCGGCCGACTCGAAGAAGAACGGGTCGAAGAAGACCGAGCTGGTCCTGTCCTACGAGGAGGTCGAGGCACTGGGCCGCGAGCTCGACGAACTGCGCGCCCGCGTCGTCGCCGACCTCGGCCAGTCCGACCGCGACTACATCTACAAGATCATCAAGGCGCAGCGCGGATTCGAGGTCGCCGGTCGCGGCCTCGCCTACCTCGGGTGGTTCCCGCCGGCATGGATCGCCGGTGTCGGATCGCTCGCGGTGTCGAAGATCCTCGACAACATGGAGATCGGGCACAACGTCATGCACGGCCAGTACGACTGGATGCGTGAGCCGTCGCTGAACTCCCGCGAGTTCGAGTGGGACACCGTGTGCCCCGCCGATCAGTGGCGTCACAGCCACAACTACATGCACCACACCTTCACCAACATCGTCGGCGAAGACCGCGACATCGGGTACGGGATCATGCGGATGGACCGCGACCAGGACTGGAACCCGTACTACCTCGGCAACCTGCTCTACGCATCGCTGCTGATGGTCGGTTTCGAGTGGGGCGTCATGCTGCACGATCTCGAGGCCGAGAACATCGTGGCGGGCAAGCGCAAGTGGACCGACATCAAGGGCCTCGCGAAGGGTATGTGGCGCAAGGCCAGCAAGCAGGTCCTCAAGGACTACATCGTCTTCCCCGCCCTGACCGGCCCCCTGTTCCCGATCACGGTGGCGGGCAACGTCAGCGCGAACCTGGTCCGCAACCTGTGGACGTTCTCGATCATCTTCTGCGGACACTTCCCGTCCGGTGTGCAGACGTTCACCCCCGAGGAGTGCGAGAACGAGACCAAGGGGCAGTGGTACCTGCGTCAGATGCTCGGCTCGGCCAACATCACCGGCACCCCGCTGTTCCACATCATGAGCGGAAACCTCTCGCACCAGATCGAGCACCACCTGTTCCCCGACATCCCGGCCAACCGCTACCCGGAGATCGCTCCCGAGGTGCGCGCGATCTGCGAGAAGCACGGATTGCCCTACAACACGGGCACTTTCAGCCATCAGATCTTCTCGACCTGGAAGAAGATCGCCAAGCTCTCGCTGCCCAATTCCTGGACCGAGGACGACGACAACTTCAGTGTTAAGGTCGATCGCGAACGCAAGGGAGTCGCCTGATCGGTGTGTGGGGTGCCGCGAGGCGACCCACAGACGGTGACGGCCCCGGACCGATGAGGGTGGTGTAGACGATGGTCGGCAAGTTCGAACGCAACAAGGACCTGCTGCAGGAGGCCGTGGAATCGACGGCCTCGCACGTCGGGCGGATCGCCACCATCATCACCGGGGCCATCGTCGACATCACCCGTGAGATCGGCGACCTCGTCGCCGACGGGGTGGAGATGCGTGAGGCGGCGAAGAAGGCTCAGATCGACGAGGGCGACCTCGACGATGTGCCCCAGCTCCCCTCCCCCGACGACGTGATCGACACCCAGGGTGAGTATCTGCCCGATGAGCGTCGCTCCTAGCGTTCGACACTCGAGGTCGTTCCGCACGCTCACGGTCGTACATCCGTCCGACCTGACCGTTACGCTCTGAGCCCATGACCCGCTTCCGCGGCCTGGCCATGGCCGTTCTGACGTTCGCGATGTTCATGGACCTCATGGACGTCACCATCGTCAACGTGGCCCTGCCCGCGATCCGCGAGGACCTCGGCAGCACCCCGTCTCAGATCGAGTGGATCGTCAGCGGCTACGTGCTGGCCTTCGCGGGCGTGCTCATCACCTCGGGCCGACTCGGCGACCGCTACGGCCGTCAACGGGTGTTCATCGCAGGCATCACCGGGTTCACGCTCGCCTCGCTGACCGCGTCGCTGGCCCAGAACGGTGAAACCCTCGTCGCATCCCGGGTGGCCCAGGGTCTCTTCGCGGGGCTGATGGTGCCGCAGGTGTTGGCCAGCGTCCAGGCGCTCTACAAGCCCAGGGAGCGAGCCGCGATATTCGCCGTCATCGGCGTGATCACCGCCATGGCCGCCGTCATCGGACCGGTCCTGGGCGGGTGGCTGGTCACCAACAACCCCCTCGGCGGCGGGTGGCGCGCGATCTTCTTCATCAACATCCCCATCGGGATCGTGATCGTCATCGCGGCACTGCTGCTCGTGCCGAACTCGACGGCAGACCGACCCTCGCCGTTGGATCCGCTCGGGGTGGTGCTCGCGGTCGGCGGCATCCTGCTGATCGTCTATCCCCTGGTCGAGGGACGCCAGCTCGGCTGGCCGGTCTGGTCCTATCTGCTCATGGCGCTCTCTCCGGTGGTGCTCGCGCTGTTCGTGCTCAACGAACGGCGCCACGGTGCGGACAGCGCCATGATGCCGTTGCGGCTGTTCGCCAACCGAGGTTTCACCGGCGGCCTGACCATCCAGTTCCTGTTCCAGGGGTCGATCAACTCGTTCTTCCTCATCCTCGCGCTGTACGTGCAGACCGGACTGGGGTTCACCGCCATCGTTTCCGGGGCGTTGACGCTGCCGTTCAGCATCGGCGCGACGCTGGCCGCCGGCGTGGCGGCGGCACTCGTGGCCCGACTCGGACGGATCCTGCCCGCCATCGGCGGGACGCTGATGGCCGTCGGGACGGCGTGGACGATCTACGTGTTCAATTCGACCGGCACCGACTACTCGGCGTGGGACACGGTGATCCCGATGGCCATCGCAGGCATCGGTCTCACCGTGATGGTGGTCCCGCTCCTCGACATCGCCCTGGCCACGGTCGATGCCGCGGACTCCGGGGCCGCGTCCGGCGTACTCGGGACGTTCCAACAGGTCGGCGGCGCCCTGGGCATCGCGGTGACCGGAGTGCTGTTCTTCGGGGCCGCCGGCCGCTACACCCAGTCCGAGCTCCTCCACGCACTGACCATCGCCGCATGGGTGCCGATCGTCGGTTACGCCCTGGCGGCACTGTGCAGCGCTCTGCTGCCGGGCATCTCCGAGGTGAAGGCCCACCTCGAGACGGTCGTCGACGAAGAGCCGGCCACCGCCTGACCGCGGTCCGGCGCCCACCCCGGAATATTCCCGATGCGGGATAAAGCACCACCGTGCGCGAATACTTGTCGCGCAGGTCAGACCCCATTACCGTCGATGCCGTGCTCCCGTCATCGCTGAAGTTCCCGAACCCGGTCAACGAGTACGCCGCTCGGACCACCGCCGGACTCGTGGTGATCCTCGCGGTCGTCACCATCGCGGTGAACCATCCCGCCCTCTACGCGATCCTCGCCGCTGGGTTCCTCCTGCGGGTCATCTCGGGTCCGACGCTGTCGCCCTTCGGACAGCTCTCGGTCCGCGTGATCGTCCCCCGCCTCGGCCTCACCAAGATGGTCCCGGGCCCGCCGAAGCGGTTCGCTCAGGCCATCGGCCTCACCATCACCGGCGTCGCGCTGGTGCTGAGTCTGCTGGGCTACGGACTCGCAGCGCAGATCACCGCCGGCCTCGTGGTGGTCGCGGCGTTGCTCGAGTCGGTGTTCGGGATCTGCCTGGGCTGCATCATCTTCGGCTTCCTGCAGCGCCGCGGCGTCATCCCGCAGAGCGTGTGCGAGGCCTGCAACAACATCTCGCTGCGCCAGCCCGCCTGACGGCGTGGGGGCCGTTGGGCCCTCAACTGATGGACAGCGCGATCCCGTCGAGGATGTCGTGCTCGCTGACCACGAGTTCGGTGATCCCCGCCTCGGCCTCGAGTACGCGCGCGAGTTCGAGGGTCACCAACGCGCCGCCGCCGATGACGTCGACACGGCCGGGATGCATGGGTCCCAACGCCGCGCGCTCGGCGCGGGTCATGGCGACCAACTGCTCACAGACCTCGCGCAGCCGCTCGAAGGACACCCGCGAGCGGTGGATCAGGTCGGGGTCGTAGGTGGCCAGGTCTGCGGCCAGCGCCGCGAGTGTGGTCATGGTGCCGGCGACACCAACCCACGTCGACGCCTGCGCGACGGGGACCGCGGCGAACGCGCGGCGCAACTCGTCACGGGCGATGCCGCGCGCGGTGGCGATCTCGTCGGGGGTCGGCGGGTCGGACGCCAGCACCCGCTCGGTCAGACGCACGCATCCGATGTTCGCGGAGTACGCCGCGGTGACGTCGCCACCGCGCCCGAGTACGACCTCGGTGGACCCGCCGCCGAGGTCGGTGACGACGAATGGTCCGTCGGCCGCGTCGAATTCGCCGACGGCACCGGCGAACGACAACCGCGCCTCCTCGTCACCGGTGATGACCTCGGCCACCGACCCCGCGACGACAGGACCGAGCAGTTCGCGGGTCATGTCGAAGAACTCGTCACGGTTGGATGCGTCGCGGGTCGCCGAGGTCGCGACCATCCGGACGGCGGTGACGTCGTGGGCGATCATGATCGCGGCGTAGTCGGCCAGCGCCGCTCGCGTCCTGGCCACGGCCGCGTCGGTGAACGACCCGGTCGCGTCGACACCCTCGCCGAGTCGGACGACACGCATCTCACGGTGCAGGTCGACGAGTCCGCTGTCGTCACGACGGGCGATGAGCAGTCGGATGGAGTTGGTGCCACAGTCCACCGCGGCGACGATGCTCACGATTCGTCGTCCTCGGTCAGGCCGGGGAAGTCCGACACCTGCGGCCAGTCCGCGGGCAGGGCCGTTCCCCGCAGTCGCGACTGCGCGGCGAGCGCGACCGCCTCGTCACCGAGCGGGTTGACCCCCACGCCCTTCGCCAACGAGTGCGCCATCAGGACGTGCAGGCACTTCACCCGATCGGGCATACCGCCACCGGTGAAATCGGTTCCGAGGGAGTCGATCTCGTCGCGTTCGGCCAGGTACGCCTCGTGGGCGCGGCGGTAGCGCTGCGCCAGGTCTGTGTCGGTGGTCAGGCGTCGGCTCATGGCCCGCATGACACCCGCGGATTCCAGTCGACTCGCCTCGGCGGTCAGCCGCGGGTCGGTGAGGTAGTACAGCGTCGGAAACGGGGTGCCGTCGGGGAGCCGGGGTGCGGTCATCACGACCGCGGGCACACCGTCGGGCGTGCGGTAGCTGACGGCGAGCACACCGCGGGGCTCACGGCCGAGCTGCTCGGCGACCACGTCGAGATCCGCCTGCGACACATCGGTCACCGGTGCGGGCTCACTTCTGCACCGGCGTGGACACCGACTCCAACAGCTGCGAGTACCAGGGATCGCCCGCTCGGCGCTCGGCGCGCTTCTGCTCGTCGCTCTTCTCCGGGGGCGTCGGGAACTGCATCACCAGCGCCTTGTCCCCGGGCATGACGAACTGCAGCCGATCCCGGGCCTGTGCGGCGATGTTCGCCGGATCGCTCTGCTCGTCGACCTTGGCCTGGTAGTCCGAGACCTCTTTGCGCAACGAGGAATTGGTGCTGCGCAGCTGGTCGAACTCCGAACGCTGCGAGAAGTAGGTCCGCAACGGGACCGCAAGCGTGAGTGCCACGACGCTGAGGACCAACGCGAGGACGACGGCGCGTTTGGGGCTCAGTCCGCGGACCCGCCCCGCCGTCGGGGCGCTCTCGACGACGCCGGCCTCGGGGTCTACCTCCGAACGCGCGGATGACATCCGCGCGTCCCGGTCGCCGTCGGCCCGGCGCAGATCCCGTCGCTGCTCTCGCCTGCCGTCGACACGGCGGCCCGAGGCCGGACGCGCAGTCCTGCGCGTCCGACCGTCCGGCTTCTTCCGCTGTGCCATGGCAGTTCCCGGTTCAGCTCTCGAACGAGAAGCGCGGGAAGGCGAGATCGCCCGCGTAACGCGCGGCGTCGCCGAGTCCCTCTTCGATACGGAGCAGCTGGTTGTACTTGGCGACGCGTTCGCTGCGCGCCGGCGCGCCGGTCTTGATCTGACCGCAGCTGCAGGCCACGGCGAGATCGGCGATGGTGGTGTCCTCGGTCTCGCCCGACCGGTGACTCATCATCGTCTTGTAGCCGTTGTTGTGGGCCAGCGCGACCGCGTCGAGGGTCTCGGTCAGCGTGCCGATCTGGTTGACCTTCACCAGCAGCGCGTTGGCGGCACCCTTGTTGATGCCGTCCTCGAGGCGCTCGGGGTTGGTGACGAACAGGTCGTCGCCGACGAGCTGGACCTTGTCGCCGATCGACTCGGTCAGCGACACCCAACCGTCCCAGTCGTTCTCGTCGAGCGGGTCCTCGATCGACACCAGCGGGTAGGCGTCGACGAGCTCGGAGTAGAACGCCGACATCTCCTGCGCCGACTTGGTCTCACGCTCGAAGGCGTACCCGGTCCCCGCGGTGTAGAACTCGGTGGCCGCGACGTCGAGGGCCAACGCGATGTCGCGCCCCGGCGTGAGACCGGCCTTGGTGATGGCCTCCAGGATGAGGTCGAGCGCGGCCTTGGTGCCGGCGAGATCAGGGGCGAAGCCGCCCTCGTCGCCGAGACCGGTGGACAGGCCCTTGGCCTTGAGCACCGACTTCAGCGAGTGGTAGACCTCGGCGCCCCAGCGCAGGGCCTCCTTGAAGGTGGGGGCACCGACCGGAGCGATCATGAACTCCTGCACGTCCACGCCGCTGTCGGCGTGCGCGCCGCCGTTGATGATGTTCATCATCGGGACGGGCAGGATGTGGGCGTTCGGCCCACCGATGTACCGGAACAGCGGGAGGCCGGCGGACTCGGCCGCGCCCTTGGCCACGGCGAGCGAGACGCCGAGCAGCGAGTTCGCGCCGAGGCGGGACTTGTCGGCGGTGCCGTCCAGATCGAGAAGGGCCTGATCGACCACACGCTGGTCGTCGGCCTCGATCCCGATCACGGCCGGGGCGATCTCGCCGAGCACCGACTCGACGGCCTTGGTGACTCCCTTGCCGCCGTAGCGGTCGCCACCGTCGCGGAGCTCGACCGCCTCGTGCTCACCGGTCGACGCGCCGGACGGGACCGCCGCACGCGTGAAGGTTCCGTCATCGAGGACGACCTCGACCTCGACGGTCGGATTACCGCGGGAGTCGAGGATCTCTCGCGCTCCCACCTGTTCGATGATGGCCACTGTTGCCCCTTCGTTGTTTCCAAACGTTCTCGGCCTCGGCACCGGGCGAGGGCACCGACCACCGACGCCAGTGACGACGTCGGCTCAAAGACTAGTGCCAAACACCGCGGCGTCCGGCGCTGGCTCGCCGAGCGTCACCGCACCGACACCGCTCAGAACGCGACGTTCACCGAGTAGGCGTTGGCGTGGTCACGGACATCGAGGACGTATTGCATCGAGCGGTTGTAGACCATCACCGCCTTCTCCCAGCCCTCGGGCGTCGTGAGGTCCTTGCCCGAGACGCACAGATACCGGGCGGCCGACAGCGCGGCGTCGTCGATGTTGTCCGGGTCGGCGACGCCGTCACCGTTCGCGTCGACGCCGTAGCGCTTCCACGTCTCCGGGATGAACTGGAACGGCCCCATCGCACGGTCGAGCGTGGCGTCACCGTCGAGCTGACCGCCGTCGGTGTCGGCGATCCTGGCGTTCCCGCTGGTGCCGTCGAGGAGCACACCACGGATGGGCGGGGCGACGTCGCCGTTGGCGGCGACCCGCGCGCCGCGGTAGGTGCCGTGCTTGCTCTCCACCCCACCGACGCCGGCCAGCGTCGTCCAGCTGATGCCGCACTCGGGTCGCTGTTGACGCTGGATCTCGGCGGCGTTGCCGTAGGCCTCCAGCGAGATGCGCGGGATACCGGTCGATTCGGCGAGCGGCGTGGCCCAGGTGGCCAGGCGATCCGCGGTGCGGCCCGGGGCGTTGATGTCGAGGTACGGGACGGGGGCGCCCGCCCCCGGCGGCAGGCCCTCGGGGATGTCGACCGAGTCGCGGCCGGGCAGGTCGACGCACGACGCCAGGGTCACCGCCGCCACACAGGCGACCACCGCCGCACCCACCGCGCGCCGGGCCCTGGTCAACGAATTCACGCCTGGTCCCCTCGTCGAGATCTCGTGTGGTCTGTTCACAATGCCAACTGGTCGGCATTGGTTATGGTTCCCACGCCGCGTCGGGGTACTCTTCCCCAAGTTAGGCTTACCGAACGATGCGTAGGCTTGGCTCCCCTCGGATCGCCGCAGCCCTGCGCGCGGCCCGCTGATCCTCGAAGGACACACGCGACATGATCGATGCCTCCAGCGCAGTCCTCGCCGCGGATTCCTCCGGGCCGTCGGTTTTGTCGCAATTGTTCGGCAGTGGTCTCATCGGCGTCCGCGAGGGTCTCGAGACCGGCATCGTCGTGATGATCCTGGTGGCCTTCCTCGTGAAGTCCGACCGTCGCGACTCGCTCAAGTGGGTCTGGACCGGCGTCGCGATCGCGGTGGTGATGGTCCTCGCGGTGTTCGCGGGCATCCACTACGGCACCTCGACGATCTCCGGTCTCGCCGCCGAAGCGGTTGCCGGCGTCGCCTCTCTCGTCGCGGTCGTCATCGTCACCCTGATGGTGCTGTGGATGCGCGGTGCCGCCGCGCACATCTCCGGCGACCTCAAGGCGGGCATGGGCCGTGCCCTGGAACTCGGGGCCCCGGCCGTTCTCGCCCTGTCGTTTCTCGCCGTGGGTCGTGAAGGGCTGGAGACCGCGCTGCTGATGGTGGGCTACGCCGAGAACACCTCCGGCAGCAGCTGGCCGCTGGTGGGGTTGCTGATCGGCGTCGTCATCGCGGTCGCGATGACGGTCGGCCTGTACTTCGGCACCGTGCGCATCAACCTGCAGAAGTTCTTCACCTACACCGGCGCGTTCCTCGTGGTGGTGGCCGCGGGCATCCTCGCCTACGGCATCCGTGCGATCCAGACCGTCGGCTGGCTGCCCGGACTGGGCACCCGCGCGTTCGACTTCTCGTCGGTGTACGACCAGTCGTCCTGGTACGGAACGCTCCTCGGGGGCATCTTCAACTTCCGCCCGGACCCGACGCTGCTCCAGGTCATCGGCTGGGTCCTGTACCTCGCGGTCGTCATGACCTTGTTCTTCCGCCCACGACGTCAGCAGAGCCCCAGCCTGAGCCCTGCCGAGACGTCGAAAGTAGAGACCCCGGCCGCATAGGCGCCGGCACTGAAAGGGAACCGGTGTGAAATCACGGGTCATCACCACCGCCGTCGCGTGCGCGGCGCTGTCTGCACCACTGCTGTTCGCCGCCTGCACCGACAAGGCGTCGTCGGACTCCGAGGGGACCATCGCGGTCACCTCGACCGACAACTCGTGTGACCTCGCGACCTCCGAGGCACAGACCGGCAACGTCGACTTCACGGTCAACAACAACGGCGACAAGGTCACCGAGTTCTATGTCTACGGCAACAACAACCGCGTGCTGGGCGAGGTCGAGAACATCGGCCCCGGCCTCACCGGCAAACTGACCGTAGAGATCGTCGACCCCGCCACCTACCAGGTCGCGTGCAAACCGGGCATGGTCGGCGACGGTATCCGCAAGGACCTCACCGTCTCCGGTGAGAAGAAGGAGCGCTCGGAGGCGCCGGCCAGCGTCACCACGGCCAAGCAGACCTACCTGAACTACGTCCGCGGGCAGCTCAACGGTCTGCAGGCCCAGACGAAGACGTTCACCGACGCGATCATCGCCGGCAACCTCGACGCCGCCCGCGCCCAGTTCGGTCTGACGCGCACGTTCTACGAGCGCATCGAGCCCGTCGCCGAGTCGTTCCCCGATCTCGATCCCGCCATCGACATGCGCTGGGACGACACCGCCGACGGCAGCGAACCGTTCACCGGGTTCCACCGTCTCGAGCGGTTCCTGTGGCCGCCGAAGCAGTCCGACGTGGGCGAGCAGGGCAGCGATGTCGCCGCCGCCGACCTCGCCAACGCCCAGAAGACCGACACCAAGCCCGAGATCGACAAGGTCGCGGCCCAGCTGAACACCGACGTGGGCCGACTGGTCACCGAGGTCGCCAAGCCGGACTTCACCTTCGAGACCCAGTCGTTCGTCAAGGGCCCGCAGGCTCTCGTCGACGAGATCGCGGCGACCAAGGTCGGCGGCGAGGAGGATCGCTACTCGCACACCGACCTGTTCGATTTCGCGGCGAACATCGACGGCTCGGAGACGCTCATCGCGGATCTGCAGCCCATCATCTCGGCGAAGAACCCGCAGTTGATGGACAAGATCACCGCGCAGTTCCAGACCATCCGCAACGACATCAACTCGTTCCGCTCGGGCGACGGGTACGTCTCCTACGACACGGTGCCCGCGGAGAAGCGCAAGTCGCTGTCCGATCAGATCGACGCACTCTCGCAGTCGCTGAGCCAGGTGCCGGGATTGGTTCTGCAGCAGTGACCGAACCCACCCCCGCTCCCGAACAACCGACGACCACGCGGCGGTTCTCCCGTCGCGCACTCTTCGGGGCGACAGGCGCGGGGGTGGTGGTCGCGGCCGCCGGCGGGGTCACCGCCGCACGGCTGGCCGACGACGACTCCTCGACCTCGAACGTGGTCCCGTTCCGCGGAGCCCGTCAGGCGGGCATCGTCACCGAGGCGCAGGATCGTCTGCACTTCGCGTCGTTCGACGTCATCACCGACTCGCGCGACGAGCTGATCGACATGCTCCAGCGGTGGACCGCCGCCGCCGAGCGGATGACCAGAGGCGACGAGACCGTCGATGGCGGAGCGGTCGACCACGGTGAGTACAACCCGCCCGCCGACACCGGTGAGGCCCTGGGACTCGACGCGTCATCGCTCACCCTGACCATCGGGTTCGGGCCCGGCCTGTTCGGTCCGAGCGCGTCAGACCCGAACCGCCCCGACCGCTTCGGGCTCGCGGCCCGCAAACCGGCTGTGCTCAAGGATCTCCCGGCGTTCGCCAAGGACGCCATCGAACCGTCGCGCAGCTACGGCGACATCTGCGTGCAGGCATGCGCCAACGACCCCCAGGTCGCGGTGCACGCGATCCGCAACCTCGCCCGTATGGGTTTCGGCGTGGTCAGCGTGCGCTGGTCGCAACTCGGGTTCGGCCGCACCTCGACCACCACGGTGGGCCAGCAGACCCCGCGGAACATGTTCGGGTTCAAGGACGGGACGGCCAACATCCGTGCCGAGCAGACCGATGTGGTCAACCGCTGGGTCTGGGTCGATCCCGCCGACAACGCCGCGCCTGCGCAGTGGATGACCGGCGGCAGCTACCTCGTCGCACGCCGCATCCGCATGGACATCGAGCCGTGGGACCGCGCGAACCTCAGCGAGCAGGAGGCGATCGTCGGTCGCACCAAGGGTGCAGGCGCCCCGTTGGGAATGACACGCGAGGACGACACCCCGGATTTCGCGGTTGCCACCGCCGACGGACCGGTCATCGCCCGGGACGCGCACGTCCGACTCGCCCACCCTGACAACCTGAACGGGATCCAGATCCTGCGGCGCGGATACAACTTCACCGACGGGTCCGACGGGTTCGGGCACCTCGACGCCGGCCTGTTCTTCATCGCCTACTGCCGCGATCCGGACAAGCAGTTCGTCCCGATGCAGAAGCAGCTCGCCTCCAAGGACGCGATGATGGAGTACCTCACCCACAACGGCAGTGCCCTGTTCGCCTGCCCGCCCGGCCTCAAGCCCGGCGAGTGGTGGGGCCAGCACCTGTTCACGTGAATCCGTAGCAGTTGGTGCCGCGCAGCGACACGAACTGCTACCGATCGCGTCGGTACCGTGGACATGTGGACATCGAACGCTGGCGTGGTCGCCTCCCGGTTCGTCGGCCGTCTGATCGCGAGATAGTCGGCTGGACCGTGTCAGACCAGCCCGACGACGATGTCGTCGATGCGGTGAACCCCGTCGGGCAGGTCGTCGCGACGCAGATCGACATCGCCGACGCCTACGACGTCCTGCAGGAACGCGGTCTGGCGTCACTGACCGCGCCGTGCTGGGCACGCGCGCCGATCCCGATCACCCGCGACACCGATTTCACGCGTCCACACGAGGATTGGCTCTGGCGACGGATCGCCATGACCCAGCTCGACGACACCCAGGTCTGGGTGCGCGCCGCGTATCCGCACTATTTCGAGCGGTTCACCGAGGTCCCGCTGCGCCTGCCCGCCGACGACATCCTGCTGTTCGATCCGCCGAGGACCGACGAGTAGACCTTGCCGGATTTAATAAGCGCGCTTACTATCAGTAGATGACAAACTGGTTGGGTGTGGTGAGCGCCGCACATGTCGCGCGTGGGGTCGAACTGGGTATCGCGCAGATCGGGCACGGGAAACGGGCCGGTCTGGCACGGATGTCGCCGGGCGACTGGCTGGTGTACTACTCGCCGCGAGTCGAGCTCGGCGGCAGCGAGATGTGCCAGAGCTTCACGGCCGTCGGAACCGTCACCGACGGTGAGATATGGCAGGGCGACGAGGGGTGCTTCCAGCCCTTCCGGCGACGGATCGGCTACCTGGCCGGCACCTCTCCCCTCCACATCGACACCGTGCGGTGCGATCTCGAACTGACCGCGGGCCCGAACTGGGGATACCAGCTCCGCCGAGGACTGATCCCCCTCTCCGATCATGACCTCACCGTCATCCGCGCCGGCATGCTCGCCTCCGTGGCCGCGTGACGGGGTCGCG
This sequence comes from Williamsia sp., assembly GCF_016462415.1. Taxonomy (GTDB): domain Bacteria; phylum Actinomycetota; class Actinomycetes; order Mycobacteriales; family Mycobacteriaceae; genus Williamsia_A. The sequence goes on along the minus strand of NZ_JAEMTF010000055.1, from coordinate 8,409 downwards.
CCTGGAGTCCGAGTTCGCCGCCGAGACGGACAGTGCAGGACTGATGCTGTGGCGCGTCACCAACCGCTGGCAGGCCACCCAGCGCGCGGCGCTCGCACCGTGCGACCTCACCCACGTGCAATTCGTGGTCTTGGCGGCGCTTGCCCATCGGCCTGCCGAGGCCGATGCGGTCAGCCAACGGGAACTGGCTGAACTGGCCACGATCGACGTGATGATGGCGTCGCAGGTCATCCGCACTCTCGAAAGCAAAGGCCTGGTCACCCGCCGCCCGCACCCCGCCGACAAACGTGCACAGGCGATCTCGATCACCGCAGCCGGTGTCGACGCCGCCAACGACGCCGTTGTCCGGGTCGAGCGTGCCGACGCGGAGTTCTTCGCAGCACTACCGGGCGACCGCGCGCGGTTCGTCGATCAACTGAGGGCGCTGGCTCAGTCCGGCGGGAAGTGATCGCGCCACGTCTGCGCCGAACGCGCCGACTCCCCCGCCACACGCATCGATGACTCGGCGCGCCGGACGCGAACCATGAACTCGCCCAGCCGATTGCGCTGACGGTCCTCGATGCTGACCTCGGCGTCGACGGACAGGTCGGCGGCCAGATGAATTGTCAGCAACGATTCCGGGATCAGGTCGCGCGGGAACGACGCCGCGTCGAGCCGCTCGATCACCTTCTGGGTCAACGCGAGTGCCGGCTGCGACACCGCGACACCGTCGAGCACCGACTCCCGCGCCTTCTCGGCGGCCTTGCTCTCCTCCCACTGCCGCAGCTGGGTCTCGAGATCGGTCTCCCCCGCGAGCACCCCCGCGGTTCGCGAGGAGATCTTCGCGGTGAACGCTCGCGCGACGTCGTCGATGTCGAACGGGTGCTCGGGGTGATCAGCGGCGATGCGCGCATGGAACAGCACCTGCAGCAGGATGTCGGCGAGTTCCTCGATGAGATCGTCCCGGTCGCCGCCGGTGATCGCGTCGAGCAGCTCGTAGGTCTCCTCGAGCAGGTATCGCCGCAGCGACTCGTGGGTCTGGGCGGCCTCCCACGGTCCGTCGCGGCGCAGACGGTCCATCAACGCGACCGCGTCGAGCAGCGCCTCACCCGGGCGCGGCGAGGCGTCGGTCACGGCGCCGGGCGGTCGTCGACGACCGTCGGTCCGCGCATGTCACGCGAACCGGGGTCGGAACCGTTGATCACGAGCAGCAGGTCGGCCACGACCTGGATGAGGTCGACATCGCGCACCCGGGTGCTGCCCACGCCCGCGGTTCGCGGGATGGGCATGGTGAGCACCGACGTGGTCTCGCGGTAGCTCGAGCCGGGGAACAGACGCCGGACCCGGATCTGTTGGCTGTCGAGAAGGGTGACCGGGGCGATCTTCAGTTGCGTTCCGGCGACACCGACCTCGGTGACGCCGAGTTCACGCGCCAACAGCCTCAGCTTGGCCACCGACACCAACCGTGACACCTCCGCGGGCAACGGCCCGTAGCGGTCGAGCAATTCATCGACGATGCCGTTGATGTCGCCGTCGTCGAGAGCGGCGGCCAACTTGCGATAGGCCTCGAGCCGCAGCCGATCGGAATCGACGTAGTCGGCCGGGATGTGCGCGTCGACCGGGAGATCGATCCGCACCTCGCGGGTCTCCTCCGAGACGATCGTCTTACCGTCGGCGGCGGCCCGGTAGGCCTCCACCGCCTCGCCGACCAACCGCACGTAGAGGTCGAACCCGACACCGGCGACGTGCCCGGACTGCTCGGCTCCCAACACGTTCCCCGCGCCGCGCAGCTCGAGGTCCTTGAGCGCCACGGCCATACCCGCGCCGAGTTCGTTGTTCTGCGCGATCGTCGAGAGGCGGTCATAGGCGGTCTCGGTGAGCGGCTTCTCCGGGCTGTAGAGCAGGTAGGCGTACCCCCGCTCGCGGCTGCGGCCGACGCGACCACGCAACTGGTGCAGCTGCGACAGGCCCAGCGCCTCGGCGCGGTCGACGATCAGGGTGTTCGCGTTGGAGATGTCCAGGCCGGTCTCGATGATGGTGGTGCACACCAGCACGTCGAACTCGCGGTTCCAGAACCCGGCGACGGTCCGCTCGAGCTGGTCCTCCCCCATCTGGCCGTGCGCGACGACCACCCGGGCCTCGGGCACCATCTCCTGGATCTGCTTGGCGGCCTTGTCGATCGAGCTGACGCGGTTGTGCACGAAGAACACCTGTCCGTCGCGCAGGATCTCGCGTCGGATCGCCGCGGCGACCTGCTTCGACTGGTACGCACCGACGTAGGTGAGCACCGGGTGGCGTTCCTCGGGCGGGGTCAGGATGGTCGACATCTCCCGGATGCCCGCCATCGACATCTCCAGGGTGCGCGGGATCGGCGTCGCCGACATGGTCAGGACGTCGACGTGCGTGCGGAGCGACTTGATGTGCTCCTTGTGCTCGACACCGAACCGCTGTTCCTCGTCGACCACGACGAGCCCGAGGTCCTTCCAGCGCACCGCGGTCTGGAGCAGGCGGTGGGTGCCGACGACGATGTCGACCTCGCCCTGGGCCATCTTGTCGATGATCTCGCGGGATTCCTTGGCGTCGGTGAACCGCGACAGCCCGGCGATGGTGACCGGGAAGCCGGCCATGCGTTCGGTGAAGGTCTGCAGATGTTGTTGCGCGAGAATGGTCGTCGGGACCAGGACCGCGACCTGCTTGCCGTCCTGCACGGCCTTGAAGGCGGCGCGGACCGCGATCTCGGTCTTGCCGTACCCGACGTCACCGACGATCACCCGGTCCATCGGGACCGCCTTCTCCATGTCCTCCTTCACCTCGGCGATGACCGTCATCTGGTCGACGGTCTCGGTGAAGCCGAACGCGTCCTCCATCTCGGTCTGCCAGGGGGTGTCGGGGGCGAACGCGTGACCGGGCGCGGCGTGCCGGGCCGCGTAGAGCGCCACCAGCTCACCGGCGATCTCGCGAACCGCCTTGCGCGCCTTGCGTTTGGTGTTCTGCCAGTCCGACCCACCCAGCTTCGACAGCGACGGCGCCTCGCCACCGACGTATCGCGACAACTGATCCAACGAGTCCATCGGCACGAAGAGTCGATCTCCGGGCTGTCCGCGCTTGCCGGGGGCGTACTCGATGACCAGGTATTCGCGCCGCGCGCCGCCGATGGTGCGCTCGATCATCTCGACGAACTTGCCGATGCCGTGCTGGTCGTGCACCACCAGGTCGCCTGCGGTCAGGGCCAACGGGTCCACCTGGTTGCGACGCTTGGCAGGCATCCGCTTGCCGTCGCGGACGTTCGCCACCCGGGTACCGGTCAGATCGGCCTCGGAGACGACGACCAGGCGCGCATCGGGACACACCAGACCGCGGCGCAGCGACCCGCAGATCACCGAAACGATCCCCGCGGCCGGGGTCGAACCCGGTTCGACCATCTCCGCGGGCACCTCGGCCTCGCCGAGACGTTCGAGGTACCGCTGCGCGGTCCCCTTGCCCTGCACGACGATGGCCGCACGCCCACCGGTCGTGACGTGCGCGCGCAGCGAGGCGAAGGTCGTCGCGACCTCGTCCTCCGAACCACGCGGTGCCGGTCCTGCGGTGAGATCCAGGCGCACCGCGGTCTCGTCGTCGAGGTCGGGGGCCGACTCCAACGGCGACATCGTCCACCACGGGCGCCCCGCGGCCGTCGTCGTGTCCTGCACCTCGACCAACGGCCGGTAGCTGCTCGCCTGCAGATCGATTCCGCCCAGCGCGGCGCCGGGTGCGGTTCCGTCGAGCGGCGCGTCGCCGCCGACCGAGGCCGCCGTCCAGGACGCCTCGAGGAATTCCGCGCCGGTCTTGGCCAGGTCGGCGGCGCGGGTACGTACCTTCTCCGGGTCCAGGACCAGGACGTGGGTGCCCGACGGCATCACCTCGGTGAGCAACTGCATCTGGCCGGGCACGAGCACCGGGATGAGCGCCTCCATGCCCTCCACCGGGATGCCCTCCGACAGCTTGGTGAGCATCTCGGTCAGCGACCGGTCGCCACCGTCGGGGTCGATGAGGTCGGCCGCCCGGGCGCGCACCTCATCGGTGAGGATGAGCTCGCGACAGGGATGGATGTGCACCACCGAGGCATCGACCTCGGGCTGGCTGCGTTGATCGGCGACGGCGAACGCGCGCTGCTCGGTGATCTCGTCGCCCCAGAACTCGACGCGCACCGGATGATCCGCGGTGGTCGGGAACACGTCGAGGATGCCGCCGCGGACCGCGAACTCGCCACGTTTGCCGACCATGTCGACACGGACGTAGGCCAACTCGACCAGTCGCGCGAGCAGGTCGTCGAAGTCGAACTCGACACCCTCCCGCAGGGTGATCGGCTCGGTGGATCCCAGTCCGGGCGCCATCGGCTGCACCAGGGATCGCACCGTGGTGACGACCACCCGCAGCGGCGGACCGTAGTCGGAGTCGGCGGGGTGGCCGAGTCGGTAGAGGACCTGTAGGCGGGAACCGACGGTGTCGGCACTGGGCGAGAGGCGCTCGTGCGGCAGCGTCTCCCACGACGGGAACTGCGCGACGGCGTCACCGATGATCTCGCGGAGTTCCGCGGTCAGATCGTCGGCCTCGCGTCCGTTGGCCGACACCACGAGCAGCGGGGCGTCGGTGGCCTGGTCCTCGGCGGACCCCGTGGCGGCGACGATGACGAACGGGCGCGCCGCGTCCGGGGCGGTGATATCGAGCAGTTCCCGGCCGTGGAGTCGGCGGATCTGTTCGATCGCCGCGTCCGAACAGGCGACCTCGGCGAGGCCGGCCAATCCGGGCACGGTCGTACCAGGACTCGTTACCGGGGGTGATGCCACGGTGTGACTCTATTCGGCGGACCTTTCCCCGGACACCGTGCAGGGGTCATCATCGAGGCATGGATCACGCCCCCGAGACCGTCGACGATGTCGAGACACGGACCGTCGATTCGCTCACCGAGTTGCGGGCGATCGTGGGCCACCCGAACGAGCGGGTCGCCAACAAGGTCGCCGAGCACCTCTCCGAGATGCATCGCGAGTGGATCGCGCACTCCCCGTTCGTCCTTCTGGCGACCACCGACGCGCAGGGCAACGTCGACGTCTCCCCCAAGGGCGACCCTCCCGGCTTCGTCCACGTGCTCGACGACACCACCATCGCCATCCCCGAGCGCCCGGGCAACAAACGGGTCGACGGTTACTCGAACGTGTTGGACAACCCACACGTCGGCGCGCTGTTCGTCGTCCCCGGCCGGGGCGACACGCTGCGGGTCAACGGGGTCGCGCGCATCGTCTCCGACGCGCCGTACTTCGACGACATGGTCGTCTCGGGACATCGGCCGATCCTGGCGCTCGAGGTGAACGTGCGAGAGACCTTCTTCCACTGTGCGAAGGCGTTCATGCGGTCGGCGTTGTGGAAGCCCGAGACGTGGGAACCCGGCGCCCTGCCGTCGACGGCCCAGATCGCCCACGCGGTGATGCCCGGCCCCTCGTTGGAGGAGTACCAGGAGCACTACCGGGACGAGAACTATCGGCGCAAGCTGTACTGAGCGCAGATCACCACCAGGGGGTCTCGTATCGTGTCCGCCATGAGTGACCCCTGGACCGCGGCGCAGATGCCCCGCCTCGACGGCACGCGGGTCGTCGTCACCGGGGCCACCCGCGGGCTGGGTGAGGCAACCGCCCGCGGCGCCGCCGATGCCGGCGCGACCGTGGTCGTCGCCGGGCGGGGCGCCGACGCCGCGGCGCAGGTCGCTCGCTCCATCGGCGGCAGCGCGGAGTCCGCCGTCCTCGATCTCACCGATCGTGATTCGATCCACGCGTTCGCCGATGCGGTCGGCGACGTCGATGTCCTCATCCACAACGCGGGGGTCCTGCCGACCAGACGAAGCGTCACCGCCGACGGGTACGAGACCACCCTGGCCACCAACGTTCTCGGACCGTTCCTGCTGACGAACCTGCTCCTCCCGCGCATCCGGGGCCGGGTCGTCGCGGTCAACTCGACGGTCCACCACGCCGGACGACTCGACCTCGACGACCTCGACTTCACTCGTCGGCGCTTCACCGGTGCGGCCGCCTACAGTCAGTCCAAACTGGCACAGGCGTTGTGGATGCTGGCCCTCGACCGCCGATTGCGTGCGGCCCGATCCGACGTCACCACCGCCCTCACCCATCCGGGATGGGCGGCGACCGAGATCACCGCGCTACCCGGGGTTCCCGCGCTCACGCCGTTCATCACGTGGCTCGGCAACACCATCGCCAACTCGGCGGTCCAGGGGGCGGCCTGCACCCTCTACGCCGCGACCATGCCCTTCCCGTCCGGCAGCTTCGTGGGTCCCGCCGGCTTCGGCGGTCTACGGGGCGCACCGACCTTGGTCGGGCGGTCGGCGACCGCGTCGGACACCGCTCTGGCCGAACGCTTCTGGGACGCCGCGGCCGAACTGACCGGATCGGAGTTCCCCCTGTGACCGTGACCCTGCGGACCGCGACCACCGACGACTGCGCGCAGATCGCCGAGATCTACCAGCACTACGTCGAGCACACGGTCATCACGTTCGACTACGAGTCGCCCTCGGCACAGGACTGGGATCACAAGCGCAGCACCATCATCGACCGCGGTCGGCCGTTCCTCGTCGCGGTCGAGGGCACCACCGTCCTCGGCTTCGCCTACCTCGCGGAGTTCCGCACGAAGCAGGCCTACGACTGGACCACCGAGGACACCATCTACCTGCGCCCCGACGCCACCGGCCGAGGTCTGGGTTCGACGCTGCTGCGCGCACTGCTGACCGACCTCGACCCGACCTCGGTGCGGCGCATCATCGCCGTGATCGCCGTCATCGAGTCGGACGCATCGATCCGACTGCACGAGCGGGCCGGCTTCGTCGATGCGGGCACGCTGCGCCGGGTCGGGTTCAAACACGACCGCTGGGTCGACTGCGTGTTCATGCAGTACGACGTGCCGGAGGCCTGACCCGGCACCTCAGGTCACTCACGGCCGCCCAGTTGCGGGTCGATCTCCAGGTTCGTCAGTCCGTTCCAGCACAGGTTCACCAGGTGCGCGGCCACGACCTCCTTCGACGGCTCGCGGACGTCGAGCCACCACTGCGCCGTCACCGAGACCATCCCGACCAGGGCCTGGGCGTACAGCGGCGCCAATGTCGGATCGAATCCGCGCCGCTCGAAATCGCCTGCCAGGATGTGCTCGACCTGGCTGATCGCGTCATTGAGCAGGCTCGAGTACTTCGCGTCGCCGGCCGGGCTGGTCGATCCGTGCACCAGGATCCGGAAGCCGTCGGTGCGTTCCTCCATGTAGGTCAGCAGCGCCAGCGCCACCTGTTCCAACCGGGAACGTGACCGGTTTTTCGTCAACGACGACGTGATCATCTCCAGAAGCGTCTCCATCTCCCGGTCGACGACCACCGCGAACAAGCCCTCTTTACCCCCGAAATGCTCATAGACCACAGGTTTCGACACCGACGCGCGCTGGGCGATCTCCTCGATCGACGTGCCCTCGAAACCACGCTCGGCGAACAGCCCGCGAGCGACCTCGATCAGCTGGAGACGACGCTGCGGGCCCGTCATCCGCGTCCGCGGGGCCGCACGCACCTCGCGTTCGCCGTCGATCGGCCGTTCGACTGCCATCAGATCACTCCGTCGTGTTGTCCGTCGTCGGTGTTGTCCGTCGTCCGTGTTGTCCGTCGTCGATGTCGGTGTCCGCCGCACCCTCCGCAGCGATATTTTCGCATCCACCGTGGTGGCGGGGGTGTGCGCACTAGGTTGTTCGACATGCTCGGTCTGCAAGAGATCTCCGACCGCCTGGAGATACAACAGCTCATCACGGATTACTCGACCGCGGTGGACACCCGTGAGTTCGAGCGCCTCCTCGACATCTTCACCCCCGATGCGATCATCGACTACTCGGCCGTCGGGGGCACCGTCGGCACGCCGTCCGAGGTGGTTCCGTGGTTGCGGGAGAACCTGGCGATCTTCTCCGACTACTTCCACCTCGTCGGCAACCACTCGATCGTCGTCGACGGTGACACCGCGACCGCGACCAGCACCTGTTTCAACCCGATGGTGTTCGCCGACACCGCTCCGCAGGCGATGATGATCGTCGGTGTCTGGTACCACGACACCTTCGTGCGGACTCAGGACGTGTGGCGGATGAGCGGACGGGTCGAGCAGAAGTCCTTCATGCACTCGATCTGATCCGACCGCGCCGCGGTCAGGCCGTGAGGAACGCCGATCGCAGTGAGTCGATGTGCGCGCGTGCCTCGTACAGTTCCAGACGCCGTGCCCGGGCCAGGACCATAAGACGTGCACCGTTCTTCGCTCCGCGCATGCTCGCGGACTTCTCGAGAGCGGTGACCTGGAGTTCGAGTTGTGTGGCGACGAGTTCGAGCTGCTCGGTGAACATGCGCGCCTGGACGAGGTTCGGGTCGGGTGC
>NZ_JAEMTF010000148.1 GCF_016462415.1 Williamsia sp. | reverse complement strand
CTCCACCTCGCCGCGGGCGACGAACAGGTGCCCGAACTGTGCGGGCGGCAGGTCGATCCGCCGACCGGACCCCGGCCGCGCGACATGCAGTGCGACATAACGATTGGCGATCGAGACGGCCGAGGTGTCGGCGTGCCGACGCAGCCCGGACACCACCGGCACCAACGACCCCTCGGCGAGGTCGGTGGTGAAGTCCCGCTCGGCGTACCCCGGGTCGAGACCGTCGGTGTCCGGAGGCAGCCACATCTGCACGACGTGCGCGGCGACACCCTCGGCACGGGTGGATGCATTGCGCTCGGAGTGGGTGATGCCACGGCCCGCGGTCATCCGTTGGACCAGGCCCGGGACGATCACCCCGCTGTGCCCGCTGGAGTCACGGTGCTCGATGCTGCCCGCGAGCAACCACGTGACGATCTCGGAGTCCCGGTGCTGGTGGGTGTCGAATCCCGACCCCACATCCACGGTGTCCTCGTTGTGCACCATCAGCACGCCGAACGCGTTGGCCTGGAGATCGAAGTTGCCGGTGACCGGGAACGACTGCGCCGAATGCAGCCACTCGTTGCTCCAGTGGTGGCGCTGCGCACCACGAATCACCGTGACCGGCATCGACCGGACCTCCGCTCCTGCAATTGCGGCACCGTGTGTGTCACGGCACGCGACGGAGTTTAGGCTCGCAGGAGACGTCGTGCGCGTGTGCGGCGTCACTTGTCACCGGTGTGGTTGGGGACCGGACGTTCGTGCATGAGGAGAAGCAGATGACCGCCGGAATCGCCACCGCATCGACCACCGACCACGTCGGCATCCTGGGACTGGGTGTCTATCGTCCTCGCCGGTCGGTACCGAACTCCGAGATCATCGAGGCGATCGACTCGAGCGACGAGTGGATCCAGACCCGCTCGGGCATCAAGACCCGCGGCTTCGCAGGCGACGACGAGACCATCGTCAGCATGAGCCTGGCCGCCGCCCGCAAGGCCCTCGAGGCCTCCGGCGTCGACCCCGCCCAGATCGGCGCCATCGTCCTCGCGACGTCGTCGATGCTGGTGCTCGGACCGTCCGCGGGCGCCGTCCTGGCCACCGAGCTCGGCATCGATAACTGCGCGGCGTTCGACGTCGGCGCCGGTTGTGCCGGGTTCTGCTACTCGCTGGCCACCGCCGCGGGGTTGGTCCGCTCAGGTGCGGCCAAGTACGCACTGGTCGTCGGCGTCGAGCGACTCACCGACCTGCTCGATCCCACCGACCGCAGCTGCGCGTTCATCTTCGCCGACGGCGCGGGCGCCGTGGTGATCGGACCGTCCGACGTCGAGGGTGTCGGACCGGTCTCGTGGGGCAGTGACGGCTCGCAGACCACGGCGATCAAGCAGGACAAGGACTTCGGGCAGTACTTCGACGAGGTCGCCGAGGCCGAGGCCACCGGCGGCACGTCGGTCCGTCCCTACATCCGCATGAACGGTCCCGCCGTGTTCCGCTGGGCCATCACGTTCTTGGAGAAGGCCTGCCGCGACGCCATCGACAACGCCGGCGTAACCCCGGAGGACATCGACGCGTTCATCCCGCATCAGGCCAACAGCCGCATCACCGAGGCGCTCGTGCGCGTGCTCAAGTTCCCCGACGAGACCGTCGTCGCCAACGACATCTCACAGTCCGGCAACACCAGCGCCGCGTCGATCCCGATGGCGATGGAGGAACTGCTCCGTAGCGGTGAGGCCAAACCGGGCGACACTGCGCTGCTGATGGGATTCGGTGCGGGTCTGGCCTACGCCGGCCAGGTCGTGACCCTGCCCCCGATCGCCGCCACCGCCTGATCTGCCGTGCCGCGATTCGCCTGACGGGCGGTCGCGGCCCACACTGCTCAGGTGGGTTTCGACGTCACCGAGTACACAACGGTCCTCATCACGCTGATCGTGATCATGGATCCGCCCGGCCAGATCCCGATCTTCCTGTCGCTGGTCGGTCATCAGACGCCCGCCGAGCGTCACCGCGCCGCCTGGCAGGCCCCCGCGATCAGTTTCCTGGTGATCAGCACGTTCGCCCTCGGCGGCAAGTTCATCCTCAGCTACCTGCACATCGGTGTCCCGGCGCTGCAGGGTGCGGGCGGCCTCCTGCTGCTGCTCGTCGCGTTGCAGCTGCTGACCGGTCAGGGCAACGCGTCCTCGCCCAAGGCCGCCGACGGCGTCAACGTGGCCCTGGTGCCGCTGGGCACTCCTCTGCTCGCCGGCCCGGGTGCCATCGCCGCGGTGATCGTCGCCGTGTCACAGGCCGACGGCCACGGCGCGGCCTACGTCGCCATCGCCGCGGCCATCGTCACCGTCCACCTCGTCCTCGCCCTGGTCCTGCGGTTCTCCACCGTGCTGATCCGCATCCTCGGGGTGGGCGGCGTGACGCTGGTGGCCAAGATCGCCGGTCTGTTGCTCGCCGCGATCGCCGTACAACTCATCGCCAACTCGATCATGGGATTCATCGACGCCCGCTGAGCGACCGCAGCGGTGGCTGGTGGTCTCGGTCGGCGGACCCCTGCGGCACAATCAGCGGCGATGAACTCCATACTCGCGATCGTCCCGCTGGCCGCGGTCGACTCGATCAACGTGTTGGCCCTGCTCGCGGTGTCCTACGTGTGGGTGTCGGCGCCGTCGCGCGGTGCGTACGTCAGGACCGCCGGCGCTTTCGTGGTCGGCGGCGTGTGTGGGCTGGCGATCACGCTGGCGTTCTCGTTCACCGTGATCCTCGGCCTCGTTCACCGTGCGATCGATGCGTTCCCCCCCACCGCGATCGCAGTCATCGTGTTGCTGATCGCCGTGGTCGTCCTCGGGATGGCGATTCAGGGATTTCGCCGTCCGCCCACGTCGCTCCCCGTGCAGCGGACGGTGCGTCCACTCGGCGCCTTCGCGCTGGGTCTTCTCACCTGGGCGATCCAGTCGCTGACGTCCGCACCGTTCTACGGTGCGATCGCCGTCATGGCCGATGACGGCACGGTCGTTCGCGTGGTCGTGTCCATCGTGTTCGTACTGATCGCACTGGTCCCGGTCACGAGCCTGCTGCTCGCACTCACACTGTTCCCGCAGGAGACCGGGCAACGCCTGCTCGACCGTCTGGAGACCGCGCTGCCGATCGCGTCACGGGTGGTGTCGGTCATCCTCATGATCGGAGCGGTGGTCGCAGGCGTCCTCGCCATCGACGCGATCGCGGGCTGACGACGAACCGGGCAGTCCCTTGGCGGGACTGCCCGGCTCGGTGGATTTCAACTGCGCTGCACAGCCTCTGTGCGACCGGGCATCACGACCCGAAGCAGAAGATCCCGGTGCACGGCGGCGTGTAGGTGATCGTCACGGTGAACGAACCCTCGTTGTTGGCGAAGCCGTCGATCTGGTCGTTGAACGCGAACGACAGCGGGCCGGAGCCGGACAGGGTGGTCGGTCCGGTGCCGACAACGACCGGGGCGGCGGTACCGACCTTGCCCACCAGCGCCATCTGCGGGCTGCCCGAGAGCACGCAGGTGCTCTGCGGTTGGTCGGTACAGGTGATCTCGGGGTACCCGTTCGGCCCCGCGACCTCGGTCGTGTAGTTGGGATCGAACGTCGCCGACCCGGTCGCCGTCACCGACACGGTCGATCCTGCGGCCACGGTGACGCCGCTCTGCGCGAAGACGTTGTCCGCGCCTGCGGTCTTGGCGTCGATCGTGATGGTCTTGGTGACCGTCGCCGCGTTCGCGACCGCAGGTGTCGCGAGGCCGATACCGCCGGCCACGACAGCGGCCGCAGCGACGGTCGCGCCGATACGGGCGCGGGTCGTCGTACGGGTCGTGGGTGAGTTCATGGTTACCCCTGAATCGTCGATGCTCGTTGATCTCGTCGCGGCGCCAGGGTCTGCGGCGCCGAGGGGAAGTACAGCAACGGACTGCAAATATTTTGTAAAGCCGAATGGGGTATCCGAGATCGACAACGAAAAAACCCGGACCGCGTCGTCGCGATCCGGGCTGTCCGGTGAAACCTGATGGTGGGCGAAGGGGGACTTGAACCCCCACGTCCCGAAGGACACTGGCACCTGAAGCCAGCGCGTCTGCCATTCCGCCACTCGCCCGTGACTTGCCCGTCGAACGTGACCGGGCGGTGAAAAATCCGCTGCAGAAACGGACTGCAAGACGATAGCACGCAGTCCCCATCGCACTTAAATCGTCACGCCCGCACCATTGCACCCACGTGTTGTCGAATCCCCCACTGCAGTCCCGCCGTGCCCGGCGACCGGCGAGCGATCCATCAGCCCAGGTCGGGGCGATGCGTCCATGTGGTCGGGGGCCGGTTACCCATCTGCGACACCTGTGACTAGCGTGGCGGGTGATGCCGTGATGGCACGATTGGCCAGTTGAATCGCTATCATCAAACGGCGTAAGAAGCACGGCGACACGCTGATGGCGCGAAGGGAGGTCTCCGACATGGGAATTCTGCAACGAATCGAGCGCAAGCTCGAGGGCGCGGTCGACGACGGATTTGCCCGCGTGTTCGGGGGCAAGGTCGCGCCCCAGGAGGTCGAAGGCGCTCTGCAGCGTGAGGCCGAGGACTCCATCGAAGATCTCGGCGACGGCGGCAAGCTCGTGCCGAACAGTTACACCGTCGTCGTCAGCTCGACCGACCACGAACAGATGGCGGCCGAGTACGAGCTGAACCGCAAGACCTTCTCCAAGCATTTGGAGCATTTCATCCGCGACAACGGGTGGCAGACCTACGGTGATGTGATCGTCGAGTTCGAGCACTCGCCGTCGCTGCACACCGGCCAGTTCCGCGCACGCGGTGCGGTCGACCCCGATGTCCGCCCGCAAGCGGTCGGTTCTCGGGTGTCCGCGCCACCACCGGCCGCAGCACGGCCGCGCCCCCACCCGACCGCACACGGTTCACACCCGAACTCAGAAGCAGGAGCCTTGCCGATGACCCAGAACTCAGGACCGGACCAGCGTCGCGGTTACGAACCCGCAGGCGGATACGACCAGGGCGACCGGGGCTACGACCAGGGTGACCGCGGCTACGGCCAGGGCGCCTACCCACCCGAGTCCGATCGCGGTTACGGCGCGCCCGCCGAGGGCGGTTACGTCAACGGCGCCGGCTATGAGCAGGGTGGCTACGAACAGGGCGGGTACCGCGGCCCCGATGCAGGTGGCTATGCGCCCGCACCCGACGCCGACCCCAACTACGCCGACCGCGGTTACCCCGACGCCGGTTACCAGCAGGGCGGTGGCTACGACCGCAACGCCGGATACGAGCAGCAGCCCGGTTACGACCAGGGCGCCTACCGAACCGGCGGCAGCTACCAGCAGGGCGGCTACGGCCAGGCCGGCGGATACGACCAGGGTGGCTACGACCAGAACTACGACCGCGGCTACCAGCAGTCCGACGCGGCACCGAACTACGCCGACCCGGGCTACCGGGACGAGGCGTACCGCGAGCCCGGATACGACCAGGGCGGCTACGCACCCCGCGGCGGCTACCAGCAGGGCGGGTACGCCGACCCGCAGCACGACCAGGCCGGTTACGCCGGCGGCGGATACGACCAGGGCGCCTACCAGGGCGGCGGATACGACCAGGGCTACGGTGCCGCGACCGCTGCACCGGCCTACGCGCCGACCGCCATCACGCTGGTCCTCGAGGACGGCAGCAACCGTACCTTCGCGCTGCGTGACGGCTCCAATGTCATCGGCCGCGGTCAGGACGCCCAGTTCCGACTCCCCGACACCGGCGTCTCGCGTCGCCACGTCGAGATCCGGTGGGACGGACACGTCGCGCTTCTGCACGACCTGAACTCCACCAACGGAACCACGGTCAACGACGTCGCCGTGAGCAGCTGGGAACTCGCCGACGGCGACCGCATCCGCCTCGGTCACTCCGACATCACCGTCCGCTTCGGGTGACAGCGGGCCGGCGGGGGACGGCAATCCCTCGCTGACCTGATCAGGAGCTCGCGCGCGAGCGGTCGTGACCAACCGTTGCAGACCTGTCATGTACAGATTCCGATTCACTCGCGTGTGACCCATAGGATGTGGACCCATGGGTCGTCGTACGGCGCCCCCGGATGATCAATGCGCACGGTGCCCGTCCCCGACGGTGGCCGTACGAGGAAACTTCGCCTGGAGGTGAGCAGCTGTGCAGGGCATAGTTCTGCAGTTGACCCGTGTGGGTTTCCTCCTGCTCCTCTGGCTCTTCGTCTGGGCCGTCCTGCGCATCCTCCGCAACGACGTCTACGCCGCGACCGGTCAACGACCCGTCCCCCGCTACGACCGCATCGGGCGCCGTTCCGGCGGTTCGGCCCGCCCGAAGGGTGCCGCCCGGTACCTCGTGGTCACCCACGGCGCGCTCGCCAACACCCGCATCACGCTGGGTACCCAACCCGTGCTGATCGGACGCGCCGACGACTCGACACTCGTGCTCACCGACGATTACGCGTCGGAGAAGCACGCCCGGATCTCCCGGCGCGGTGACGACTGGTACGTCGAGGACCTGGGCTCCACCAACGGCACCTACCTCGATCGGGGCAAGGTGACCACCGCGGTGAAGGTGCCCATCGCGACCCCGGTCCGCATCGGCAAGACCGTGATCGAGTTGCGCCCGTGACCCTGGTGTTGCGCTACATCGCGCGAAGCGACCGCGGGCTGGTCCGGTCGAACAACGAGGACTCGGTGTACGCCGGGGCCCGACTGCTCGCGCTCGCCGACGGAATGGGTGGACACGCGGCCGGCGAGGTCGCCAGCCAGTTGGTCATCGAGGCACTGCAACCCCTCGACGACGACGAGCCCGGCGGCGACCTGCTCGGCAAGCTCGACGACGCCATCCGCAGCGGCAACGCCGCCATCGCCGACCAGGTCGAGCAGTCCCCCGAACTCGAGGGCATGGGCACGACGCTCACGGCGATCCTGTTCGCGGGCAACCGTCTCGGGCTGTGCCACATCGGCGACTCCCGTGGCTACCTGCTGCGTGACGGCCAGCTCACCCAGATCACCCGCGACGACACCTTCGTGCAGACACTGGTCGAAGAAGGTCGGATCACCGCGGAACAGGCACACACCCACCCGCAGCGATCGTTGATCATGCGGGCGCTCACCGGCGCCGAGGTCGAACCGACGCTGACCGTGCGCGAGGCGCGCGACGGTGACCGCTACCTCCTGTGCTCCGACGGACTGTCCGACGTGGTCACCGAGGAGACCATCGCCGACACCCTGTCGTCGGTCGCCGATCACGGCGAGTGCGCCGACCGTCTCATCGAGCTCGCCCTGCGCGGCGGTGGCCCGGACAACGTGACCGTCGTGGTCGCCGACGTCATCGACTACGACTACGGCGATCACCGGCCGATCCGCGCGGGTGCCGCCGGCGACGATGACGACGAGTACACCCCCGACCCGACCACCGCCGCCGGTCGTGCCGCGGCCCTGCGTCCGCCGCGGGAGTCGCCGCGTCGTCCGACGGTGGAGCCCGAGCCCGTCGAGGCAGCCCGTAACCCGCGCCGCAAGTGGTACGTCGCCGCAGCCGCGGTGACCCTGATCGTGTTGATCGTCGCCGGCGGTCTGGTGGCGCGCGGGTTGATCCGCTCGAACTACTACGTCGACGAGAACAACGGCACGGTGGTCCTTTACCGCGGCATGCAGGGCTCGATCCTCGGCATCTCGCTCAACTCCGTCAGCCTCACCACGTGCGTGAGCGACCTCAAGGCCGAGACGCCGACCATCACCTTCGCCGACGCGAACTCCGCGCCCGACTCCTGCACCCCGCTGCCGGTCAGCGACCTGTCGCAGCCCAGCCAGAACACCGTGCGGGCGAGCAAGCCGAGCGTCCCGCTCGACCAGGCCAAGCAGAACGTCAACCTGCTCTCGCTGCTGCCGCTGTGCGGTACCCGCACGGGTGATCCCGGTGTGAGCACCCCGACCACGACCACCACGGCGCCCCCGACCAC
>NZ_JAEMTF010000221.1 GCF_016462415.1 Williamsia sp. | reverse complement strand
GCCGGCTTCGTGACGCCGTTGAGCATCTTGGCCGATCCGTTCAGCTCGGCGGCACCTGCTGACGCGGCCCGCTCACCGTTCAGAAAGGTCTTCAACTCTCCGATCGTGCTCATCATCGGCGCCGGGAAGACAACGGTCGTGTTCTTCTCGACGCCGATATCGGCCAGCGTCTGTAGGTTTCGCAGCTGCAGCGCGATCGGGTGCGCAGCCATCGTGTCGGCGGCATCCCCGAGCGCCGCTGCCGCCATCGACTCACCCTCGGCAGCAATGATCTTGGCGCGCTTCTCGCGTTCCGCCTCTGCCTGACGCGCCATCGCACGCTTCATGCTGTCCGGCAGCTGAATGTCCTTCAGCTCCACCAGCGTCACGTCGACACCCCATTCCGACGTCGTGGTGTCGAGGATCTCGCGGATGTCGGTGTTGAGGGTGTCGGTATCGGCCAGGGCCTGATCGAGGGTGTGCTGGCCCACGACCTTGCGCAGTGTCGTCTGCGCGATCTGGTTGATGGCCGACGCCACGTTCTCGATCGCGACGACGGATTTCACCGGGTCGACCACCCGGTAATAGGCGACCGCGGAGATGTCCACGCTGACGTTGTCGCGGGTGATGATGCCCTGCGATTGGATCGGCATCGTCACCACTCGCATCGACACCCGCACCATCCGGTCGACCACCGGGATGATGAACCGGAGACCGGGTTCGCGGACCTCCATCACGCGACCGAAGCGCAGGACGACGCCCCGCTGGTACTGGGTGACAACGCGGATCGACATCGCGAGAGCGATCAGGACGACGACAACGATGACCACCGCCACTGTGATGATTGCAGACATTGGTGGAGCCTCTCGTCGTTGGCCGGACCGAGCGGCCGACACTTCCACGAGCGTGCGCCCAATACATGCTGACCGACAGTGCCGAACGTCACCGCTCGGGCTGCTCGCACCGATGACCTATGCCTCTAGGCACCGTCACCGGCTCTCGACAGAGTTGGTACTCAACTCCCATCGCAGGAAGGCGCACCCATGCGGATTCTCATCGCCACCGCCGGCAGGCACGGCGGCACCCAGGACATCGGACGGCAACTCGGCGTCGCGCTACGAGAGGGGCTGCAATCACGTGGGATAGCGGCCGAGACCGACGTGAAAGATGCGGGTTCGGTCGCGGGTATCAGCGACTACGACGCGGTCGTCATCGGTAGTGCGGTGTACATGGGCCGGTGGTGCAAGAGCGCCCGTCGGTTGATCGACCGCGCCGATCCGGACCTCGGACTGATCCCGGTATGGCTGTTCTCGAGCGGGCCGGTTGACGGTGGACCGACGCCCGACTCGAACACGAAGTGGGACAACGTCCCCTGGGCAGTCGCGCACAAGACGTTCGGCGGCAGGCTGGTTCGCGCAGACCTCACCCCGATGGAACGAACCGTCGTCAGACTGCTGCGCGCGAAGGACGGCGATGCACGATCGTCCCCGGAGATCGCGGCGTGGGCCGACACCATCTGCGCGGGCCTGACCATGCGCGCAACTGTCGCCGACCGATCATGACATCGGATCTTCTGACCGATGCCATCGCCGACTACTCACCCGCCGCAGTCGAAGCAGACATACGGTGGTGGAAGGCCGCCAACTACCTTTCGGTCGCACAGATCTATCTGCAAGACAACGTGATGCTGCGACAGCCGCTTCTCGTCGAACACATCAAACCGCGACTGCTGGGGCACTGGGGTACCTGTCCCGGACTGTCGATGATCTATGTACTGATCAACCGCCACATCCGCGAGTCCGGGGCGGATTGGTTGTATGTGACCGGTCCGGGTCACGGCGGTCCGGCTCTGGTGGCCGCGAACTATCTCGACGGCACCTACAGCGAGATCTACCCGTCGATCTCCGACGACGCCGAGGGGGTACGTCGGTTGTGTCGTCAGTTCTCCACTCCCGGTGGCATTCCGAGTCACGTGAGCGTGCAGACGCCCGGCAGCATCCACGAGGGCGGCGAACTCGGCTACGCCCTAGTGCACGCCGCAGGCGCAGCCTTCGACAACCCTGACCTGGTTGTCGCCTGCGTCATCGGTGACGGCGAGGCCGAGACCGGTCCGCTCGCCGCGTCCTGGACGTTGCCGGCGTTCCTCAACCCGTCTCGTGACGGTGC
>NZ_JAEMTF010000147.1 GCF_016462415.1 Williamsia sp. | reverse complement strand
GTGGGACAACGTCCGCCCGCTCCGGAGTAGTTCTCACATCACAAGATTCGGGACAGTGGGATCGACCTGCCCTGCACCTGGTCGCGTCCGATGGAGGTACCGGGTCAACTAGATTTCTTATGATGGCAGGCATGGACATCGCTGATCTCGAGCATGCCGAGGCAGAGAAGTCGCGTCGTGCCGGGTAATGCGACAGCCATCGCTGCCGGGAGGCGCCATTCCGTGGGGCTGCGGTCGGATGGGACCGTTCTGGCGGTTGGATGCGACACGGCCGGCGAGTGTCGTGTGGGGTCCTGGGAGGGCGTCGTGGCTGTTGCGGCCGGAAACGTCCATGCCGCAAGGAACACAGGACGTTCTCACACAATCGGACTCCGGGCTGACGGGACCGTGATCGCCTCAGGGTGGGACCAGGACGCGCAGTGCGATGTGAGCGACTGGCGAGACATCCGCGCAGTGGCCGCCGGCTGGCGTACAACTCTCGGATTGCGCAGCAACGGAACTGTTCTGGCGACCGGCCGGCATGCCGAGGGACAGTGTCGAGTGTCCGCGTGGCGTGACATCGTCGGTGTCTCCGGAGGGGACTGGCATTCGGTTGGATTGCGCTCTGACGGTACAGCTGTGGCTGTCGGGGCCAATCGTCGAGGACAGTGCGGCGTCGAGGGGTGGCGCAATCTCACCGCCGTCGCAGCAGGGTATGTGCACACGCTCGGTCTACGAGACGACGGGAGAGTCTTGTCGACGGGAGTCCACGGGGCGGAGCGGCGCAGCATCGGCGACTGGGTAGACGTTGTTCAGATCGGCGCAGGCAGCTATCACTACGTTGCGCTCACAACCCAGGGGCGCGCTCTCGCTACTGGGGACAACAGCCACGGTCAGTGCGATGTCGATGGATGGAGCGGCCTCGTCGGAATAGCAGCCGGGTCTTTGCACACCCTCGGACTTCGTGACGATGGGACAGTTGTCAGCACCGGCGACGACGGTCACGGTCAGCGGCAGGTTGATGCGTGGACGGAAATACGGGCAGCCAAATAGCCAACGAAACGTACCGCGTCTGATGATGGAGACGTAGTGATGGCCGGACATTGCTGGCGATCTTCCCACGGCCACGACTCAATCGATGTGACGCCGAGGGGGTGCGAGGTCACGACCCGCTGAGATACGCCGAGCTGTGATGGCTCCGTGTCGACGCGCGCCTGGATCGGAGCGTGTTCGGGTGTCGGTGACCACGAAACCAGCCTGTTCGACATGTGTGGCCAGGAGATCGATCGGCCAGAAATATGCAGGGGCAACAGCATGGTCGAACGGCGTGAGTTCAGGACCCTCGAAGAATGCGAGTGCCAGTCCACCGTCAGCACGCACGCACCGCGCGAGGTCGGTCAACGTCGCGCCGATCTGTGCGGGTTCGACATGGATCAGCGAGTACCACGACAGAACGCCACCCAAGCTGGCGTCGCCGACGGGTAGGTGTGCGGCTTCACCGACCTGAAACCTGAGGCCGGGGTACTGCTCGAGAGCGGAACTGATGAACTCTGGTGCCGGATCGACGCCTTCGACGAGCAAGCCATCATCGGCGAGGTATTTGGTCCAGTGGCCGGGACCGCATCCGACGTCGAGGATCAGTCCGTCGACACCCCTGGCCCAGTCCAGCACGAAGTCGCGATCAGCCTCGGCCGCCGCGAGTCGTCGCGGCTCAAATCCGCCTACCAGCGCGGCGGCACCTAGCTGGATCTGCCGAGCAGATTGCAGCGTGACCAGGTATTTAATTGCATTGTCGCACAACCGATCCCGAGCCGATAACATTGCGTTATGTCGGTCTTGCCGGACCGCAGATTGCCATGTCGGGGACGGGTCTCGCCGGTTGAACGCAGACCAATAGACGAAGTTCTGGACGGCTCGGCCGAGCGGTGAGTAGAACTACCGATTCGGGTTTCGCTGGCGGGGGTGATGGTGAAGCCATGAACAAGTGGCGGGTCGATACGGCCAAGGTGAAGATGAGTGTACTGCTGGTCTGCTACACGGCAGGGTGGACGTGGATCATGGGTACCGTCCTCCAGTTCGCGTTGTTCTTCGCCGCGGACAGCCGTTGTAACGGCGATCCACCGCGTACCAACATGGACGGCGCCTGGCTGGTCATCGCGACCGTTTGTGTTTGGGCTGCACCGTTTCTCGCCACTGCTGTGTGGCGCAGGTCGGTGGTCTCAGTGAGTGCGGCCCTGATCAGCACCGTGGTAGGTGTTGCCGTCGTCGTCGACACTTTCGCGTCGCCCGATGCGTTCTGCTTCTAGGTGGTGTTTGACGGTCTCCGCCTGGGGCGCCGGTCACGGTCTACAGGTTAGGGCCGCGCATGCGAGCTCATCGATTGCATGACCGCTGCGGCGCGGGCGCGGAGCTCGTGTTCGTCGGTGTCGACCAGTACGCCGCCTTCGACGACCAGGCGGCCGGCGACGATGACGATGGTGACATCAGCTGCGCGCGCATGAAGGCCCAGTGCTGGGACGGGGTGACCGGCGCCGAGGTGATGTGTCGCGCTGGTGTCGATGATTGTCAGGTCGGCCAGTTGCCCAACGGCGATGCCTCCCAGACGGGCTGGGTTGCCCGTGCTCGATCCGGAGTTCGTTGCCACGGCGAGAGCTTGTTCGAGTGTCAACGCCATGTCCGAGGCTACCGAGGTGATCCTTCGGTCGGATCTTGCACCTGTTTGAACTCGTCCTAGTTACACGCCGATAAGATACATTATGTCAGGTGGAAGCTGCACTCCCGCCTGGAACCGTAGGCACGCGCCGGAGTCGATGCGCCGATCCTGAACCGTCACCGATGAAACTGCGCTGTCGCACAACTGATATCGGGTTGACAATGCGGACGGTCTGAATCTTCACCTCCTCTGTCGAACGTGTGGCGAGTGCTGCCCGCCAGCTGGTTCAGAGCTTGTTGGCAAGCACGTCGAGGTAGCTGATCTCGGGCGGTGTGGCGAAGAGTTCGTCGGCGCGTTCGCCAAGGGCCTTGCCCACTGGTCCGTTGAGGTGGGTATCACGGGCGGCGTCGTCGGGAAACGCGTCGATGATGCCGTAGGTCGAGGGACCGAACTGCACCGCGAACCAGGGCTTCGTGCCAGGCTCCTGTTCGACGAGAGGCAGCGCCGATCGGAGGAAATCCTCGACCGCGCCTTCTTTGCCGGGCTTGGCTTCGAGTCGGACCAGTAGCGCTTTGTTTGCCATGTCGGATCTCCTGTAAGTGGTGGACATGGTCCAGCATCACACCAACGACCGCTCAAGGGAGGGATTCTCGGGTCCGGGATTCGAGAAACACGGTGTTACCTCTAGCATTCACGGAGCAGAGAGAGGACACTCCGTGGTACAGGGAAAGGACATGCCCGAAATGCGCTCGCCGTTGCCGGTTGCGACGCAAAGAAACTGTTGTCTGGCAACGGGTTTGAGTTCCTCATTCAGCTCATGGATCTGGTCCTCGATCCACTGAGCGCACCTCGTTCGGTGGAACACCGGAGTCGGCGCAGCGCGCCCGAAAGCCGCTGTGAGACAGTGTATTGTGCGCTTGCTGAACTTGAGGTTCGTCGATCCCATTGGTGGATATTGTTTTCGACACCGCGGTTGTAGCCTTCACTCAGGCAGGTCTGTGGCTAATCTTGGACGCGCCCTTGTACTGCGGGCGGTTTCGGTAGCCGTGAGTTGGCCTGGCAGGCCGCGTCTGCCCAGGCCGGAGCGTCACTTACGCAGTTAGAACAGCAGCACGGGTCGACCGCGTACGCCTCTGGCGGTGATCAATTCGTGTGCGTCGCGACTTGTTCAAACGGGAAGGTGGCTTCGACGCAAAGGGTGAGGATCCCTTGTTCGGCTTGGTCGCGCAGTTTTTCTACTGTCTCGGTGTCGCGAACTCGGCTGCCTACGAACACCAGCGCACTGCGGGACAGTGCGGACGCTCTGCGCGAATTGCGGCCCTTGTCGGCGGCGTCAGCGATGACGGTGAGGCCGTCGGCTTTGGCCAGTTGGACTGCTTAGCCACCGACAGCGCCGGCTGCTCCCGTCACCGCGATCGTCCCGCCGGCGGGTACCTCCATGGCATCGTGCACTTCTGAAGGGATCTTATCCGGCGCGCCACTTGCGATCTCGAAGAGTGAGTGTACAGTCACTCACATGTCCTCCAGATCGCTCGGAACTGCCGACGAACGCACGGATGCGCTGATCAGCGCCGCGATATCGGTCTTTGCTCGAGCCGGCTTCCACGCCACGCCGGTGGCGTCGGTGGCGGCCGAGGCGGGGATCTCCACGGCATACGCATTCAAGCTCTTCGAATCCAAGGTCGACCTCTTCGTCGCCGCGGTTGACGCCTGTTACGAGCGCATCGTCACCACCCTGCGCGCTTCGGCGCGGGACGGTATCTCAGGGAGGTCGGCACTCGACGAGATGGGACGAGCCTATGCCGCTTTGATATCCGATCGATCGTTGCTGATGCTTCAAGTCCACGCGTTGGCGGCGGCGTCTGAACCGCGGATCTGCGCGGCGGTGCGCCGCGGTACGGGAAACGTCGTGGATCTGGTTCGGGCTGTCACCGACGCCTCGGATGCCGAAGTCCGCGAGTTCATGGCAGTAGGACAGCTCTGTCACCTCCTCACGGCCGTCGACGCGTTCGCCCTCGACGCCGAGTGGGCGCACATCATGACAGAAGGCATCGAACACTCTCTTCCCAACGCCTGACCCACCACATCTGGACCGGGCGGATGAAAAATACAAATCATCAATTGGTGAGTGATCAATCACTGAAAGGAACACGCAGTGTCCACATCTGAGCTCCACGTGGTCCTCGGCGCCGGCCCCGCAGGCCGCGCCATCGTCGACGAACTACGACGACTGGGTTTGCCCACGCGACTCGTGTCGCGGTCGTGGACAGCTGTCGACGATCCCGCTGTCGATGTAGTCGTCGCCGACGTGCGCGATCAGTCGGCGACCGCCACGGCGATCGCCGGTGCGGCGGTGGTCTACCACGCCGTGAACGTCCCCTACCATCGCCAGACCGCCGAGATGCCGATCATCGCCGATGCGGTCATCGGTGCTGCTGCGGAGCATGATTCGTCCCTCGTCGTCCTCGACACGCTCTACCCCTACGGCACCGCCGACGGTGCACACATCACTGAGGAGAGTCCGTGGAAGGCCACCTCGCGCAAGGGGATGATGCGCGCCGAGCTCGATCGCCGGTACCTCGCCGCTCACGAGGCCGGGACCGTCCGGGTGTCACTGGGTCGTGCTGCAGACTTCTTCGGCCCACGGGTGTTTGCGTCGACGTTGGGGGCGACCTTCTTCCCAGCGGCGATCCACGGCGATCCGGTCGTCGCCTTCGGGAACATCGACCTACCGCATTCGTACTCCTACGTTCCCGATGTCGCGGCCGGGCTCGTCACCCTGGGCAGACAGCACGGCGCAAGCGGCAGAGTGTGGCACCTCCCGACCGTCGCCGCGGTGTCCACCAGGACCATCCATCAGATTGTGGCCGAGATTCTCGGCCGCCCCGTTGCCGTCGATGTCATCGCCGAGCCCACACCCGTAGGTCCCTTCGACTCGCAATTCATGAACGAGTACGCCGAGATGTTCTACCAACATCTCATCGCACAAAACATGGTGTCGACCGCTTTTGAGGCCACCTTCGACCAGCGACCCACGCCGCTGAAGGACGCCCTGCAATCGACTCTCGACTGGTTCGCCCACCTCTGACCTGCTAGTGAGTGACTGCTCACTGAACAAAGGATCTCCCATGTCGTTTTCCCTTCTTCGTAGGCTCTCCGTCCTGACTGTCGCTGCGCTCGCTACTGTCGGGCTCGTCGGATGTACCGGGCACGACTCCCCGGTCGGATCGACGGCATCCGCGATCGCGTGGCGCCAGTGCGCCGACGCCGGCCAGAGCGGATTGTCCTGCGGTGTCTTGACCGTTCCGGCCGACTGGACTCGCCCTGATGGTCCAATGATCGACCTCCAGCTGGTTCGACGGCCTGCCGACGACTCTGCTCACAAGGTGGGGACGCTGATGCTGAACGATGTCGCAGGCGGGTCCAGCATCGAACAGCTCAGATTCGGGTTGTCTTTCGGCCTTGCCCCGTCCGAACTCGCCCGCCGGTTCGACATCGTGGCGCTCGATCTGCGAGGAACCGGCCACAGCGATCCATTCACTTGCTCGAAGCCGAATGCCGACTCCCCCGCAGCACCCTTGTTCCCCACCGACCAGACCGAATTCGACGCTGTCGTCGCCGCCAACAGATCACTCGCGTCACGCTGCGCGGCCGAGAATTCCGCATTGTTGTCGAACCTGGACACGACGAGCGTCGTACGCGATGTCGAGGCAGTGCGAAGGGGCCTCGGGCAGGCTCAGATTTCCTGGTACGGAATCGGTTACAGCGCTCGATTGGGCACCGCATACGCTCGCCTGTTTCCCGGCCAACTCCGCGCGATGGTGAACGACAGCGCTACCGACACCACCACCGCACCGGTGGAGCGACTGGCCGCAGAGATGACGACCGCCGAAGAATCGTTCAACCGTTTTACGCGCTGGTGCGGCTCGCAGCCCTCGGTCGCTGCGTGTCCGCTGGCCGGCCGCGACGTCGCGGCCGACTTCGATCGACTCACCGCGGCCGCTGACAAGGCGCCGATCCCCGCGCACACACAGCGAGCGCTGACCGGCGACGACATCCGCGCAGCGGCCCAGGACTACCTCAACATCCAACAGCCACAGTGGCCCGCATTCGCAGCGGCGATCCGCAGCGCGTTGGGCGGCGACGCAACAGCTTTCACGATCACGCAGGACAAGACCCTGAATCTCGTCGAAGCCCGGGTGCAGGCCTGTGCCGACAACCCGGCGGTCGTCGACGACCTCGCGGGCGTCCGAGAGCTGTCCACGATGGCGCACCGTCTGTCGCCACACCTCGGTGGCGCGGTCGCCGGCTGGCGACACCTCATCGGATGCATCGGATGGCCCGTCGCCTCGAAATCAATGGAACAAACACCGGTCCCATCGGCTCCGCCGGCGCTGTTCCTCGCGTCAGTACACCAGTCGTCGACTCCCTACTCCTGGTCGTTCGGAGCTGCCAGGCAACTCCCCGGCAGTGTCATCCTCTCCAGGGACGCCGATGACTACTCGATGTTCCTGTTCTCACACTGTGCACGAACGGCGATGACGGAATTCCTGACAGATCTGGTACCTCCCCCACACGGTCAGATCTGCACCGACTGACAACGGACTCTC
Organism: Williamsia sp.; assembly: GCF_016462415.1. GTDB lineage: Bacteria > Actinomycetota > Actinomycetes > Mycobacteriales > Mycobacteriaceae > Williamsia_A. The sequence goes on along the minus strand of NZ_JAEMTF010000147.1, from coordinate 716 downwards.
GCTGCGGTGCCACGCGACGAGCTGGGCGCCGCAGTGACAGGTTTGCTCAGGGGAGGTGGCACGGCGGTGGCCGGGCGGACTGCCGCGGCGGTCCCGTCGCCGTCTACGACTGCGTCACAGCCCTTTCACGAACAGGTGAATCCATAATTAGGCGGGTGACCACACCGCGGTCACCGTCGACGCGCACGCGATCTCCGGTCACCAATGACTGCGTGGCAACCAGAGTGTTGACGATACAGGGCAATCCGTATTCGCGGGCCACGACGGCACCGTGCGACACCGAACTGCCGATATCGGTGACCAGCGCTGAGATGACCGTGAAGTAGGGCGTCCACCCGACATCGGTCACCGGGGTCACCAGAATCTCGCCACGCTGCAGATCGCGCGCTTCGACGATCGACTTCGCCACTCGCACCACCCCTTCCACGGTTCCGCGGCTGGCGGGCCGACCGATGATCTCGTCGTCGGTGACTCCGCGCTGCGGTCTGGCGACGAGCGGGACCGGTCGCCCGACGAACACGTCGTCGAACTCGAGAGCACTCTGGAACGCAAGCGCTTCGCGACGCTTCACCGCGCTCTGCACCAGATCGGCGATGTCCCCCGAGTCGACCACGTGATGCAATTCCGCACGGTCGAAAAAGAACACCAGATCCGCGTCAGACAGTCGGCCAGACTGCGCCAACACCTCACCGAGGCGGCGGAACCCCAGCTTGAGC
>NZ_JAEMTF010000220.1 GCF_016462415.1 Williamsia sp. | reverse complement strand
GACGACGAGGACTCCGACTACGAGGTGGTCTCCGAGCCGCTGACCGCCGAGGGGTCGACCCGGCGCGGTCGCGGGGGATACGACCCCACCGCCGACACCCGCCGCAGCGAGGCCCGGTACCGCGGTCGCCAGCGACTCCTGCTCGTGTTCGCGGTTCTCGCGATCGCGTCGGTCGGTGTCGGTGTGCTGATGGGCGGGATCGGTTGGGCCGTCACCGGCGTCGGGGTGTTCCTCCTCGTCGCCTACATGGCCTACCTGCGACGTACCGTTCGCATCGAGGAGCGGATCCGACGGCAGCGCAGTGTCCGCGCCGCGCGTGCGGCACGCATGGCGCAGCAGCGCCGGCGCATCGAGGACGAGAGCCCGCTGGCCGACGAAATCCCCGAACACCTCATCCGGCCGGGCGCGGTCGTCCTCGAGATCGACGACGAGCACCCCGTGTTCGACCACCTCCCGCCGTTCCAGCGTCGTCGCGTGATGCGCGAGGAGCCCGAGTTCCGCAGGGCCGCAGGCGAGTAGATCGTCTCGTGACCACCTGGGACGATGTCAGTGTGCGTGCCCTGACGTTGCCCGAGGTGGTGGTCGCCGACCATCACGGCATGGCCGCGCTGCGCTTCCGAAAGAACATCCTGGCCACGATGCCCGACGAGGACACATTGCGGGTCATGGTGTCCGACGAGCAGATCCGCGAGGCCGTCGCCGAATTCGACTGGTGCACCGAGGTGTATTGGGGTGCAAAGTTGTCCGCCGTCGCCGTGTCCCTGACCGCCGCGGACGATGACGTCGTTGCGGAGTTGATCACCGATGCCTGGCGACGTCGAGCGCCGAATACAATGGTCCGCGATTTCGACGCCCGCTGAGCACGGTGAACCGGGGACCGTGGTCCCGGTGGTGGAGCTAAGGGGAATCGAACCCCTGACCTTCTCGATGCGAACGAGACGCGCTACCAACTGCGCTATAGCCCCTGGTACTGCTCGACAACGGTACCAAAGGGTCACCCGGATCCCATATTCGGCGTCCGTCGTCCACAACCGTCACCGCTCACGGGTCATCCGGACGGTGAGCACGGATGACCGGCCCACGGTGACGCTTGTGGACGGCCGGGCGAGTCAGGTGATCAGCAGGGGAGCGGCGGTGGCCGCGACCACCTCGTCCTGGGTGACCCCGGGTGCGGTGTCGACCAGGACCAGCCCGTCTGCGGTGACGTCGATGACCGCGAGGTCGGTGATGATCCGACCGACGCAGCGCTCACCGGTCAGCGGGAGGGTGCACTCCGGCAGGATCTTGGACTCGCCGTCGCGGGACTGGTGATCCATCATCACGATGACCCGCCGCGCGCCGTGGACCAGGTCCATCGCGCCGCCCATGCCCTTCACCATGTGCCCGGGCACCATCCAGTTGGCGAGGTCGCCGCGGGCGCTGACCTGCATCCCGCCGAGCACGGCGACATCGACCTGGCCGCCGCGGATCATCCCGAACGACGCCGCCGAGTCGAAGTAGGACGCCCCCGGCAGGACCGTGATCGTCTCCTTGCCCGCGTTGATCAGCTCGGGGTCCAGCTCGTCGTCGGTCGGATAGGGCCCGACGCCGAGGACGCCGTTCTCCGAGTGCAGGACGACGGTGACGTCGGTGGGGATGTGGTTGGGCACCAGGGTGGGCATGCCGATCCCGAGATTGACGTACTCGCCGTCGTTGAGTTCGAGGGCGACGCGTGCCGCCATCTCGTCTCGTGTCCAGGCCATCTCAGCTCTCCGTCCGTACCGTGCGCTTCTCGATTCCGACCTCGACCGGTCCGACCTCGACCACGCGCTGTACCTGGATGCCCGGCGTGTGGATGTTCTCGGGATCGAGCTCGCCCGGCTCGACGAGATGCTCGACCTGGGCGATCGCGATCTTCCCCGCGGCCGCTGCGTTGGGGTTGAAGTTCCGGGCGCTGCGGCGGTAGACGAGATTGCCGTGTCGATCGCCCTTCCAGGCGTGGACGAAGGCGTAGTCGGCGACGATGCCGCGCTCCATGACGTAGGTGACCCCGTCGAACTCCCGGGTCTCCTTCGGCTCGCTGGCCACCAGGACACCGCCGGCACCGTCGTAGCGCAGCGGGAGTCCGCCGTCGGCGACCTGGGTTCCGACACCCGCGGGGGTGAAGAAGGCGGG
>NZ_JAEMTF010000219.1 GCF_016462415.1 Williamsia sp. | reverse complement strand
ACGCCGACTCGGTGACGGTCACGACCGTCGTGGGTTGCGACGATGGGCTGCCGTCGGTCGACGAGCATCCTGCGAGGACCAGAGCGATCAGGGCTATCGAAGCAGTTGATCCGCGCGCACGAGTACCGGCCATTCGTCATGCCTAGCAGGTCGGGGGAGCCACGTCGCAGCGTCGGTGGACACTGCGCAAGTTCGTACGTTCGGAGTACGGCGTTGATGACCGATTCGCGTGCGGTTCTGACAACATCACCCGGGTGACAGGCGACCGTTGGGCCCTTGTTGATGTCGAGACCTCGGGAGTCAACGCCCGGCACCATCGTGTGCTGAGCATGGCGGTGCTCGCCGTGGACGGCGATCAAATCGTTGACGAGTACCACTCGTTGTTCGATCCCGGGTGCGACCCAGGGCCCGTTCATATTCATCGACTGACTCGCGAGAAGCTTCGCGGTTCACCGACATTTGATTCGTCGCATCCGCGCCTCACTCGTCTGCTGCATGATCGAACCCTGGTGGCACACAATGCGTCCTTCGACCATGGGTTCTTGGCCGCCGAGATGGACCGCCTGGCGCTGCCTCTGCCGGTCACGCACCGGATGTGCACCGTGGCTCTCGCGCGCAGGCTGCAACTCGACGTTCCCAACGTCAAGCTGTCGACGCTGGCGACCTATTGGGGCATCCGGCAGCGCGCCGCACATGATGCCCGAGACGACGTCCAGACACTTGCGGCGGTGTTCCGCAACAGCGTGGCACTCGCGCGACAGATTGGCCTCGAGCTCCCGGTCACGCCCTGTACGGCAACCGCTCGCGCATTTCCTGGACGTGTCACTCGAACGCCATCGCCATGGCGGAACCCGGGAAGGTACAGCGAGGCGGTCGGCTTGGTGCAAGGCACGAAGGTGGTCATCACCGGCGACACCCGTATGCCGCGCTCTCAGCTCGCCCGGCGGTTGACTGACGCCGGGCTCGATGTCATGAACTCGGCGAGCGGTAAGACGGGGCTGGTCGTCAGCAACGATCCGCGGACCGGCTCCAGAAAACTACAGATGGCTGCGACGCGCGGAATCCCGATCGTGAGTGAGACGTCGGTGCTCGAACTCCTCGCGCGGGTGGTGCCCGGCGTTCCGGTCGATGCGCCTGTGGAGCCGGGGCCGGTACCCGCGGTCCGCGAGCCCAGGCCAGAACCCGAACGGGCCAGGCCGGTGCCGACCCCGACACTCGTCTCATCGTCCGTCGGAGTGTTCAGCGGGCGCCGGATCCTCGTAGTCGGTGGCAGCCACCTGGAAGCGACCGTGATGCGGTCACGACTGGTCCAACTCAGCGCGACGCCGGCCGTCAACCTCACTGCGGGTGTGACCGACGTTCTCGTTCTCGACGGCGGTGACGGCGACCCGCGCATGCCGAAGATCGTGGAGCGCGACCTGACGCTGCTGAGCATGGCCGATGTGGACACCGCTCTCGACCTGCCCGACGAGGTGCCGTCCGTGTCACCTACTCGAGAGTGGATCGCGCCCGTACTCGCCCCGGGAGCGGTGATCGACCTCCCAGCGGTCGCGACCGCTTTCACGGTCAACGTCTCGTGGCGGGCAGACTTCGACGAAGCGATGGAGGTCGATGTCGTCGCTTTCGAGCTGGGCGTTGACGAAAACGTGCTCTCCGACGACGAATTCGTGTTCTACAACCAACCCGCCAGTCCTGACCGCGCCGTGGCAATCAGCATCGACGGCAACTGTGAGCAGGGAGTTCGGGTCGATCTCGGTCTGGTGGATGCCGAAGTCCACCGGATCGTCATCGGGGCGGCCATCTCGGACGGTGCCCATTTCGGCGAGCTCGGGGCGTTGTCGGTGACCGCCGATACCGACGATGCGACCATTGCCACCGCGGTCCTCGACGGCGCTACCACTGAGCGTTCGATGATCATCGCCGAGATCTATCGCCGCAACGGTGCGTGGCGGCTACGTGCATTGGGGCAGGGCTACGACGACGACCTGGGCGATTTCGCGCGACGGTACGGGGTGGACGTCGACGAGTCCTGAGTGCTCAATTCTGAGTACAGCGGGCGACGAGGGCTGTGCGTCATTGAATGCGGAAGTCCGCATCACCGTCGGCGAGCATGACGAGCGTTCGTTGATCGCTGAGCTGATTCGAGGGAGGTCGGTCGAGG
>NZ_JAEMTF010000218.1 GCF_016462415.1 Williamsia sp. | reverse complement strand
GGCGGACCCCGCCCGAGCCCGGGCAGCATGCCTCCCCGTCCCAACCCCGGCGCGATGCCGTCGCGTTCGGCGCGTCCCGCACCCGGTGCGGGCGGTCCCGGTCGCCCCGGCGCCCGTGGTGGCCCCGGCGGTGCCGGTGGTGGCCGTCCCGGTGGTGGTGGCGGTGGATACCGCGGTGGCGGTGCTCCCGGCGGCGCCCCCACGGGTGGTCCCCCCGGTGGTTTCCGTGGTCGTCCCGGTGGCGGCGGTGTTCGTCGCGGTGGCGGTGCCGCGGGTGCGTTCGGTCGCCCCGGTGGTGCTCCCCGCAAGGGCCGCAAGTCCAAGCGTCAGAAGCGCCAGGAATACGACTCGATGCAGGCGCCCGCCGTCGGCGGCGTCCGGTTGCCGCACGGCGACGGTCAGACGATCCGACTGGCACGCGGTGCGTCGCTGGTCGACTTCGCCGACAAGATCGACGCCAACCCGGCCGCCCTGGTCCAGGCCCTGTTCAACCTCGGCGAGATGGTCACGGCCACCGAGTCGGTGAACGACGAGACGCTGGAACTGCTCGGCGGCGAGATGAACTACGTCGTCCAGGTCGTCAGCCCGGAGGACGAGGACCGCGAGCTGCTCGACAGCTTCGACCTCACCTACGGCGAGGACGAGGGTGGCGAGGAGGATCTCGAGCAGCGTCCGCCGGTGGTGACCGTCATGGGTCACGTCGACCACGGTAAGACGCGACTGCTCGACTCGATCCGTAACGCGACCGTCCGTGAGGGCGAGGCCGGCGGCATCACGCAGCACATCGGTGCCTACCAGGTGCTCACCGAGCTCGACGGCAACGAGCGTCTGGTCACGTTCATCGACACCCCCGGTCACGAGGCGTTCACCGCCATGCGTGCCCGTGGTGCGAAGGCCACCGACATCGCGATCCTCGTGGTCGCGGCCGACGACGGCGTCATGCCGCAGACGGTGGAGGCCATCAACCACGCGCAGGCGGCCGACGTGCCGATCGTCGTGGCGGTCAACAAGATCGACAAGGAAGGTGCGGATCCGCAGAAGATCCGCGCGCAGCTGACCGAATACGGACTGGTGGCCGAGGACTTCGGTGGCGAGACCATGTTCGTCGACATCTCCGCGAAGCAGGGCACGAACATCAACGCCCTGCTCGAAGCGGTGCTGCTGACGGCGGATGCCGCACTCGATCTGCGTGCCAACCCCGACATGGACGCCCAGGGTGTCGCGATCGAGGCGCACCTCGACCGTGGCCGTGGCCCCGTGGCGACCGTGCTGGTCCAGCGCGGAACGCTGCGGGTCGGCGACTCGATCGTCGCCGGCGACGCCTACGGGCGCGTCCGACGCATGGTCGACGAGCACGGTGCCGACGTCACCGAGGGTCTGCCGTCGCGTCCGGTGCAGGTCATCGGTTTCACCTCGGTGCCCGGTGCCGGCGACAACCTGTTGGTCGTCGACGAGGACCGGATCGCCCGTCAGATCGCCGATCGACGCAACGCTCGCAAGCGCAACGCACTCGCCGCGCGCAGCCGCAAGCGGATCAGCCTCGAGGATCTCGATTCGGCTCTGAAGGAGACCTCGCAGCTGAACCTGATCCTCAAGGGTGACAACTCCGGAACCGTGGAGGCCCTGGAGGAGGCGTTGGTCAACATCGACATCGGCGACGAGGTGACGCTGCGCGTCATCGACCGCGGTGTCGGCGGCGTGACCGAGACCAACGTCAACCTGGCGTCGGCGTCGAACGCGATCATCATCGGGTTCAACGTCCGCGCCGAGGGCAAGGCCACCGAGCTCGCCAACCGCGAGGGTGTCGACATCCGGTACTACTCGGTGATCTACCAGGCCATCGACGAGATCGAGAGCGCGCTCAAGGGCATGCTCAAGCCGATCTACGAAGAGGTCGAGCTGGGCCGTGCGGACATCCGTGCGATCTTCCGTTCGTCGAAGGTCGGCAACATCGCCGGCTGCCTGGTCACGTCGGGCATCATGCGGCGCAACGCCAAGGCGCGTCTGCTGCGTGACAACGTCGTGGTGGCCGAGAACCTCACGATCTCGTCGCTCAAGCGTGAGAAGGACGATGCGACCGAGGTGCGCGACGGCTACGAATGTGGTCTGACCATCACCTACGGTGACATCAAGGTCGACGACGTCATCGAGACGTACGAACTGGT
>NZ_JAEMTF010000054.1 GCF_016462415.1 Williamsia sp. | reverse complement strand
CGCGTCGCCCTCACGCTCCGGCTGGTGGGTGGGTTGCAGACGCCGGAGATCGCGCGGGCGTTCCTCGTCCCGGAGGCGACCCTGGCGCAGCGACTCGTCCGGGCCAAGACGAAGATTCGCGGCGCGCGGATTCCCTACCGCGTCCCGACCGACGCCGACCTCCCCGATCGGCTCGACGGTGTCCTGACGGTTCTGTACCTCGTGTTCGGCGAGGGATACGCGGCATCGGCGGGCGACGCTCTGACGCGGGCCGATCTCTGCGACGAGGCAATCGTGCTCGCGCGGATGGTCGTCGATCTGATGCCCGACGAGTACGAGCCCCGCGGACTGCTGGCGCTGATGCTCTTGCTCGACTCGCGGCGATCCGCGCGCACCGATGCCACCGGAGCCCTGATCCCGTTACCCCAGCAGGATCGGTCGATGTGGAACCGCGCTCGCGTCGACGAGGGCCTGGCCGTGGTCCGCGCGTGCCTCGATCGCCGGCGTGCCGGCGGTGCGGCACCGGGGCGGTTCCAGCTTCAGGCAGCGATCGCCGCCGTCCACTCCGATGCCGACCGCGCGCAGGACACCGACTGGCATCAGATCGTCGCGCTCTACGATCAGCTCGCGACCTGCGACCCCAACCCGATCGTCCGACTGAACCGGGCCGTCGCGGTGGCCGAGATCGACGGTCCGGCAGTGGCTCTGGGCCTGGTGAAGGACCTACCGTTGGCGCGCTACCACCTGTGGCACGTCACGCGCGCAGACCTGTTGCGCCGACTGGGCGAGGTCACCGCGGCCCGAAACTCCTACCGGCTGGCAATGGAGACGACCGCGAATGCGGTGGAACGAGAGTTCATCCGGAGGCGGATGGACGAGATGTGGAGCCTAGGAGATTCGAACTCCTGACATCTGCCTTGCAAAGGCAGCGCTCTACCAACTGAGCTAAGGCCCCGTGCCAGATGTCTCTAGCGCTGGGGTAGGACGTGCCACTCTTCGACGTTCCGATGAGTCTCGATGACCAGGCCGCCCACAACCAGTGCGACCAACCCGATCACGATGACCGCGACCTTTTCCACGTGGGCCTAGGAGGACTTGAACCTCCGACCTCTTCGTTATCAGCGAAGCGCTCTAACCGCCTGAGCTATAGGCCCGTGAACCGTCAAAAGGTTACCGGACTGTCCCCTCCAGAAACAAAACAGCGGAGTCCGGTCGCCAAAACGACAGGTCAGTCGCGATCGGCGAGGGTCACCTCGACGCCGCCGACGAGGTCCGCGCTCATGTTGTAGATGAACGCACCGACCGTGGTCAGGGCCGTGAACACCACGACGTAGACCGCACCCACCAACGCCGCGACACCGAACACGGTGCCCGCGGTGATCTGGAAGGACGTGTCGGTCGACGAGTCGCTCGACACCAGGTCGCCGAACGAACCGTTGAGCTGATCCCAGACGCCCATGCCGTCGAGGATCACGTACAGCACGCCGATGGCGATCATCCAGATCAGGAACAGCGCGATCGCGAGAACCGAGGAGATCTTGAAGGTCGACCACGGATCGATCCGGCGCAGCTGCACCGCGGCACGCAGCGGACCGCGCGGGCCCGCGGAGAACGTCTCCACCGGCCGGACCGGCGGGACGCCGGAATCGGTCTGCTGGCCACCGGTCGGGTGATGGATCGCGTCGAGATCGGGCAGATCCTCCGGCAGGTTGTTGCGGTCGATGTTGCGCGTCGGCCCGTCGATCACCTTCCCGGTCAACGAGTTACGTCCCTTCGACGGCTCCTGCGCCGCATCCCGGGTGGTGTTGCCATCGGCGTCGAGCTTCGCGATCGGCGCACGGGTGGTCGACTGATCCGACGAGCCGGACGGCCGGTTGACGGCCGAGCCGGTCACCAGCGGACGCTTGGGCGCGCCGTTGGGCTGGCCCTGCTGCGGCGGCGGGCCGGACGGCCCCTGCTGATTCGGCTGCAGCGGTGGGCCGGGCTGGTTCGGCTGGACCGGTCCCCCAGACGGCGGGCGCTGGTTGCCAACCCGCTGCCATGGCGGCATCCCACCCGGACCGGTACCCGATCCGGGTCGCGGGCCCTCGGCCGGAGCACCCCCGTTGTCCTGCCCGCCGTTCTCGGCGGGACGGGACGCGAGACCGTTCGAGTCGCTCCCCTCGGGCCGATCGGTGGTACCGGGTCCCGATCGCGGCGACCCCTCGGGCTCGTTGGGTGTGCTCAACTACTTTCCTTCACCTCGTGTGACGTGCTGGATGGAAACGCTCAGCTACCGGCCGCCGAGCCGCCGTCGGCCTCATCGGGCTCGTCGGCGTTCCGGGCGATAGCCAAGAGCGTAGTTCCTTCGTCCAGGTTCATCAGGCGGACGCCCTTGGTTTGGCGCCCTGCCTTGCGGACCTGTTTCGCGAGCGTCCGGATCACGCCACCACCGGAGGTGATCGCGTAGACCTCGCTCGTGTCGTCGACGATCAGCGCACCCACGAGCTCGCCTCGGCGCCGGTCGTACTGGATCGTCAGCACACCCTTTCCGCCACGGCCCTGAACCGGGTAGTCGTCCATCGCGGTGCGCTTGGCGTAGCCGCCCGCGGTCGCGACCAGCAGATACGTGCCCTCGGCGACGACGTTGAGTGACAACAGCTGGTCGTCGTCGTTGAAGCGCATGCCCTGCACACCCGAGGTCTGCCTGCCCATCGGACGCAGCGCGTCGTCGGTGGCGCTGAAGCGGATCGACTGGCCGTGCTTCGACACCAAGAGCAGGTCGTCGGACGAGCTGCACAGCTGCGCGCCGACCAGCTCGTCCTCGCCGCGGAGGTTGACCGCGATGATGCCGCCGGAACGGCTCGAGTCGAAGTCGACCAGACGCGACTTCTTCACCAGACCGCCGAGGGTGGCCAGCACCAGGTACGGCGCGTCCTCGTAGCTCTTGATCTGGATGACCTGGGCGATCCGCTCCTCGGGCTGGAAGGCCAGCAGGTTCGCCACGTGCTGACCACGCGCGGTGCGGTTGGCCTCGGGTAGCTCGTAGGCCTTGGCGCGGTAGACCCGGCCCTTGGTGGTGAAGAACAGGATCCAGTCGTGGGTGGAGCAGACGAAGAAGTGCCGGACGATGTCGTCCTGCTTGAGGCCGGCGCCCTGCACACCCTTGCCGCCGCGCCGCTGGCTACGGTAGAGGTCGGTCTTGGTGCGCTTCGCGTATCCGGTCTCGGTGATGGTGACCACCACGTCCTCGCGGGCGATGAGATCCTCGTCGGCGACGTCGCCGTCGGCCGGGATGATGCGGGTGCGTCGCTCGTCACCGAACTTGTCCACGACCTCGGTGAGCTCGTCGCGCACGATGGCGCGCTGACGCTCCGGGCGGGCCAGGATGTCCTGGTAGTCGGCGATCTCGATCTCGATCTCGGCGAGCTCGTCGACGATCTTCTGACGCTCCAACGCCGACAGTCGGCGCAGCTGCATCGCGAGGATCGCGTCGGCCTGGATCTCGTCGATGTCGAGCAGGTCGATCAGCCCGGCACGCGCCTCCTCGGTGTTCGACGAGGCGCGGATCAGGGCGATGACGTCGTCGAGGGCGTCGAGCGCCTTGACCAGACCGCGCAGGATGTGAGCCCGCTCCTCGGCCTTGCGCAACCGGTACCGGGTCCGACGCACGATGACGTCGATCTGATGGGCCACGTAGTAGCGGATCATCTGATCGAGACGCAGGGTGCGCGGCACACCGTCGACGATGGACAACATGTTCGCGCCGAAACTGGTCTGCAGTTGGCTGTGCTTGTAGAGGTTGTTCAGCACCACCTTGGCGACCGCGTCCCGCTTGAGGGTGACGACGATCTGCATGCCGACGCGGTCCGAGGACTGGTCCTCGATCTTGCTGATGCCCTTGAGCTTGCCGTCGTTGACCTGTTCGGCGATCGAGACGATCATGCGGTCCGGGTTGACCTGGTAGGGCAGCTCGGTGATGACCAGAGTCGTTGCGCCGGTCTTGGATTCCTCGATCTTGACCACACCGCGCATCCGGATGCTGCCGCGACCGGTGGTGTACGCGTCGAGGATGCCCTGCGACCCGACGATCAGACCTGCCGTCGGGAAATCGGGTCCCTTGATGGCCTCCATGCACGCGGCCAGCGTCGACTCCTCGTCGGCCTCGTGGTTGTCGAGAGCCCAGAACACCGCTGCGGCAACCTCGTTGAGGTTGTGCGGGGGCATGTTGGTGGCCATACCGACCGCGATGCCGCCGGATCCGTTGATCAGCAGGTTCGGGATACGGCTCGGCAGAACCGTCGGCTCCATCGTCTTGCCGTCATAGTTCGGCGTGAAATCGACTGTCTCCTCGTCGATGTCACGGAGCATCTCCATGGCCAAGGGCGTCAGCCGGGCCTCGGTGTAGCGCATCGCGGCCGCGCCGTCGTCGCCACGCGAACCGAAGTTGCCCTGTCCGTCGATCAACGGGTAGCGCATCGACCACGGCTGAGCGAGACGCACGAGTGCGTCGTAGATCGCGGTGTCGCCGTGCGGGTGGTAGTTACCCATGGTCTCGGCAACAGGCTTGGCGCACTTGACATAGCTGCGATCCGGGCGGAAGCCGGCGTCACCCATCGCGTAGAGCAGACGACGGTGCACGGGCTTGAGACCGTCGCGGACCTCGGGCAGCGCGCGACCCACGATGACGCTCATCGCGTAGTCGATGTAGCTGCGCTGCATCTCCTGCTGGATGTCGACCGGCTCGATCCGGTCACCACCGGAGGAGTCGGTGGTTCCGCCCGGCGGCAGGGTGGTGTCGGTCATGATTCGATCACTTTCTTCTGGTCACAGCGACAGTGGAGGCGGCGCACACGCGCCGCATTCACACGTCGAGGAAGCGGACGTCCCGGGCGTTGCGGGCGATGAAGCTGCGGCGGGCCACGACGTCCTCACCCATGAGAACGCTGAACAGTTCGTCGGCCGCGGCGGCGTCGTCGAGGGTCACCTGGCGCAGCACGCGCACCGAGGGGTCCATCGTGGTCTCCCACAGCTCCTTGGCGTTCATCTCGCCGAGACCCTTGTAGCGCTGGATGCCGTCGTCGGTGTTGATCTTCTTGCCTGCGGCCCGACCCGCCTCGAGCAGACCGTCGCGTTCGCGATCGGAGTACGCGAACTCCGGTGCGGCACCCTTCTGCCACTTGAGCTTGAACAGCGGCGGCTGGGCCAGATACACGTGACCGTGCTCGACCAACGGACGCATGAACCGGAACAGCAGCGTCAGCAGCAGGGTCGAGATGTGCTGGCCGTCGACGTCGGCGTCGGCCATCAGCACGATCTTGTGGTAGCGCAGCTTGGCCAGGTCGAACTCGTCGTGGATACCGGTACCGAAGGCGGTGATGATCGACTGCACCTCGGTGTTCTTGAGAACACGGTCGATGCGGGCCTTCTCGACGTTGATGATCTTTCCGCGGATGGGGAGGATCGCCTGGTACATCGAGTCGCGACCCGACTTGGCGCTGCCACCGGCGGAGTCACCCTCCACGATGTAGACCTCGCACTTGCCGGGGTCGTTGCTGCGGCAATCGGCGAGCTTGCCGGGTAGACCGCCGATGTCGGTTGCGCTCTTGCGCCGCACCAGCTCTCGCGCCTTGCGCGCAGCCATACGCGCCTGCGCGGACCCGACCGCCTTGTTGATGATGATCTTGGCCTCGGCGGGATTGGACTCCAGCCAGTGTGAGAGGTGCTCGTTGGCGACCTTCTGCACGAAGCTCTTCACCTCGGTGTTGCCGAGCTTGGTCTTGGTCTGACCCTCGAACTGGGGATCGGAGACACGGACCGAGATGACCGCGGCGAGACCCTCACGGATGTCGTCACCGGTGAGCTTGCCGTCCTTCTCCTTGAGGAGCTTCTTGTCCAGCGCGTACTTGTTCACCGTGCTGGTCAGCGCCGAACGGAAACCCTCCTCGTGGGTACCGCCCTCATGTGTGTTGATGGTGTTGGCGAAAGTGTGCACCGACTCGGAATAGCCTGCGTTCCACTGCATCGCGACCTCGAGCTCGTGCCCGGTGCCCTTCGCGGTGAACGCGACGATCGAGTTGTGGATCGCGCTCTTGGTCCGGTTCAGGTGTGCGACATAGTCTTCGAGTCCACCGGGGTAGTGGTAGGTACGCACCCGCGGCTTGCCCGCGACCTCTTTGGTCACGGCTTCGCCTGCGGTGTCGGCGATCTCGATGACGTCGGAGACCTCGGCTGCGGCGTCCTCGTCCAGCTCGGACTGGCTACGCGGGGCATCCGCGGTCTCGACGTCGACGCTGTCGTTGCCGATCTGCTTGGGACGCTCGTCGGTCAGCGTGATGGTCAGTCCCTTGTTGAGGAACGCCATCTCCTGCAGACGTCGGGAGATCGTCTCGAAGCTGTAGTCGACCGTCTCGAAGATCTCCGGATCCGCCCAGAACCGGGTGGTCGTACCCTTCTTCCGCGTCGCGGAACCCTTCACCAGCTCCGCGGGCTTGGCGTAGTTGTAGGTCTGCGACCAGTTGAAGCCGTCACGTGCGATCTCGAGCTCGACCTTGGTCGAGAGGGCGTTGACGACCGAGATGCCCACACCGTGGAGACCACCGGACACCGCGTACGAGTCGGAGTCGAACTTGCCGCCCGCGTGCAGCTGGGTCATGACGACCTCGACCGTGGGCACACCGGTCTTGTGCATCTCGACGGGGATGCCGCGGCCGTCGTCGATGACCTCGACGCCGCCGTTGGCGAGAAGCTTCACGTCGACCTTGCTGGCGTGACCGGCCATGGCCTCGTCGACCGAGTTGTCCACGACCTCCCAGATCAGGTGGTGCAGACCTCGCTCACCGGTGGAACCGATGTACATGCCGGGTCGTTTACGTACCGCCTCGAGTCCTTCGAGGATGCTGATCGAGTCGGCGCCGTAGTCCTTGGGGGCTGCCTTCTTGGCAGCGGGGCGGGTCGCCTTCTTGGCCGGGACCGCGTCCGCAGACGTCGGGTTGTCAGTGGGTTCGTTGCTGTCGGCCACGAGTGGTGTCCGCTCCTTGTCCTCGCCGGTACTGCTTCGCGCATGTTCGAGATGCCCGTCGGGCACTCGTTCCATACTACTGCCTCAATCGACCGGAAATGGGTATCCGGGGCCGCTGACGCGCTCTCAGGACGGATTTCTCGACTCAACCCATCCCCGTTTGTACGAAGCCGGGTAGACGCACCTCTACGGCGTTTCTCCAGCCTTCTGACGTCGCCTGTGCGCGCTCGGTTCCGCATACGGGTCACCCATAGGTGTCGCGCGGACCCCGTCCGGAGACATGACGGTCCCCTTTTCGCCAGGACGGAGCCTTCGGACCGGTGATGCGCAGGGTCGTGACCACGCCGTTTCCCACATGCGCAGCGATCTTGGCCAGGATCTGTGCCTGGATCAACCGCAACTGAGTCGCCCACGCGGTGGATTCAGCGGTGATGTGCAGGACCTTGTCGCGTAGCACCGTCGGCTCCGCGTGGCCGGCGATGTCGGGTCCGACGATCTGCGCCCAGGCACCGAAGACCGTTCCCTCGCCGATCTTGGGCTGCCACCCGCGACTGCGCGCGATCCCGCCGGCGAGCCGACCGAGTGGTTGCGGATCCCGTTCGTCGGGGCCCGCACCCGACCATCCACTGCGACGGGTCCTGCGCCGAACCGGCGACGATCTGCCCTGACCCACGGACTTGCCGGCGGCCCGCGCCGCCGACCGGGCGTCCTCGAGCGCCTTGCGGGCGAGTTCGTACCCCGCCGGAGCCGCGCCCGACGGCTCGGACGAACCGTCGGATCCGGACTCGGACTCGTCGGTCATGTGGCCTCCCCCTCGTCGAGAAGATGTGACAGACGCCCACCGTCCCCGTCATCGCGCACGCCCACCGCGATTCGCCGGCCACCGATTGCGGTCGGGATGTCGTCGGCAACCGCGGCGGTGATGATGACCTGCTCCACCGACTGCGCGAACGTCGAGAGCGCCGCCCGACGCGCGGCGTCGAGTTCGGCGAACACATCGTCGAGCAACACGACCGGCTCAGCGCCGTCGGACCGGATCAACTCCACCGACCCCAGACGCATCGCGAGCGCCAACGACCACGATTCCCCATGGCTGGCAAACCCTTTGGCGATCTGACCCGCCAAGGTGATGTCGATGTCGTCACGATGCGGACCGATCAGACACACCCCGCGATCTATCTCCTTGCCGCGCGCGGCGGCGAGACTGTGCAACAGAACCGCCTCGATGTACTCCTCGTCGGCCGGTGTGTCGCCCGCAGGCAACACCTCGTCACCGACGACCGCGCGGTACCTCAGGTCGATCGGCCGCGATGCCGGGGCCAACGTCGAGTACTCCTGCTGGACGAACGGCCGCAACCTGGTGAGCACGTCGATACGCCCCGCGGTCACCTGGGCACCGAACTGGGCAAGCTGGGTGTCCCACACGTCCAACGTGCTGATCACCGACGCAGCGGAGTCACCACCCGATCGCATCGCCGACGCGGCGGTCTTGAGCAGTGCCGCCCGCTGGCGCAGGACGCGATCGTAATCGGCACGGGCAGCGACCATCCGGGGTCCCGCCAACGCCGCGAGCTCGTCGACGAACCGCCGTCGATCGGCGGGATCACCCCGTACCAGGGCGAGATCCTCGGGGGCGAACATCACGGTGCGCAGGATCCCCAGGATGTCGCGCGGGCGGCGCGACGGGGCGCCGTTGACCGACGCACGGTTGCTCCGACCGGGGGTGATCTGCAGCTCGACGGTCAGCTCACGCCCGGAATTGATCACGGTCGCCGATGCCATGGCGGTCTCGCTCCCGGTGCGCACCAGCGCCGCGTCGTTGCTGACCCGATGTGACCGGAGTGTCGACAGGTAGTTCAGCGACTCGACGAGATTGGTCTTACCGAATCCGTTGCGCCCCACAAAGATCGTGGGTTCCGGCTCGAGTTCGACGCGTACCTCCTGCCACGACCGGAAGTCGCGCAGACGCAGCGTCCGGACGTACACCTACCCGATGCCCGAGGTCACTGGTGCTGCGCAGGCTTGACCGCGTGCCCACCGAACTGATTACGCAGGGCCGACACCGCCTTCAGGGTCGGCGAACCGCCCTCCTGACGGGATGCGAAGCGTGCGAACAGAGCAGCGGAGATGACGTTCGCGGGCACCGAATGGCGGATGGCCTCTTCGACGGTCCAGCGTCCCTCACCGGAATCGGTTGTGTAATCGGAGATCTCGGTCAGACCCGGATCTTCCTGCAGCGCCTTGACCAACAGGTCGAGCAACCAGGAACGGATGACGGTTCCGTGGGTCCATGCACGCAACGTGCCCTCGACGTCGTCGATGAGCGGTTCGGCGGCCAACAATTCGTATCCCTCGCCGTAGGCGTGCATCAACCCGTACTCGATGCCGTTGTGCACCATCTTGGCGTAATGACCGGCACCGACGGGGCCGGCGTGGACGAAGCCGTCGGCACGCTCACCGGGCGGACGCAACGCATCGAAGATCGGCATCGCCTTCTCGACGTCGGAGGCAGCGCCACCGGCCATCAGCCCGTACCCGTTCTCCAGACCCCACACACCGCCGGACACACCGCAGTCGAGGTAGCCGATTCCCTTGGCGTCCAACAGTTCCGCGTGTACTGCGTCGTCGGTGTAGCGCGAGTTGCCGCCGTCGATGACGAGATCGCCCGGGGACAGCACATCGGCCAGCTTCTCGACGGTCTCGCGGGTGGGTGCTCCCGACGGGACCATCACCCACACGACACGTGGCGCCTGCAGAGCCGCGGCCAGGTCGGCGAGCGATGCGACGTCGGTGACCTCGGGACGAGGGTCGTATCCGATGACCTCGTGGTCGAACTGCTTGAGCCGCGAGCGCATGTTGGCGCCCATCTTGCCGAGCCCGATCAAGCCGAGTTGCATGGTGATTCCTCTCGCGGATGTATGGAGGTGTGTTCTCGGCGGTGAGAACGGTCGGGTGACGACGCCCCTCGTGACGCGGCTCTATCCGGGCAGTCGGACCGGCATCAGCAGATACGTGAACGCGCTGCTCGGAGCGGCGTACGCACCGGAGTCGTCGGCCTGCGGCGGTTCACCGGTCGACGGTCGCAGCACAGCCGGCCGACTCGGGGTGGTGAATCCGAAATCGACTGCGGTGGTGTGCAATGCGGCCAGGCCGTCGAGCAGATAACCCGGGTTGAACGCGATGGTCAGCGGCTCACCGTGGAAGTCCACCGGGACCTCCTCCTCGGCCTTGCCCGCGTCGTCGCCACCGGCGGTGAGCAACACCGATCCCTCGGTGAACTCCATCCGAACCTGGGCGCCGCGCTCGGCGACCAGGGCCACACGCTTGATGGCGTCGGTCAGCGGTGCGATGTCGACGGTGGCCATGGAGGTGTGCGACGGCGGCAACAGCTGACGGAACTTCGGGAACTCCGCGTCGAGCAGACGGGTCGTGGTCTGGCGTCCCTGTCCGAGGATGCCGAGCAGACCCTCTGCACCGATGCTGCCCGACGACCCGAGGGCCAGGGAGATCGCGGCGCCACCCTCGGCGCCGGCTGACTTGGCCGATTCGGACAACGTCTTGGCCGGCACCAGCACGGCGGCGGTGTCGCCCGAGGTGGGTTCCCAGGTGAGTTCACGGACAGCGAGCCGGAAGCGGTCGGTGGCGGCGAGCACGACGGTGTCGTTCTCGATCTCGACGCGGATACCGGTGAGCATCGGCAGGGTGTCGTCTCGGCCCGCGGCGATGGCGACCTGGGTGATCGCCTCGGCGAACAGTTCCGTCGGGATGCTGCCGGTGATCGGCGGTACCTCGGGCAGGGACGGGTAATCCTCGACCGGCATGGTCGGCAGGGAGAACCGCGAACTGCCGCAGGCGATGGCCACGCGGGTGCCGTCGAGGCTGACATCGACCGGCTTGGACGGCAGGGACCGGGTGATGTCGGCCAACAACTTGCCCGAGACCAGCACGCGGCCCTCGTCGGCGACCTCGGCGGAGAGGTCGACCTGGGCCGAGACCTCGTAGTCGAAGCCCGAGACCGTCAGGCCCTTGTCGCCTGCGGTGAGAACCACGCAGCCGAGAACGGGAACGGGCGGACGGCTGGGGAGACTGCGGGCAACCCAGGCAACCGACTCTGCGAATTCATCGCGAGTCACGCGGAACTTCACTGCGATCGACCCTCCATATCGGTCCGATCCTCCATAGCGTCGACTGCCCTTCGATGGTGTGCGAGTCCTGCGTGAACCGGTGGGTCTCCACTCTAGAACGGAAGGGGGCGTGCGGGGGCAAACGGGTGGAGCTTGTAACGGCTGGTGACGGAACCGTTCTCACGGGCGGTGTGGACGGACGATCTGTCCACACACCTGCTTTTAAAGACTATTGAGAAAGATAAATTCTCAGTAGTAATAGGTCCTGTGGAATCTGTGTACAGGGTGTGGTTGGTGCACGTGGGGCGGCACGTGACGCTGTGGACCGATCGTGGACAGATCACAGGAGATCGGTCACACGTTGTGTACACGTCAGCGTCCGTTCATCTCGGTCCACCGTCGGTGCACAGGCTGACGGAGTTATCCACCGAGTTATCCACAGCTGGGGAGCGACGGTGAACACGTGTTCCGGTCGCCCGAAAGCGACATCGAGGCCTCGATGTGAGGTTGAGAGAACGCTCGTCCGAGCGGTGTGATCCGGTGAACGGGATCAGCGGCGGGCGCGCTGTTTGATGCGCGCGGTGAGTTCCTGGACGTGGTCGTACACCTTGCGGCGCTCGGCCATCTCCTTGCGGATCTTCTTGTCGGCGTACATCACCGTGGTGTGGTCACGATCGAAGGTCTCACCGATCTTCGGCAGCGACAGATCGGTGAGCTCGCGGCACAGGTACATCGAGATCTGACGGGCCTGGGCGATGGACCGGGTCTTTCCGGGCCCACGCAGCTCGTCGACGCTGATCTCGAAGTACTCGGCGGTGATCGCGAGGATGGCCGGCGCGTTGATCTCCACGCTGCCGGAATCGGGCAACAGTGCCTGCAGGACGATCTCGGCCAGGGCCAGGTTGAGTTCGGCGTTGTTCAGCGACGCGAACGCGGTGACCCGGATGAGGGCGCCCTCGAGCTCACGGATGTTGCGCTCGATCTTCGAGGCGATCAGCTCGAGTACCTCGGCGGGTACCTGCAGGTTGTCCATCTGCGCTTTCTTGCGCAGGATGGCGATGCGGGTCTCCAGCTCGGGAGGCTGGACGTCGGTGATCAGGCCCCATTCGAACCGGGTACGGAGCCGGTCCTCGAGAGTGGCCAACTGCTTGGGTGGGCGGTCCGAGGACACCACGATCTGCTTGTTGGCGTTGTGCAGGGTGTTGAAGGTGTGGAAGAACTCCTCCTGGATACCCTCTTTGCCCTCGAGGAACTGGATGTCGTCGACGAGGAGCACATCGACATCGCGGTAGCGACGTTTGAACGCGACACGGCGATCGTCACGCAGAGAGTTGATGAAGTCGTTGGTGAATTCCTCGGTGGAGACGTATTTGACGCGCATCCCCGGGAACAGTCGTTGCGCGTAGTGGCCGGCCGCGTGCAGCAGATGGGTTTTGCCGAGACCGGACTCACCCCAGATGAACAAGGGGTTGTACGCCCGGGCCGGCGCCTCGGAGATCGCGACCGCGGCGGCGTGCGCGAACCGGTTGGAGGCCCCGATGACGAAGGTGTCGAAGGTGTACTTCGGGTTCAGACTGCTGGGCTCGCCCGGGGTGGACGCGTTGAAGTAGGTCGACCACTCGCCGTCGACCCTGCGGTGGTCGGGCGATCCGTGCGGCCCGACGGTGTCGATACGACCGTTCTCCGAGTGGTACTCCGAGCTGTCGCGGCGATCGGCGAAAGTGTCGGGAAGGGTGTCCAGCGAGGCCGCGACGTCGATCGAGGCGGGTGCGGCAGGCACTCCGACGGGTACGTCGGGGGTGGGCGCGATTCGAACCCCGAGGTCGACCTCCATGCCGAGGTGGCGGCTGAGAGAGGTGCGGATGGGTTCGCGCAGAGTGCGCTCGATCTGCTCCTGGACGAAAGCGGTCGGCACCGCCAACAGGGCGAACCCCTCGGCCAGGGTCAGGGGTTGGACCAGCGACAACCAGGCCTTTTGCTGCCGTGTGAGTGTGTCGTCGGTTCCGGTGTCGGCACCGAGGTCGACGATGACCCGCTGCCAGATCTCACCGAACGTGTCGCGATCGGACCCCATCGACAACGCCCCTCCTGGCTGTGCGGCACCGCTGACATGCGCAACCGCGGTCGCCATCGTCGCTCACGACAACGGGTTTGTCCACACGGTTATCCACAGTTGTGCACAGCTGCTTGAGTACCGGCCATCGGGCGATGCCCGAGCCTGGAACCGGTCAGCGAAATCGACTCCGAACGGTGCCGTCGAACGCGTGCTCGTCAGAAGCTAACAGAGCCCGCGGCCGGTCTCAACAGATTCGGTCGCACGATTTCGACCAGAAGTCGACGACCGTCGTGTCGTCGGCGTGTCGTGCGAATCGGATCGCCGGTGGGAAACCGTTGCCGGGGCGGCTGATCGCGGTTTGACCAGTGAACATGCGATAAGTACTCTCGAACGGTCGCCGAGGTGTCGGTCGTCCATGCGCCGATGTGCGTGAGATCGACGGGCCGCGGCAAGCAAACCACCAGGTAATGGGTGTCTTGAGAGCGTAATGCTCCCGGTGCCCCGATAACGAGGAGTTCAATCGTGGCCAAGGGAAAGCGGACCTTCCAGCCCAACGTTCGTCGTCGTGCACGCGTGCACGGTTTCCGTCTCCGGATGCGCACGCGCGCCGGCCGGTCGATCGTCAACACCCGGCGCCGCAAGGGCCGCTCGAGCCTGACTGCCTGATCTCGACGGGAGAAGCGGGCGTTCCCGCGTTCTCCCGCGGTCATCGTCACAGTGCTCGCACGTCACCAGCGGATCAGCCGAGGATCCGAGTTCACCCGCACCCTGCGTCACGGCGTGCGGGTGCGTCGGACTGATCTGATGACCTACGTGCTGATCGCGCCGACCCGGTGGCCGGATGATCGTCACGTTCGACTCGACGTGGTCGAGTTCGGTGGGCCCCGGGTGGGTCTCATCGTCAGCAAGGCGGTCGGTGACGCCGTGACCCGTCATTCCGTCGCTCGGCGCCTGCGCGCTGCCGCTGCCGCGGCTCTCGAAGACGTCGACACGGCGTCGACCGTCGTCATCCGGGCTCTGCCGTCGTCAGCGACAGTGCCGAGTGACGTTCTGGCACAACAACTCTTCTCTGCTCTCGGCAAGTCGGGGCTGCGCGCGACGGTGTCGTCATGAGTGTGACGGCATTCCCGCGACGCGCCCTGGTCTTCCTGATCGAGCTCTATCGCACCTGGATCTCCCCGACCCGTCTGCCGTCCTGCCGATTCGAGCCCACGTGTAGCGCCTATGCCGTGGAGGCGGTCACTGAGTGGGGCGCGATCCGCGGAGGGGCCTTGTCGGTGGTGCGTCTGGCCAAGTGCGGCCCCTGGCACAAACCCGGCTACGACCCGGTGCCGGAGAGATCAGGGCACCATGGAGAGCGAACCGACGCCGCGGCCGCGGACGCCACACACCTACGCGTCCGGCGACGCGAGACAACAAGTGCGTCTGATGACGCAGTGAGGAGTACCTGACACCGTGCTCAACTTCATCTACTACCCGGTCTCGGGAATCATGTGGGTCTGGCAATGGGTGTTCAGCCACATCCTCCCCGACTCCCCCGGTGGCAGCGGCGTCGCGTGGGCACTGTCGGTCATCTTCCTCGTCTTCACCCTGCGCGCGATTCTCTACAAGCCGTTCGTGAAGCAGATCCGCACCACGCGGCAGATGCAGGAGATCCAGCCGCAGCTGCAGGCGATCCGCAAGAAGTACGCCAAGGATCGCGTGAAGATGACCGAGGAGATGCAGAAGCTGCAGAAGGAGCACGGGTTCAACCCGCTCCTCGGATGCCTGCCGATGCTCGCGCAGATCCCGGTCTTCATCGGCCTGTTCCACGTGCTCCGATCCTTCAATCGGATGGGCACCGGCTTCGGTCAGCTCGGTATGACCGCGGCGGAGACCCGGTCGACGGGCAACTACTTCTTCAGCGCCGACCAGGTGCAGAACTTCCTCGACGCGCGTCTGTTCGGTGTGCCGCTCTCCGCGGCCATCTCGCAGCCCAAATCCGAGTGGGTCGCCTTCAGCGCCGACGGTGTCATCGACTTCACCCGTGCCCACATCATCTATCTGGTCATCCCGCTGGTGATCGTGTCGTCGATCGCCACACACATGAACTCGCGCGCGTCGGTGGCCCGACAGGGTGCCGCGGCCCTGGAGAACCCCCAGACCGCGATCATGAACAAGCTCGCGCTGTACGTCTTCCCCCTGGGCATCCTGGTGTCGGGTGCGTTCTTCCCGGTCGCGATCCTTCTGTACTGGGTCAGCAACAACCTGTGGACCTACGGTCAGCAGCACATCGTCTTCAACCGCATCGAGAAGGAAGACGAGGCGAAGAAGGCCGCGAAGCAGGAGAAGTTGAAGGCCAACGCACCCAAGCCGGGTGCCCGTCCCGAACGTGCCAAGAAGAAGGCCGGGCCCGATGCGTCGGCGAACGGTGCGACGAACGGCGCCTCGGCCAACGGAACGGCGAAGGAATCTGCGAACGGGTCCACGCCCAACCTCACGAAGGGCTCCTCCCCCGCGCCGGATGACTCCTCGACGGTGACTGCGAAGTCGAACGGTTCCGGCGCCCAGAACAAGGCGAAACAGACGGCGACGAAGCAGCCTGCTGCGAAGACGCCTCGTCCGGGACAGAAGCCGACAGGTGCCGGGGGTCGGACCGGCGCCGCGGGCTCCAACACTGCGCGCCGTAAGAAACGGCGCTGACCCACGCAGTCCTGCTCCGCAGTGCGCGGAGCGTCGGCACCACCCTCGACGCGGGTGCCTCCCTCACGAACGAACACACGATCAAAGGTGATGAGAATGACGGCAGATACGAGCGACGTGCACGTCGCAGAGACCGACGACACGACGCCCGACGCGAACGAGTCGGTCGAGCAGACCGATGCGGACACCACGCGGGTAGAAGCGGACGACGCAGCGGATCCCGATGACGCCGAGGGCGGCACGGACGATCGGTTGGTCGAGGAGGGCGAGGTCGCCGGGGACTACCTCGAGCAACTCCTCGATGTCCTCGATTTCGACGGCGACATCGATCTCGACGTCGACGGCGACCGTGCGATCGTCAGCATCGACGGCGGTCAGGATCTGGGAAAGCTCGTCGGAAAGAACGGCGAGGTCCTCGATGCCCTTCAGGAGTTGACCCGTCTGGCCGTGCAGCAGACCACCGGTGACCGCAGTCGACTGATGCTCGACGTCGCCCGTTGGCGCGCAGACCGCCGCGAGCGTCTCTCGATCCTCGGCAGCGAGGTCGCGCAACGCGTCCTCGACAACGGAGGCCGCGAGGAGCTGGAGCCGATGACGCCGTTCGAGCGCAAGATCGTCCACGATGCCGTTGCCGCGGTGGACGGGGTCATCAGCGAGAGCGAAGGTGTCGAGCCCCGCCGTCGCGTGGTGGTCATCAAGCAGTAGCGCACCCCGCACGAGTTCGACGACGAAGTCCCGGTGACCCCGGGACTTCGTCGTTTCCGGGGTGCTGCGGCTAGATGGTGGTGAATGACAGCAGTGTGATTAAGGGATGATGTTTCACGTGAAACCTGATGAAGAGAGCAGTCAGAATGACGTCGCCGCCGCGATCGACGCAGTCTTCGGTGACCGAGCTCCGGCTGCGCGGGCGTACCGCGAGATCCTCGCGAACGCCGGTGTGGAGCGCGGTCTGATCGGGCCCCGGGAGGTGGACCGGCTATGGGTCCGGCACATCCTGAATTGCGCCGTGATGGGGGAACCGATCGCAGAGGGCGCGACCGTCGCCGATGTCGGCAGCGGTGCGGGCCTGCCCGGCATTCCGCTCGCGCTTGCTCGCCCCGACTTGTCGATCACCCTCATCGAGCCGCTGCTGCGCCGGCACACCTTCCTCACCGAGGTTGTCGCCGAGCTGTCCCTGTCGGTTCGGGTCATCCGGGGCCGGGCTGAGGACAAGGCCGTCCGCGCCGAGGTCGGACTGTCCGACGTCGTGACCTCACGGGCGGTGGCTCCGCTGGATCGTCTGGCGCGGTGGTCGCTGCCGCTCATCCGGCCCGACGGAGAGCTCATCGCGATCAAGGGGTCATCGGCGGCCGACGAGATCACGACGCACAAGGCGGAGGTCGGCAAGCTCGGACTGACCGACCTGCGCGTGGAGTCATGTGGGACCGATACTCTTGCGGTACCGACCACCATCATCCGCGGCCGACTCCGTAGTCCGTCGTCACGTCGCCGATGAGCGGGTGCGTGGGGTTCAGCTCGACAAGGCGCAGTGATGGGTCTCGTGGTGAGCATCGTCGAGGAAGTAGAGCGGCAATACAGTGATGGGCAAGCGGGCGCGAAGGAGAATGGCTGTGGCTCAGGGTTCACCGGACAGTGCCGCGGGAGGCTCGGAGGCCATGGTTTCACGTGAAACCCCCGACCCGGTTTCACGTGAAACATCGGCCAAGTACTTCGACACACCTATCGCCGCCGCGGCCGAGCGGGCGAGTCAGGTGCTGACGCCAGGGGGAGCCGGGCAACTCCCCCGCCCCCGCGAACCGCGCATCATCACGGTGGCGAACCAGAAGGGCGGCGTCGGCAAGACGACGACATCGGTCAACATCGCCGCAGCGCTCGCCCTGCACGGACTCGGAGTCCTCGTGATCGATCTCGATCCACAGGGCAACGCGAGTACGGCCCTGGGCATCGACCACCGCGACCCCGACGTCAACTCGGTGTACGAACTCCTCCTCGGTGAGATCACCCTGGCGCAGGCGATGCAGCGCAGTCCCGCGCACCAGCGACTGTTCTGCGTCCCCGCCACGCTGGATCTGGCCGGTGCCGAGATCGAACTGGTGTCGATGGTGGCGCGGGAGACGCGGCTACGGAACGCGCTCGATCTCGACACCATTCGCGACAACGACATCGACTACGTGATCGTCGACTGCCCGCCATCACTGGGACTGCTGACGGTCAACGCGATGGTGGCGGCACGTGAGGTGCTCATCCCCATCCAGTGCGAGTACTACGCACTGGAAGGCGTCGGACAGCTGCTGTCCAACATCGAGCTGGTGCAGGCGCACCTGAACAAACACCTGTGGGTGTCGACGGTTCTGCTCACGATGTACGACGGACGCACCAAGCTCGCGGACCAGGTGGCCGATGAGGTGCGACGCCACTTCGGCGACAAGGTGCTCACCACCGTCATCCCCCGCAGCGTGAAGGTCTCCGAGGCCCCGGGCTTCGGCATGACGATCATCGAATACGACCCGGGTTCACGTGGAGCCATGAGCTATCTCGACGCCGGCCGCGAGCTCGGCATGCGTGCCGAGCGCGCCGGACAGGAAGGACAGAACCGATGACCCAGCGCAAAGGTGGCCTGGGCCGCGGTCTTGCCGCCCTGATCCCGACCGGACCGGACGAGGGCCCCCGGCTCGGCAATGCCGCAGCCGACGTTGTTCTCGGTGACGGGAGAACCACGCCCCCGCCTGCGGTCGGCGACAGCGGAGAGGTCTCCGCGGAGTCGCTGACCGACGTCGGCGCGGTCTATCGGGAGATCCCGCCACTGGAGATCCAGCCCAACCCGCAGCAGCCGCGTACGGCTTTCGACGAAGAAGCACTCGCCGAACTCGTGCATTCGATTCGCGAGTTCGGGCTGATGCAGCCCATCGTGGTGCGACGGCTCCCCTCCCCCGTCGGTGATGTCCGCTACCAACTGGTCATGGGCGAGCGCCGATGGCGCGCCAGTCAGGAAGCCGGCCTCGCGGCGATCCCGACCATCGTTCGTGAGACGCCCGACGAGGACATGCTCCGTGATGCGCTGCTGGAGAACATCCACCGCGTTCAACTCAATCCTCTGGAAGAGGCGGCGGCGTACCAGCAGCTGCTCGAGGAGTTCGGTGTCACGCATGACCAGCTGGCGGTGAAGCTCGGCCGTTCGCGGCCGGTCGTGACAAACATGATCCGGCTCCTCAAACTCCCGATCGCAGTCCAGCGCCGCGTCGCCGCCGGCGTCCTCTCGGCCGGGCACGCGCGGGCCATCCTCTCCCTCGAGGCAGGCAGCGACGCCCAGGAAGCTCTCGCCGCGCGGATCGTCGCCGAGGGCATGTCGGTGCGCGCGACCGAGGAGGCGGTGACTCTGGCCAACCATGACGGGCCGGCCGCCGACCAACCGCAGACCCGCAAGCGCAAGCCGATGCAGATGCCCGGCCTCCGTGACGTGGCCGAGCGGCTGTCCGACCGTCTCGACACCCGCGTCACGGTGTCGATGGGGAAGCAGAAGGGCAAAATTGTCGTCGAGTTCGCCACGGTGCAAGACCTCGAACGTATCGTGGAGCTCGTCGCAAAAAATGCTTCTGTGTAGCGCGTTTTTCCACGTCCACCGCTGGGGAGGTGAAACGTCACTGTGACAGCAGAACCTCAGCGACGTACCACTTCCTTCGAGACAGGTTGTGCTCCAATGGATTTACTGTTCAACACCGCACACGCGAAGTGGTCGGATCCGAGCAGAGGAGTCTGACGCCGTGGGAATCTCGATTCATCCGCTTCGGCTCGACGGATTCGACGCATTGCCGCCCCACGTCCGGCAGTGCATCTTCTGGGAGGTCGATCCGGCCGTCATCCCGGGGGCTGACAGTGGATACGTGATCGACAGCGAGTTCGACAAAGAAGCATGGGTCTCGATGGTCATGCTCGACTGGGGTAAGTGCGCTCAGGTCGCCGTGGAGTCGACCACCGGCCGTGCGATCGGGACCGCCTTCTACGCCCCGCCGGGGCGGGTTCCCCGTGCCCGACTCTTCCCGACCTCACCGGTGAGCGCCGACGCCGTCCTGTTGACCTCCGTCCGTGTCGACGCAGGGTTCGCGGGTACCGCGGAGATGTTGATCGACAGCGTCATCGGTGACCTGATCCAGCGCGGGGTGCGCGCGGTCGAGGCGTTCGGGATCGTCCGCTCGGACGGCGACACCGAGCACCCGGCCACCGCTCCCCGCTCGGCCGGTGGGCGCCCCGACCCGCAGGCGTCGCTGTGCCCGGGCTGCATGATCGACGCGCACTTCTTGAAGGACTCCGGCTTCGACCTCATCGCGTCACACCCGCGCTTCCCTCGGTTCCGGCTGGAACTCGATGAAGGCCTCGGATGGAAGTCCGCGGTCGAGAGCGCGCTGCAGGGGTTGGTCGTGATGGCGGCGATCGACGTACCGGGCCGCGAGCGTGAGAGGGTGGCGACGCCGGTGGGGCGTCGCCGCGACCGATAGAGGTCAGCGAGCGATCTGCTCGGAGGCGAGCAGATCGGCGAACGTGTACGTCCCGGTCGGCTGGTCGTTCTCGCCGAGCAGATAGAGACGCTTGACGGCGACGAGAATCGCGTCGGCGATGACGTCCCGGGTCTGGGGGTCGGCGAGGGCAGCGGCGTCGCGGGGGTTGGTGATGTAGCCGACGTCGATCTGAGCGACGGGCATGCGGGTGAGTCGCAGGATGTCCCAGGTGCGCTGGTGGGTGCGGCAGTCCTTGAGGCCGGTGCGCGCGACGATCTCACGCTGGATGAACCCGGACAGTGACCGACCGATGGTCGAGGCGGACCCGTGTGCGTTGCCGAAGTAGAAACTGGCGGTGCCGTTGGCGTTTGCGTTCTTGTAGCGGCCGCAGCGCAGCGCGATGACGAGGTCGGCACCGTAGCTGTTGGCGATGCGGGCGCGGTCGGCGTCGTCGGGGTTGTCGGCGGCCGAGCGGGACGGGAACGTCTCCATCCCGGCTGCAGCCATCCGGCCTTCCACGAGGCGAGCGAGGTCCCACAGGACGCGGGTCTCGAGATCGGCGGTGGCGGCGTCGACGTACTCGTCGGGGACGCCGAAGCCGGGGTCGATGACGATGCGCTTTCCCGACAGCCGGGGTCCGGAGCGGCGAACCGTCTCCTCCTCGCGGATGGCGTGCGGGGAGCCGCCGGTGACCCGCGTGCCGAGGTGGTGCAGGGAGCGCAGGGTGCCGGGTCCGCAGATGCCGTCGGGGGTCATGCCGTATTCGCTCTGGTAGGAGCACAGGGCGTTGTGGGTGACGGGTCCGAACTGGCCGTCGACGAGCCCGGTGTAGTACCCGAGGATGCCCAGGCGCGACTGGAGGGTGGCGACGTCGTCGCCGTGCATGGGGGCGGAGAGGCGGTAGGCCAGGATGCGTGCGCCGAGGCTGTAGGACGCCTCACGCAGTACGCGGTAGGTGGCGGGTCCGACGATGCCGTCGACGATGAGACCGCGGTTCTGCTGGAAGGCGCGCACGGCATGATCGGTGGCCAGATCGAACTCGGTCTCCGGAGCGGTCCATCCGTTGCCGGCCGGGGGTTCCGATGCCGATGCGGCCGAGTCCTCGAGCAGCCCTTGAGCAGCGAGGATGGCGCGAATCTCGGCGACGGCCGAGCCTCGGTCGCCCAGGCGGTACAACGGCATTGCACTGAGCCTTTCTCGCCACACTGATCTGATCTGTTGTGGCCCGCGTGTGCTGCACACCCATGGGCCGACACTGAAGTGTCTCAGGTCTGCGGCTCGGGAGCCAATATGAGCCAAGCGTCACCCACCGGGGACCGCCGACGGCGGCGCACCACGGCGGACCCGGACGCGACGACGCCGGGACGGTTCGTCCCGGCGTCGCCGACATGTTCTCCGGTGTCAGGCAGGTGTGCCGATGACGTCGTCGAGCTCGCGCAGCAGCGCGGCCTTGCCCTTGGCGCCGACGATGGTCTTCACGGGCTCACCGTTTTGGAACAGGATCATGGTCGGAATCGACATGATCTTGAAATCCCGTGCGACGGCGGGGTTCTCGTCGACATCGAGCTTCGCGATGGTGAGCTTGTCGCCGTTGTCGGCCGCGATCTCCTCGAGGACGGGGGCGACCATCTTGCACGGGCCGCACCAGGTGGCCCAGAAGTCGACCAGGACCGGCTTGTCGGAGCCGAGAACCTCGCTCTTGAATGTGTCGTCGGTGACGACCACTGTGTTTGCACCCATTGTGTCCTCCTAGTGAGACGTGTGTGACGTGAGAATCTGTGGTGGAACCCTCAGACGAGGGATCCGACCGCCGCGTCGGCCGCGACGGGGGTGGTGGCGTCGGCGCGGTCGGCCAGCCAGCGTTCGGCGTCGATGGACGCGCTACAGCCGGTGCCGGCCGCGGTGATCGCCTGCCGGTAGCGGTGGTCGACGAGATCGCCGCAT
Organism: Williamsia sp.; assembly: GCF_016462415.1. Lineage (GTDB taxonomy): Bacteria > Actinomycetota > Actinomycetes > Mycobacteriales > Mycobacteriaceae > Williamsia_A. Next base: position 8,107 of record NZ_JAEMTF010000054.1, on the reverse strand, counting down.
GCGAAGACACCCGGGATCGATGTGGCGGTGGTCCGGCCCTGGACCTGCACGTATCCGTCCTCGTCCAGGTCGACCTGGCCGGCGACGAGCGCGCTGCGCGGGTCGTGACCGATGGCGACGAACATCCCGGTGACGTCGAGAACGCTGGCCTCGCCGGTCACGGTGTCGAGCAGGTCGATGCCGCTGACCGAACCCTCACCGCGCACACCGGTGACGGCGGCGTTGGTGACGAAGCGGATCTTGTCGTTGGCCTTGGCCCGCTCGAGCATGATCTTCGACGCGCGGAACTCCTCGCGACGGTGCACCAGGGTGACCGAACGCGCGAACTTGGTGAGGAACGTCGCCTCCTCCATCGCGGAGTCGCCACCGCCGATGACGGCGATGTCCTGGTCCTTGAAGAAGAAACCGTCGCAGGTCGCGCACGCCGAGACGCCGCGTCCGAGCAGTTCGGCCTCGCCGGGGATGTCGAGGTAGCGTGCGGCTGCGCCCATCGCCAGGATCACGGCGTGGCTGCGGTAGACCTCACCGGCCACCTCGACCTCTTTGATGTCGCCGGTCAGACGAATCGCGTCGACGTCCTCCATGCGGAGGTCGGTGCCGAATCGCAGTGCCTGCTCACGCATCTCGTCCATCAGGGCGGGGCCCTGGATGCCACTCTGGAAGCCGGGGAAGTTTTCGACCTCGGTGGTGGTCATCAGTGCGCCGCCGAACTGCGTTCCCTCGAACACGACCGGCGCCAACTCGGCACGCGCTGCGTAGACCGCTGCGGTGTACCCGGCCGGGCCGGATCCGACGATGATCACGTCGTGGATCGTGCCGGTCCCTGAGTCGCTCATCTGTCCTCTTCTCACTGTCGATAGCCGGCTGGTTCAACACAAGGGTAGGTGGATCTGTTCCCCGTGGTCGGACCTGGCGGGTGTGCGGACGATGTGCGTCGCTCATCCGGTGGGACCGGCGGCCCCCAGGGTGCGTCGCGAGATGGTCGCCGGGGTGCCGGTGTCGCACGACGGGTCCACGACCAGGGCGTCGAACCGGCCCGCGACCCCGGTGGACAGCAGGATGACCACCGCAGGACCGCCACCGACCGTCAGTCGTCCGCTGCCCACCACCGGGGTGCGCGGTGCGACGCCGTTGGCGCTCAGGCAGCGCTGCAGGCGGTCGGGCCCGTTCTGTCCGGTGAACGCGGCATCGTCGCGACCCAGCACCGACAGCAGTGCCCCCACCTGCACCTCGACAGACGGTGCGGGGGTCGATGCCGGCGCCGTCGTGTCGTCGGCACGGTCGGTGTCGCCCTGCGACGACATGGTCGCGGTCGAGACCGCGATCACCAGCGTGAGGACGGCGATGATCCCCGCGGCGATGGAGGCGATGACCATGCCGCGGCGGCGGCGGGCGTCCCGCTGCCGGTCTCGCGCGTCCTCGATCGACTCGACCGGCGGCGCGGCGGCGCCCGAAGCGCCGGTGTCCGCGCGGATCGCGGCGAGGGTGGACTCGATCGCGGCCGTGACCGCGGGCGGGGGCGGTTCGGCCGTGGCCTGGGCCGACGCCAGGTCCGCGCGCGTCGCATCCAGGGCGGCGACGATCCGCATCGCCTCCGGATCCGCCCGGACCCGCGGCCACAGCTGCGCCGCGATGTCGTCCGGGAGGACGCCGGCGTGCAGATCGGCGACGAGGTCGACCAGGAACGGCGGGCCCGCGGGCACACGTGTCGGCTCGTCGGCGGATGGCCGGTCAGTCATCGATCACCTCACCTCGTCGGTCTGTGCTGTTCATCAGACGCCGACGGGGGTCGCCGGGTTCCCGTCGGGGGTGTGGTCGTCCGGTTCGCGCAGGTGTCCGAGGACCACGGCGAGTTTGGCCCGTCCCCGCGAACACCGGCTCTTGATCGTGCCCGTCGGCACCCCGAGCAGCTCTGCGGCATCGGTCACCGAGTACCCCTCGACATCGACCGCCACGACGGCTGCGCGCTGGTCGCTCGGCAGCGCGTCGAGGGCGTGGTCGATGGACAGCCGCAGGTCCACCGACACGGTGGGGTCGAACGGGTCGGCGATGGCGGCGATGTCGTACTCGGGCAGGGGGACCGTCTGGCGCATCTTGTTGCGGCGGATGCGGTCCAGGCAGGCGTTGACGACGATCCGATGCAGCCATGAGGTCACGCGGGCGTCCGAGCGGAAGCGGTGGGCGTTGCGATGGGCGTTGAACAACGCGTCCTGCAGTGCGTCGGCGGCGTCGTCGGTGGTGTGACTGGTCCGCCGGGCGACCGCCCAGAGTTGGTTCTGGTGGCGGTGCACCAACACCGCGAACGCGAGCGCGTCCCCCGCGACATGGGCGGCGAGCAACTCCTCGTCGGTGCGCTCGTCGCCATCCCCCGCTTCGGCCATGCGTGGAGATTAATGGACTCCCCGCGCTCAGCGCAGCGGTCGCAGAGGTGCCTGTGGATCAATCGATGAGGTGGCGATCAACCCAGCTCACGCGCCTGTGCCCACAGTCGCTCGACCACCGTGGCGGCCGGGTCGTCGGTCACCGCGGCCACACCGGTCCCCGCCCACAGGGTGACCCCGTCCGGGTCGCCCTGCACGGCAGCGGCCGTCCGCAGCGGGCCGGTCAGGGTGTTGAGCTCGGGGAAGGTCGCCGGCGCCAGCTCGTGGAGGTCGCGGTGGAAGGCGTTGTCCAGGCCGCGGGCCGGGCGCCCGGAGAAGGCCCTGGTCAACACCGTCTCCGCGAACGCGGGGTCGGCCAGCGCGCGGCGGTGCGCCCCGCTGGTCCCGGCCTCGGGGGTGTTCAGCAGCAGTGTGCCGACCGCGACCGCATCGGCCCCCAGGGCCAGTAGGCGGGCCACATCGGCGCCCGACGCCACTCCCCCGGACGCGATCACCTCCACGTCGATCGCGGCGCGGACAGCAGGCAGCAAGTCGACGAGCGGTGTGGTCGGTGGCTCTGCGTCGACCGAGAAGGTCGAGCGATGGCCACCGGCCTCGGGCCCCTGGACCCAGACGACGTCGGCGCCCCGATCGACTGCGGCACGCGCGTCGTCCACATCGGTGACGGTGATGACGATCGCGGATCCTGCGTCGTGCAGTGCCGCGACATCGGACTGCGACGGCAGACCGAAGGTGAACGACACCCACGGAACCGCCGCCTCGACGAGCACGGCGACGACCTCGTCGTAGGCGTCGGTCGAGTACTCCGGGATCTCGGGCACGGTGACGCCGAGCGCTGCGGCCCGCGGGGCCAGGGCGTCACGGTAGGCCCGCAGCGCAGCGCGGTCGACGACGTGGTCGGCGGGCGCGTCCGGGACGAACACGTTGGCGCCGAATCGGTCGACGCCGCGGTCGCGCAGCGCGGTGATCGACTGTGCCACCGCAGTTCCGGGTCGGTAGGCGGTCGCGAGGAAGCCCAGTCCACCCGCACCGGAGACCGCGGCGACGAGGTCATCGGTGCTCGGGCCACCCGCCATGGGTGCGCCGACGACGGGGATGGTGAGATCGGTCAGCGTCGGGGTCACGGCACTCACGCTACCGGGGTGCCGTCGGGCGCCCACACCCCCGACGAACCGCGGCGGAACGAGTCGACGAGATGGGTGTCGACGATGCCCACGGCCTCCATCAGAGCAAACATCGTGGTCGGCCCGACAAATCGGAAGCCTCTGCGGCGCAATTCTTTCGACATGGCCGTCGACGCCGCCGACACCGTCGGGACGTCGGCGAAGGTGACGGGCAGCGGTGTCGTCTCGGGGCGGAACGACCACAAGAGATCGACCAGTCCCCCGTCGTCACGCAACGCCTGCGTTGCCCGTGCGTTGCCGATGGTGGCCTCGATCTTGGCGCGGTTGCGGACGATGCGCGCATCGACGACCAGCCGTTCGACATCGTCATCGGTGAACTCCGCGACGGTGTCGACGTCGAAGTCGCAGAAAACCTCTCGGAACGCGGGCCGCTTGCGCAGGATGATCGACCAGGACAGACCGGCCTGGAATCCCTCGAGGGAGAGCCGTTCGAAGTGGGCGTTCTCGCCGTCGACGGGCATGCCCCACTCGGTGTCGTAGTAGTCGCGCATCATGCCCGGTTCCGAACCCCATACGGGTCGGAGCAGTCCGTCCTCGCACAGCACGGTGCCCGCGGCGGTGTCGGCCACGCGGCGCTAGCTGCCCATCGAGATCTGGCCGATGACACCCTGATACCCGCCGCGGGACGACTGCGGGAGCGAGGTGATCCACACCAGCACGAAGGGGGCGGACTGCGCGTCGCGCACGGTGATGGTGGTGGTCGGTTGATCGACCGAGCCGGCGCCGACCTGGGTCGTGGCGTCGAACGCCGCCGATGCCGACGGCGAGGTGCGGACCTGCACCTCGAGGCCGGGAGACGGGGTCCGGATCGTGACCGTCCGGACCGTGCTCGCGCGGTCGAGGGCGAACATCAGGCCCAGCCCGGGCTTGAGGTTGCCGAAGCGCGGGCCGCCCCGATAGGTGTCGGTCCGCCACGCGGGCGCCTCACCGGAGATCACGTTGCCCACGTTGGTGCTCGAGTCGGCGGTCTGGCGCGAATAGTCGACCACCGTCACCGAGCGCAGACCGATCGGACCCGCCTGTGGCGCAGCGGCTCCGGGCGTCGAGGCGGCGGGTGCGGAACTGTTCAGGATGGAGTCGATGTTCGTCGGTTGCTCGTCGGACCCGACCGTGTCGGACAACCAGACGATCAACGCGATGACCAGGAGCAGGGTGATCAGCCCGGCACCCGCGGCGATGGCGAGCACGCGCATCGATCGCGGTGAGCGGTCGCCGAGGCCGAAGCGGGACTTCCCGCCGGCGCCGTCGCCGCGGACATTGCTCGCCGGTGCGGGCCGTTCGGTCGCGTCGCCGATCACCGGCATCAGGTCGGTCTTCTGGTCGACGACGGTGGCCTGGTCGAGCACGTGCTGGATCGTGGCGGCGGTGCGGATGCCGCTGTTGCCCTCGAGGGCGCGGGCGGCGACGGCGGAGATCTCGAACGGCACATCCGGACGAGCGGCCCTGGGCTCCTTGGGGATCCCGGCCGCGGACGGCTCGGCGACGGGCAGCCCGCCGATCGGTTCGCCGGAGGTGCGGCTGGTGACGACGCCGGCGGCGCCGTCCGGATCGAGCGGCCAGTGCGCCAGCAGCAGGGCGTAGAGCACGGCCCCGAGTCCGCGGACGTCGGTGGTCTTGTCGTCGCCGGCGAGGGTTCCGGGGAACGCCAGCACCGCATTGCCCTCGGTGGAGATCCGGATGCGGTCGGGGTGGTCGATCGACAGTGAGCTGCCGGTGCGGTGGGCCGCCTCGGCGGCCGCGGCGAGTGCACGCACGGCGCGCGCGGCACCGACCGGTGACGGGTTGGTCTTGGCGACATCGGCGAGCGACGAGCCGGTGACCCATTCGGCCACAACGATTCCGCCGGACGAACCGCGGACCACGTCGAGGACGCGGGCGATGCCGGGCGAGTTGACCCGGCCCAGACGCAGCGTCCGGGACAGTACGGCCTGGGGGCCCTCTCCCCTGGCGCCGACGGCGACGCCGGGTTCGGGTGGCGGGGCGAGCTGGTCGGCGTCGACGAAGGTCAGCGCGACATCGCGGTCGAGGTTGATGTCGCGGGCACGCCAGAACTGCAGTCCGCGCGTCCCGCCGTGTGCGGCGAGGAGGCGGTAGCGACCGCCGGCGACCGCGGCGCCGGGCACCAGGCGCGGTCCGCGACGCGGTCGGGGACGGCCCTCGGACGGTCCCGCAGGCGGGCCGGACGGGCCGGGATCGCCCACGGGGACCGACGGTCCGGGACCGGTGGACTCGGAACTGTCGTCGCCCCCGGGGGCCGCGGCGTCGGCCGGGCCGGAGGGCTCGTCGCGCACCGGCTCGTCGGGGCCGGAGCGCTGCGCACGGACCGGTCCGGTCGACGGCGACGGGGCGCCGCGTGCGGGACCCTCGGCGTCGGGACGGATCGCGCTGAGCCGGGGATCGGTGTTGACCATTCCCGGGAGGTCGCGCGCTCCGCCGGCATCGACGTCGTTGTCACCCATGAGGTCCACTCCTCTCCGTCGGTATCGCAGGTCGCGCGGCACACCGGGGGTCACCTGTCCGGCCGCGCCGCCCGTGTGTACCGAATATGCCTGCCAACTGGCCGTTCCGCGATCGAATCGTCGCAACACCTGAACCTGGCCAGAATACGGGAGGCTCTCGTCGCCGGTGATCCGCGGGAAGGCCACGGTCATCTCGGCGATCGACTCCGACGGCGGCTGGCTGGCCGGCGCGATGGCGGGGATGAAGCGGCCGAGCATCCGGCGGACGCTGACGCTGACCGCGATCACGTCGGGGATGCGCAGCAGAACCAGTGCGGTGTAGACCAATCCGAGGGCGACGACCGCGGTGAACGCGAGGTAGGCGATCGATCCGAGCTTGCCGTGGTCGGTCGCGAAGCGGTGTAGCCCGGACAGCTGCGAGACGCCCCACACGAGGGCACAACCGCCGATCGACGCCAGCAGGGTCAGCAGGGTGGTCCGGCTGACGTTGGTCATCCGGATCGGGCCGAGCCGACGTCGCAGCAGGAAGTGTCCGACGATCGCACCGACGATGTAACCGAGCCCGTTGGAGAACGCGAGCCAGCGCACCACGGTGGCGCCGTCGTCGAAGAGCACCGGTCCGAGGTAGGACGCCGCGACCTTGACGATGGTGATGCCCACCGCGATCGCAGTCGGGGTCCAGGCGTCCTCGCGCGCGTAGAAGACGCGGAGCTGCACCAGGGTCATCGAGTACGGGATGATCGTGAACGCGCCCCAGCTCAGGACGGTGCCCAGCTGGTCGGCGTCGTCGAGACCGAACTGGCCGAAGTTGAAGATGGCGATACCGATGGCCGGCCCGAAGAACGTCATGAACGTGATGACCGGGACCAGCGCGACCATCGTCAGACGGGTCGAGAGCGACAGGTCGTCGACCACCGAGTGGGTGTCGTTGGCCGCGGCGTTGCGGGACAGCCGCGGCATGATCGCGGTCAGGATCGTCACGCCGAGAACGCCGTACGGCAGTTGCAGCAGCTGCCAGTGGGTGGCGTAAATGCTGACACCGGAGGAGCTCGCACTCGCCGCGATCCGGTAGGTGATGATGAAGCCGACCTGCAGTACCGCGACATAGAGCACGATCGCGCCTGCCATCCGACCGAACGTGCGCAGGCGGTCGTCGAGGCCCCACCGCAGTCGGAGCTTCACCCCGGCGCGTCGCAGAGCGGGCAGGAGGATCGCCGCCTGGCAGACCACGCCGAGGGTGGTGCCGATGCCGAGGACGAGCAGTTTGGTGTCGCCCATCCGCACCGGGTTCAGCGAGATGTCGCCGGGGACGAGGGCGAACACGATCAGCGTGGTGATCTGGACGATGTTGTTGCAGACCGGCGCCCAGGCACCCGGCTTGAACAACCCCTTCATGTTCAGGATCGCGATGAACAGCGCCGACATCCCGTAGAAGAGGATCTCGGGCAGCAGCAGGTACGCCAGTGCGGTGGCCAGGTCGCGGTTGACCAGGCCGTCACCCAGGTTGAGCAGGGTCAGCAACGGAGCCGCGACGAGCGCGATGATCGTCGCGACGCCCAGCATCGTCAGCGCGAGGGTGAAGATCCGGTTGATGAACCCCTCGCCGCCGTCGGGGTCCTCGGCCTCGGCGCGCACGAGCACCGGGATCACGATCGCGGTCAGGACCGCGCCGAGAACGACCTCGGCGACGAGGTTGGGCAGCACGTAGGCGGCCTGGAACGACGACGCCACAGCACCGCCGAGCAGGGCCAGCACGAGGATGGTGCGGACGAAGCCGGTGATGCGGCTGACCAGGGTGGCCAACGCGATCGACCCACTGGCGCGCAGGACGCTCTCGTCGGAGTCGCGCGAGATCGCCTTCTCGGTGTCGGTCTCGACCGGTTCGCCCGGGTCGAACTCGGGGGCGTCGATCGTCGCGATGCGACGGGTCTGTCCGGACGCGGAGTCGTCGGGGATCGGCGGAGGGTTCCGACGCGCGGACGGCGGTTTCGACATCGACGGGGGCGCGCCGGCCGGGATCGGCGCCGACCGCGGGGGCGTGGTCGGCAGCGGGCGCGAGACCGGCGGGGGGACGTAGCCGGGC